>PMIH01000068.1 GCA_003158255.1 Rhodocyclaceae bacterium
GCCGATTTCTTCGAGCAGGATGTGGATGCCGGTGGAGCAGGAACCCGGCGTCATGTAGAACTTCATGGTCATCGCGGGTCAGTCCTGGTCCGGTCCCGCGCGCACCACACCGAGCAATTGACCGCTGCCGATTCTGTCGTTCGGGTCCAGTCGCATCACGGCAGAGAGCGCGTTTTCGCTATCCTCCATGCGGCCCAGCCGCGCCAGTAGGTAGCCATAGGCGTTGAGCGAGAACAGATAGAAGCGATGCCGGGGCAGCGAGAAGTCGCCGAAGTCGATGTCGGTGGCGACGACCTGGCGCCAGTCCGGATCGATGCCGATGTCGCGCGCGGCGTGTTCGATGCAACGCTCGGCCAGCGCGAGCGCCTTGCTCAATTCGCCGCGATAGAAGTAGAAGCGATAGAGCGCGATCAGCACGGTTTCCGATTCCGGCGCATCGTCCATCGCTTGCAAGAGCAGGGCCTCGGCGCGCTCGGGCTCACCCCACAGGGCGCTTGCAGCGGTCACTGCCGCATCTGGATCGCGATCAATTGTCATGGGCATGGATTTCACTGGACTGGATCATGACGATGAGCAAGTGTCGGGCCAGTCGTGAACGGCGTGACGCCGCTTTGTCGTCGCCGCCGGCAAGCCGGCTGGCGCCGGGCATTGGCGGAGGCTACGCCACAAGGGGTGAGGCTGACCGCCTTGTCGCAAATTCGACAAAGCCAGGCTGACAGCAGGGTCGCCTGTCTGTCAGGATGCGGCCATCCAGGCCGCGTCGGCTCTGGCGCTACTCTTGCTATTCTCTTGCCATGTCCGAGCCATCTCTCGCCGACCGGGTGTTTGCCTATCACCGGCGCACCAAACATCGCTTCGAGGCTTATGCCCCGGGGCCGCCCGCGCTCGACTGGGACGCCCAGCCGGCGCCCTTCCGGCGTTTCGCCGGCGCGCCGGTCGTCCATCTGCCGTTGGCCAGCGAAGCGTCGTCGGTGCTACAGGCGGCGTTGCAGCAGCCATGGCGTAGCGCGGCGATGGCGAATGCGGCACCGGTCGATCTGGCGAGCATCGGCGTCCTGCTCAACCTGTCGCTGGCACTCACCGCCTGGAAATCCTCCGGGCCGGAGCGCTGGGCGCTGCGCGCCAATCCGTCCAGCGGCAACCTGCATCCGGTCGAAGCCTATGTCGTCGCTGTCGGCATCGAAGGATTGGCCGACGGCGTGCATCACTACCGCCCGGACGACCACGCGCTCGAATGCCGCGCTGCCTTTGGTGCATCGGTAGCAGCCGCGCCACTGCTCGCCATTGGCATCAGCACAGTGATGTGGCGCGAGGCCTGGAAGTACGGCGAACGCGCATTTCGCTATTGCCAACTCGATGTCGGCCACGCCGTCGCCGGCCTGGCCTACGCCGCTGCCGCGCTGGGCTGGACGCTGCACGAGCGGCGCGAACTAGCGACGCCGAGCCTCGCCAGCTTCCTCGGTGTGGACCGCGCGGCCGATTTCCCTACAGCGGGCCGCGCCGACAACGAGCGCGAAGAGGCGGAAGTCTTGCTGCAAGTCGCCATCGGCGGCGAGCTGGCCGCCATCGATCCGCAAACGCTACTCGCGAATGCGCGCTGGCAGGGCGTCGCCTCGACTATCGATCCGGCACCGATGCAACGCTGGCCCATCATCGACGAAGTGGCAGTAGCGACGCGAGCGAGCGGGAACCCAAGCGTCGATGCGCGGCAACTACCGTTGCAAGTGCCATCGTCGGCGGCACCAATGCCCGCTGGCCCACCGCTTGCCGACGTCATCCTCAACCGGCGCAGCGCCCAGCGCTTCAATCCGCGCGCCACCATGGCGGCGAACGACTTTTTCACCCTGCTGGCGGCAGCGCTGCCGGGAACCGGCGCGCCTTGGTTCGTGCTTGCCGCACCGCCACGCATCAGCCTGGTGTTGTTCGTTCATCGCGTGGACGGGCTGGAACCGGGCCTCTACCTGCTGGCGCGCCAACCCGAACACCGGTCGCTACTGGCCGGCCGTTACGTCGCCGAGTCCGTCGCCGCCGCGCCGGCCGGGCTGCCGTTCTTTCACCTGACGACGGCCGATTCCCAGGAGCTGCGCCGGCTCGCCCGCGCTATCCACTGCCATCAGGACATCGCATCCAACGCCTGCTTCGCGCTCGGCATGGTCGCCGAGTTCTCCGCGCCGATCACCGCCGACCCCGCCGCCTACCGCGATCTCTTCCGCGAAGCCGGCGCCATCGGCCAGGTGCTCTACCTCGAAGCCGAGGCTTGCGGCATGCGCGGCACCGGCATCGGCTGCTTCTTCGACGACCCCTTCCATGAAGTGCTCGGCCTGGCCGGCGAATCCTTCCAGACGCTCTATCACTTCACCGTCGGCCTGCCGATCGATGATGCCCGACTCGAAACCTCTCCCGCTTACCCAGATCGACCAACGCCAACGTCATGAACAGGATCGGCATTTTCTTCGGCACCGATACCGGCCGTACGCGCCGGATCGCCAAACTGATCGCGCAGAAACTCGGCGACGCCGCCGCCGCGCCGGTGAATATCAATCGCGCCACCATCGGCGACCTCGCGGCGTACCCGGCGCTGATTCTCGGCACACCGACACTCGGCGACGGCGAACTGCCGGGCATCGACAGCGGTTCGCAGTCGGCCGGCTGGCTGGAGTTCATGCCGCAGTTCGAAGGCCAGGACTGGACCGGCAAGACCGTCGCCATTTTCGGGCTCGGCGATCAGGACAAATATCCCGACGAGTTCGTCGATGCCATCGCCTTGCTGCACGACGCGGTGACCGCCTGCGGCGCTCGCGTGGTCGGCGACATCGCCATCGACGGCTATCGCTTCAAGACTTCCCAGGCGGTCATCGACGACCGCTTCCTCGGCCTGGCCCTCGACCAGGTCAATCAGCCCGCACTGACCGAGGCGCGGGTCGATGCGTGGCTGGCCGCCATTGCGCCGATGCTGACTGGCTGACGCCGCAGTAATCGCCGAGCCAGGATCGAGCCGCAGCGCAGCCGTGAGCAGACAATCGACTGCTGCGCAGGTATCCTACCGGCGCATAGCAATGCTGCTGATCCCGGCCAACAGCCATGACGGACCAAAGAACCCAACCACCAGATTCTGCACTGCCGCCCTTGCTGGACGCCCTGCGCGGCCTGATCGTACAGGCACGCCAGCAGGTGCTGCACCATGTGGATGTGGTGCAGGTGCAGACCTATTGGCAGATTGGCCGGCACATCGTGGAGTTCGAACAGGGCGGCCAGGCCAGGGCGGCGTATGGCACACGATTGCTGCCGCAGTTGGGGCAGGCGTTGTCGCGGGAGTTCGGCAAGGGTTTTGATGCTTCGAACCTGCGTTACATGCGTTTGTTTTACCAGGCCTTCCCAAAATGTGACGCACTGCGCCACGAATTGAGCTGGACGCATTACCGCCTGTTGCTGCGGGTGGATGCGCCCGCAACTCGCCAGTGGTACATGCAGGAGGCCGCCACGCAGAATTGGAGCACGCGGGTGCTGGAGCGGCACATGGGCACGCTGTACTACGAGCGCTTGCTCTCCAGCCAATCCAGCCAGGACAGGAGTGCCTTGATCGCGCAAACGCAGGCCAGTGTGCGGGCCGACCCGGACCTGAGTACAAGCCCCCGCAACTTTGTGCGCGACCCGGTGATGCTGGAGTTTCTTGGCCTGCACGACACGGGGCGACTGCTGGAATCGGATCTGGAACGCGCGCTGATGGACAAGCTCCAGCAGTTTCTGCTGGAGCTGGGCAAGGGCTTTGCTTTTGTGGGCCGCCAGCAGCGTATCAGCACCGAGACGCAGGATTTCTACATCGACCTGGTGTTCTATAACTACCTGCTCAAGTGCTTTGTGCTGATCGATCTGAAATCCGCACACCTCACGCACCAGGACATCGGGCAAATGGACATGTATGTGCGTTTGTACGACGACTTGCGCCGGGGCGAGAACGACAACCCGACGGTGGGCATCTTGCTGTGCGGCAGCAAGGACCAGTCGGTGGTGCGCTACTCGGTGTTGCACGAGAGCGAACAACTATTTGCCAGTAAATACCGCCTGGTACTCCCCAGCGAGGATGAGCTGCGCCAGGAACTGGAGCGCGACCGCTTGGCCCTTGAAGCTCGGGCCGAAGATTCGGACAAGAAGGAATAGCAGCTTGTTTGCGTACCCAGCGCTTGTGTCAGACGACGGCGACGGAGCGATGGCGCTCGGCGCGTTGAACGCTCAGCCGTCTTAGTCCAATATTGACATGGCAGATAGCGACGAGCAGTTGTACACGGCAGACCTGGAGGCGAGCCGGCGCATCGGCGCCTCGGCCAGTCGGCTGGCGTTCGCGTTGCTGCTTTCCCTGCTGTTTCACGCGCTGCTGTTGAGCCTGACTTTCGGTGACGAGGATTTCGGGTTGCCGGGCTTCGGTCTTCCGTGGCGAGAGCGGCGGATCGCGCCACCCAATCTGCGCGTCGAATTGCTGCCTGCGCCGATCGCCGCCACGGCACCGGTGGAAACGCCGATCAAGGAGCCGCTGTCGCAGGCAACCATCGCCAGGCTTGTCGCCCGCCGACCGGTCCTGATACCCTCCGTATCCCCGGCGCCCTCCCCGAGGACGGCAAGAGCGATCATGCCCAAGCCAATGGTTAAGCCGGCGCCAACACCGGCGGCACAACCTGAGCCGAAGCCAGATCTCGCGACTGCTTTGGTTCCGGAGAAAGCGCCTTTGCGCACCGAAGGCATTGACGATGCGCCGCCCACGCCGACACCGAAGGCGGAAGTGATCGCCGTGGCGCGGCCGGAAGCGTCCAAAGTGGTCGAGCCAGCCGCTCCGGCGGCGCCAACGCCCGTCGCCGCTGTCGAGCCAAGTCCGGCGAGCCCCGAGCCGACGCCGCCGGTACCTCCCACCACCAACGAGGTGGTGCAGCCGCCGGAGCGGGCCGCTGACCTGCCCAAGCTCGATCTGCCGAAGCAGGTGGCGAAGCCGGATCAGCCGAAGACGGCGCGGCTTGAAACCGCGCAACAGGAGGTGCAACGTCAGGAAGTCGCACGACAGGAAGCGACGCGCATCGAAGCCGAACGTCAGGAAGCCGCACGCGTTGAAGCGGCACGGCTGGAGGCCGAGCGCCAGAAGGCCGCACAACTGGAAGCGCAGCGTCTGGAAGCCGCCCGGCAACAAGCGGCGCGCATCGAAGCCGCACGATTGGAAGCCGAACGCCAGAAAGCCAGGCAGCGGGAAGCCGAACGACAGGCCGCTGAGACGGAGTCGCAGCGTCTGGAAGCAGCGCGTCGGGAAGCGGCGCGCATCGAGGCCGAGCGACAGGAAGCGACTCGGCAGGAAGCCGCACGCATCGAGGCCGCACGCGTTGAAGCGGCACGACTGGAGGCCGAACGCCAGCAAGCCGCACAACTGGAAGCGCAGCGTCTGGAAGCCGCCCGGCAGCAAGCGGCACGCAACGAGGCGGCACGACTTGACGCCGAACGCCAGCAGGCGGTGCGTCTGGAAGCCGCACGACTGGCGGAAGATCGAGCGGAGGAAGAAAAACGGGAAGCGCGGCTTCGGGCGATAGGCCGTCAGCTCGACGAAGAAGCCGCGCAGCGCGACGCTGCCGCTTCGCGCTCGACACTGCCCCTGTCGTTGAGTACCGCACGTCGCGTCAGGTTATGGGGGCGTAGCGACCCCAACGAAGAACTCGTCAAGTACGCAGAAGCCTGGGCGCGCAAAATCCAGCTCAACACGCCAGTCGAGACGGTCCGTGAAATGGCGAAGCGCCCGCACACCGACCCCATGGTCACGGTAGCCCTCCGCAGCGACGGCTCCGTGGAGTCGGTGAGCATTGTCCACTCCAGTGGCGTGGCGGAAGTCGATGAAGCGATCCGGCGCATCGTGCAAAGCCAGGCGCCCTACCAGGCCTTCCCGCCGGAACTCGCCCGCGACGTCGACGTGGTCGAAATCCGCCGCACCTGGCACTTCGACGTCGCCGTCCGTTTGGATTGAGCGCCGATTAAGGACCAGCATCGCTCGCGCCACGCGAAAGTCAGCCGTGGTGGGACGGCACGATGGATGCTGAAACGCTGGTATCCGCCGAGTCGAGGCTGGAGAGGCTTCTCTCGACTTCCTTCAGCGCTTCGTCGGTGTTCGCCATCTCGCGGTCAGTCGATTTCTCGGGTGCTTTTGGCGAGTGCACTTCAGTCTGCTTCGCCAGTGCCTTGAGTTGGGCCGCGAGTTTTCTGACTTCCATTGCAAACTCGCGGTCGGCTTGGGCTTCGGAAGAGGCATCGGAATATTCCGACACCGTGCTGCCAATCTGCTCGCCGACTTGCTGCGACGAGCCTGGCGATTCGGCAGGGCTTGCGGGCGTTGCCGAGGATGCGGTCGTTGTCCCGCCGTCGGCACTCGCTTCTGGCGTCGCAGCGTTGCTTTCCTGTGAATCACCGCCTGAGGCGGAAGCGTATTCCCGTGCCGCCGCAGCGAGTTGGCGCGCAAGTTGTGCGATCTGCTGTGCCCGGGCTTTGGGATCGCCGCCGCCCATCATCATCAATAGCTTGATCTGATCCTTGATGCGCTGAATCATTTCGGCAGCGGCCGCTTTCCTCGACTGCTTGATATCCTGCGGTGCATGGTTCAACCTGTCGATAGCCTGCTTGGCATCGCTCCACTTGTTCATGAGCGAAGCCAATGTCGAATACAGATTGGAGCTGTCTGGCTGCGCGGAGGCTGGGGCGGCAGGAGCAGGTGCGCTGGGTTGAGTCTTGGCAGCCTGCCGCGTCGATCTCTTGGCGAACTGCTGAGCCAATAGGCTTGCGCTGGAGTTGAGCCCGGTATTGTTGATGATGGTCATGTGTCTGTCCCCATACCGGGTGCAAGCTCAGCGCACTCGTGAGCAGCGTAGCCGACGCTGCTCCTGACGGTTTGTCTCTTGATGGTTAGGTTGTCGGCAAAAACGGGGTGTTCTTAAGGATAGCTCTTGACGGGCATCGATCGCCAATCAAAGATCCAGTTGCAACGCCGCCAGCCGCGCGTAAAGCCCGCCCTGATTACGCAGATCATCCGGCGTTCCCGTTTCGACGATGCGGCCGTGTTCCATCACCACGATGCGGTCGACCTTTTGCACGGTCGCCAGTCGATGGGCGATGATCAGCGTGGTACGGTCGGCCATGGCCGCGCTGAGTCCTTCTTGAACGAGGATCTCCGATTCGGCGTCGAGTGCGCTGGTGGCCTCGTCGAGCAGCAGCAGCGGCGCGCCCTTGAGCATGGCGCGGGCGATGGCGATGCGCTGGCGCTGGCCGCCGGATAGGCGGGTGCCGCGTTCGCCGAGGAAGGTTTGGTAGCCGTCGGGCAGGCGGTCGATGAATTCGTCGACCAGGGCAGCTTTGGCGGCGAGGACTACTTCCTCGTCGCTGGCGTCCGGGCGGCCGTAGCGGATGTTGTCGAGGGCGTTGGCGGAGAAGATCACCGGGTCTTGCGGGACGATGGCGATGCTGTTGCGCAGGTCGCGCAGGCGCAGTTGGCGGATGTCCTGGCCGTTGAGGCGGATGCCGCCGCTTGAGACTTCGTAATAGCGCAGCAGCAGTTGGAACATGCTGGTCTTGCCGGCGCCGGAGGGGCCGACCAGGGCGATGCTCTCGCCCGGCGCGATGTCGAGACAGATGTCGTCGAGGGCCGGCGTTTGCGGACGGGCCGGGTAGCAGAACGTCACATGGTCGAGACTGATCGCCGCCTGCGCGGGGTGCGCGGGCGCCAGCGGGCTCGCCGGCTCGGGGATGGCCGATTGCGCGTGCAGCAGTTCGAGCAGCCGTTCCGTTGCACCAGCGGCGCGCATCACGTCGCCCCACACTTCCGACAAGGTACCGACGCCGCCGGCGACCAGCATCGCGTAGAGGACGAAGGACGCGAGTTGGCCGCCGGTGAGCGTGCCGTCGTGTACCTGCCGCGCGCCGACCCAGAGCACGAAGATGATCGAACCCATGACGGCGGTGATGATGACGGCGGTCAGTGCCGCGCGGACCCGCGTGCGGCGGATCGCGGTGGCGAAGCTGCGTTCGGCGCGCTCGGCGAACCGGCCGGTTTCCCGGTGTTCCTGTGCGTAGGCTTGCACGGTGGGAATGGCGTTGAGAATTTCGCCGGCCAGCGCCGAGGCGTCGGCAATGCGGTCCTGCGATTCGCGCGACAGCTTCTTGACCTTGCGACCGATGGCGATGATGGGCAGCGTCAGCAATGCCATCAGGCCGAGGTTGAGCGAGAACAGATATAGGCTGGTGACGGCCAGCATGGCCATGCCGCCGACGAACTGGAACAGGCTGCGCAGGCCCATGGAAATGGAACTGCCAACCACGGTCTGGATCAGCGTCGTGTCGCCAGTCAGGCGCGACAGCACTTCGCCGGTCTGCAAGGTCTCGAAGAACTGCGGCGANNACGGTGTAGAAGCGCGCCGACACCGCCAGCGCCCAGAGGCCCGCCAGGCCGAACAAGGCGAGGAAATGGCCGTTCAGGCCCACAGCGCCGAACAGGCCGCCATCAGTCTGTTGTCGAGCACCGAAGCCGAAGTCGATGAGGTCGCGAAACGCCAGCGGCACCAGCAGAATGGTTCCCGAACCGAGGCACAGCAGGATAAAGGCCAGCGCCAGTCGCCACCGATGCGGGCGCACGAAGGGCCACAGGCCGGCGAGCGACGACAGGCGCTTCGGGTTGGCGGCTGGGGTGGTGGACTGAGTCGGGAGTTCGTTGGGCATCTGCGGATTATCGTTCCTTCACGCGACATTTCGCCGCCCGAACCGGCGAAAGTCAGCCGCGGTGGTACGCCACCTGATGACGCTGTTGTGGCGAATGCTTCATGGAACGCGACGCTGTCGCGGCGTTACGCTATTCGTCGGCGTCGGCAGCGCAGGAACGCTCTTCAAGGCTGGTGGCGAGCCACTGTTCGGCCGTGGCAACCGAGTTGAAGACCCGCAATGGCAACCCGCGATTGCGGCTCACGTTCTGGATGAATGTCAGCAGATCGGCCGGGGCGTCGGTATCGACATAGGCGATCGCATCGAACCTGCCCATGTCGAATTGGCTGTGTTCCGCCGCAATTTCGAAGATGTCCCACAGCGGCAAGCGCGGTCCCTGCAAGCGTGCCTCGATCAGGACACGGGAAGCGCCTCGGCCGATGCACTCCTGGAGACCGCGCATCAAGTACTCGTTCACGGCTTCGCGGCTCCTCTGCCCCGTCACGATGCCATGCAGGTAGCCAGCCTTCTGTACGATCGTCAGTTCGTAGGCCAAGATCAATTCCGCCCATGCAACACCTTCGATGCCAGGACACTACTCCGATCCCAATGGGATAGGCAACTGTAATATGTGATCTGCGATTGTTAGCTCAGGCCACGGTTTCGCGTTCTATCCCGGGAAAGTCAGTCGTGGTGGCACGCCGCTGGTAACGCGTCCCCAATTGTTCCAGCGTCAGACCTCTTCGGCACGATGGCACACAGCCTCAACGCGATTGCCAAACGGGTCAAGCAGGAAGGCGCCGTAATAGTGGGGGTGGTATTGAAGACGAAGACCCGGCGCGCCATCGTTTTTTCCACCGTGTGCCAAACCGCCGGAATGGAACTCGCGAACCTGGGCTCGGGTGGTTGCCTTGAAACACCAGTGACGCTTCGAATCAAGGTTGGCGTCGGAGGATTGATAGACGGCGAGGCAAGAGTGGAAGTCCTCGATCGCAGTGCACCTCACGCCGTAGCCGAGAGCATCGGGGCGATCATAGACTTTGGCGGCGCCGAGGGCGGCCATGACCGCGTCGTAGAACGGACGTGCGATTTCAACGCTTGGAACAGAGATCGAGACGTGATCGAGTACGAGCATGGCGGATGAGAGGTCAGGCAACTACGCCTTCTTTCCTGGAAAAGTCAGTCGTGGTGGTACGCCGGAAAAGGCGAGCCTGGCCCATTTAGGCTCCAACTATCGCCTATTGTTACGCACGCGGCTATTAGTCACGAGTGGCATCGATTCTCACTGGCCCCCAACTCGCAATCTTCTTATCGACCGACTGGATTATGTCGATCCAATCGGCGATGAGGTGTCGGCCAAAGCTAATTTCCACCAAGAGCTCTGGCCGAGAGGAGAGATTGAACCTCACCTGACAATTAGGTGACGGCGCATATGGAGAACACTGGAATAGATACTTAACGTTTCCGCCTCCGTCGCGCTTCAACAGGTACTCTTTGGTCGAATGCTTATCTCCATTCGACTTGGCTTCAATAACGGGGTATCGAATCTGAAAGTGGTCGTCTAGACCATACGCTCTATCCAGATTCTCGAAACTGTAGAGGGGACTACTGCCCGACCTCTCATTCTCCAGTCGGACAAGTGTCCGAGCGTCTTGCGTCATTGCATCGTTCTGATTTGTGGAGATAAAGGCACGCAAGTACCCGCCGCAATAACCGTTGCACTTGGGCAGGTTGGCATTGCTCGGATGAAACGGGCCGTTCAATGCCGGGTAATACATCGTGACCGATGATGCGTAAGATTTCATGAAGCGCGATGTCGTCCTCGACGGATGGATGTAGTCATTCGGAACTGGTAGGTGAATGACGAAATTATTTCCCTCGTACGTCGAAAACAACAGGTAATTCGCAGCGTTTTCGACGGGCGCGACGAAGGCGAGTTTTTCATTGCCTTTTGGCCCAAGCCGTGCTGCTTCCAAGCCGTATGGGTTTCTGAACCAGCCAAGCAACAAGATGATCACAGTTCCCGCGAGCGCTGCGAGAACTGCAAGTGCCAGCAGGACTTCCTTCAAAGTTCGTTTCACGGCGAGCAAAGGATAAGTGCCTAACTTTGAATTCGGCTGTCCAAAAAAATCGGAAAACTTTCCGGCGGGCAGTTGCATACAATGTTGGGGCGAAGGCATATCTTCATGTCATCAGTAGCCTACCAGAATTTGGTAGCACCTATTGACCCATTCCGGTTGGGAAGGACAAGAGTCAGTCGTCGTGGTACGCCGCTTGAGGCGTCGAGTCAGGCATTGGCGGGCGCCAGTTCGGCGGGAGTGCCATTGACGAGCCGGACCCACGGGCGGCTGCCGTTGCGCTCGACGACGTTGATGCAGCCGTCGTTCTGGTCGAGGCGAAATGTCTCCTCGGCCGACAGGGCGAGCACGTTGCCGAGGAGCATGCGATTGAGGTCGGCTTGGCCGACGATGGCGATGGCGGTGTGGCCGGCGCGGGATATCGAGTGCCATATCGGCAGCGTCCGTGCCAGGCAGTCGGCGGGGCTTTCGCCGGGCGAGATTTCGCGCAGTTCGGGGTGCGCGGCGATCGATACGCGCAGTCGCCGGGCAATGAGGGCTGCGGCCTGCCGACAGGACGGCAAGTCGCTGCAATGAACGGCGCCAATGCCCCGTCCGCGCAGGGCTACCGCCAGCGCTTTGGTCTGGGCGCCATGGCGGAGCAGGTAGATGGTCGTCACGAAGTGGTGTCCGCCGGAGAACCGGTGTCTTGCCGCTTTTGCGGCGCCAGGTACCACCACGAAAAGTCAGCCGTGACGGTACGCCACCTGCGCCGGGAACCGACTAGCGCTCCGTGCAGGAAATGCACGGGTCGATGCTGTTGACGATGATGGCGATGTCGGAGACCTTGGCCTGCTTGAGCATGATCCCCAGTGCATCCCAGTTGAGGAAACTCGGTACGCGCCACTTCACCCGCTCCGGCTTGGGTGAATCGGTCATGCGCACGTAGTAGATCAGTTCGCCGCGCGGTGCCTCGCACTTGGCGATAGCTTCGCCGGGGGGGATCGCCGGGCGTTCCGCGGTTGCGACGGTCGGGCCGTCGGGCAGGGCGTCGAGGCACTGACGAATCAGGTCGATGGCGGTGCGCGCTTCCATCAGGCGGATCATGGCGCGCGACCAGACGTCGCCGTCGTGCAGTACATGCACCGGCACTTCGAGGCGGTCGTAGGCGGCATAGGGAGCCTTGACACGCACGTCGTAGTTGACGCCGGCGGCGCGCGCCACCGGGCCGACGACGCCACAGTCGAGCGCGTCCGCGTGCGAGAGCACGCCGATGCCGCGGGTTCTGCGCAGGATGGAGTTGTCGGTATGGTAGAGATCGATGATTTCCTCGACGTCGGGGACGAGCGCGTCGAGTTGCGCGCGCAGGTAGCCGATGCGTTCCGGATCGATGTCGTAGCGGACGCCGCCGATGGTGTTGGCGCCGATGTCCATGCGGTTGCCGAAGATGCTTTCCTTGACGTCCTGCATGCGCTCGCGCACTTCCATGACGTGCATGAACAGCGATTCGAAGCCGACCAGGTGGGCGAGCACGCCGACGTTGAATAGATGCGAGGCGACGCGTTTGATCTCGTCGGCGATGGCGCGCAGGTATTCGGCGCGCGGCGGCACCTTGATGCCGGCGATCTGTTCGATGGCCATCGAGTAGGCCTGCGGGTGGCTGTTGGAGCAGAGCGAGCAGATGCGCTCGGTCAGCACCACGTTCTGGAAGACGTTGCGTTTGGTGATCAGGTACTCGATGCCGCGGTGTACGTGACCGGCGTTGATGGTGACGTTATTCACCGTCTCGCCGTGCACGTCGATGCGGAAGTACATCGGTTCCTCGAGGGCCACGTGCAGCGGCCCGACCGGAATGGTGAAGTTGCTCATGATGGGGCTCCTGTTTGCGCCATGATCTTTTCCCAGATGCTCTTGGAAGCGGCGCTATTGACCAGGGTCGAGTAGGGGATCAGGCGCTCGAAGACCGCACCTTCGATGCCCGAGTCGATGAACAACCGTTGCGGATTCGGGTGGTTGCGTACTACCAGCGAGTACAACTCCATGGCCTCACGCTCAGGCCAGTCGGCCGCGCGGTAGAGCGGCGTCAGCGAATCGATCGAGCCGCCCGTTCCGACGTGCGCGGTGACCGTCAGCGTGTCGCCGTCGATGTCGAAGTGATAGTGGATCTCGTAGCCCTTGCCGTCACTGACGATGCCGCCGAAGAACGTGACCGGGGGCGGCGGTGGGTCGCCCTCCTTGGGCTTCGGCGGCGCCGGCGGCGCCTTGGGCTGGAAGACGGTGATGGTCGAAAGCCGGGCGCCCATGTCCTTCAGGCGCCGGCCGACCGGGAGCAGGTTGTCGGCGCTGGACAGGGTGCACCAGGCGGTGACAACGCTCTTGTCGTCAGTCGTGGCACGGTACTGGATGCCGGCCGGGGCGGCCTCTAGAAGCCGCGCTTCGATATCGTTGGGCATGATGCTCATGATGGGGTTCCTCGTTCGGCCAGGGCCTTCTTGCGGCAGGCCGGGCACTGGTTGCGTTGCTGTTCGACTTCCTCGGGCGTGAAGGGCGGCACCACCCCGATAGGATTGGGCGCGCTGGCCAGCGTCTTCATGCCGCAGCCGGTACAGGCGGTATAGGGGATGACCTCGCGGATCGCCATGCCGTACTTCTCGCCAACGGCGTGGGCCATGTGCCAGTCGTCACTCTGGTGGATCGCGTCGGTTGGACAGTAGAACTCGCACATGCCGCAGAACACGCAGGTGTTGTGCCACATCATGAAGCGCAGGCCTTCGGGCGTCTTGTCGAAGCGGATGGCGCCGGGGGCGCACACCTGCTCGCAGGCGCGGCAGCCGGTGCAGGACGACAACTTGAACTGGACGCGACCGCGCATGCGTGCCGGTGTCCAGGCCGGGCCGAAAGGGAAGGGCACTGTCGACGGGCCGCGAAGCAGGTTGCGGGCGAAGATTCTCAGAAAGTTCATGGCAGCTCCTCAGATCCTTTGGCGCCAGATGGCGATGGCCTGCGCGACGCCTTCGATGATGGCCTGCGGGCGTGGCGGGCAGCCGGGCACATTGACGTCCACCGGCAGGTACTGGTCGACCTGCGCGTGCACCGCATAGCTTTCGCGGAAGATGCCGCCGGAGATCGGACAGACGCCGACGGCGACGGTGACCTTGGGGTCGGGTATTTCGGCGAAGACGCGCAGCACGTCGTCCTTGATGTGCGCGGTGAGCGGGCCGGTGATCAGCACGATGTCGGCGTGGCGCGGACTGCCGCAGTACTGGCAGCCGAGCCGCTCGACGTCGTAGCGCGGGATCAGCGCCGTGGTCGCGCATTCGACGTCGCAGCCGTTGCACGATCCGGCGTTGATGCGGTAGATCCATGGCGAGCGCACTGCCAGGTTCCGGGCGCTATCGGTGAGGGTTTGCAAGAGTGTCATGATCGGTTCCTCAGGCGGCGGCGACGATGGCAAGCGACAGCAGCGAGAGCGCCAGCGGCCACCGGAGGAAGAAGCTGAAGGCCTGGTCGATGCGCATGCGGCCCATCGAGACACGCAGCAGGGTGACGCCGACCAGCATCATCACCACCAGCTTGGCGAGATGGACCAGAAGGCCCGCCGCGCCGTCGGGTGCGCTCGGGAAGAACAGCGCGACGCCGAGGCCCAGCACCACCACGGCCTTCAACGCCGACATCATCTTGAACAGGCCCAGCGCGGGGCCCGAGTATTCGAGCAGCGGGCCTTCCAGCACTTCGGTCTCGGCTTCCGGGATGTCGAAGGGCACGATGCCGAGGTTGGCCGGATAGAAGGCGAGGAAGGCGAGCAGCGCGGGCCACATCACCGGGTCGAACAGAAAGGCGCCGTGTGTTTGCTGATAGGCGATGATGTCGGAGAGCGAGAAGGAACCGGTGCGCAGCGCTACGGCGGCGACGACCAGCACCAGCGGTCCTTCGTAGGCGAGCATCAATGCCATCTCGCGCGAGAAGCCAATGGCCCCAAATGGGGAACCGGAGGCGGAACCGGCGATCATCAGCACCACCGCCGGCACGGCCAGCAGGTAGAGCAGCACCAGCAGGTCGCCGAGCATCGGGTTCGGCGCATAGACACCCGGGATCGGCACCAGCGCGGCGGCGAGCAGCATCGAGACGGTGCCGATCAGCGGTGCACCGAGGAAGACCGGTTCGGCGGCGATGTCCGGCACCATGGTGCGCTTGCGCGCCAGTTTGACGAGGTCGAAGAACGGTTGCGCCAGCGGCGGGCCGATGCGGCCTTGCAGGCGGGCGGCGACGCGGCGGTCGAGCCCCTTCAACGCCAGTCCGAAGGCCAGCGCGAACAAGCCGCCGGGAAACATCAGCACGGCGAGGGGAATGGTGGTGGTGTCGAGCATGATGTTCTCCTCAAACCGCGTGGATCGTGATGGGCGCCGTCGTGTCTGCAGCGGTATCGTCGTCGCTGTAGCCGGTGTCGTGTTTCGCATGCAGCAGGCTGCGGATGGCTGCGTCCGGCGCTTCATACAGGTTGCCGGCGCCGATGTTGGCCTGGCCCATGGCGATGTCCTGAACGCCGCAAAGGTGGATGGGCGAACGGATGATTGCACCACCGGCGCGACCGAGGCGCAGGTACAGGAAGCCGATGCCGGCCAGCACCAGAAGCAGGATCGAAAGCAGCGCCGGATGCCAGCCGCCGGCGCCCGGCAGCGGGCCGGTCCAGGTGGCGGCGATCGGCACCATGCCGAGTTCCTGCTGGATCGCGGCAATTGGTACCAGCAGCAGACCGGGCATCATGCCGACCGCGAAGCTGCCGGCGGCGAGGACGAGCATCGGCACGAGCATGGTTGCAGGCGCTTCGTGCGCGTGTTCTGCAGCTGCGCCCGGCGAGCCCATGAAGGCGGCGTGGGCGAACTTGAGTATCGCGGCGAGCGTGAACAGGCTGGCGACCATCGCAAAGATGCCGAGCACGTAGTGGCCGGACTCGAACGCGGCGACGTAGATGATCCACTTCGAGTTGAAGCCGTTGAGCGGCGGGATGCCGGCCAGCGACAGACCGGCGAACAGGAAGATGCCGAAGGTGATCGGCATCTTGCGGCCGAGGCCGCCCAGCTCGTCGAGCGTGCGCGCGTGGCTGGTGACCATGATGGCGCCGGCGCAGAGGAACAGCACGTCCTTCAGCATCATGTGGTTGACGAAGTGCATCAGGCCGCCAGCGACGCCGAGCGTGGTGCCGAGCGCGAGCGCCATGGTGATGTAACCGAGCTGGCAGACCGTGCTGTAGATCAGCAGGCGCTTGATGCCTGTCTGCACGACCGCCATCGCGCCAGCGTAGAGCAGCGTGACGCCGCCGATGATGGCGATGGCGTTGCCGATCAACGACTGGCCATTGATGAGACCGAGGCGATCGAGCAGCGTGGCCCCGCCGAACAGGGCCATGAGCTTCAGCACGCCGTACGGGCCGCTCTTCAGCAACACAGCCGAGATGTAGCCGGAGACCGGCGTTGGTGCAGTGGCGGGGTGCATCTGGTAGTCGATGCGGATGGGCAGCATGGCCGCCTTCATCAGCATGCCGACCAGCACCAGCACCAGCGCGCTGCCGGCCCAAACGGTGGTCATGGCCGGCGCGGCCCTGGCGATGGCGGCGAAGTCGAAGCTGTCAGCTGCGGTGCCGAACATCGCAATGCCAAGAAACATGAAGCTGGCACCGACGGTGTTGAAGATGAAGTACTTGAAGGCTTCGCGGCGCGCGTCTGCGGTTTCTTCATGCACCAGGGCGACGTAGAGCGCCCAACTGCTCATCAGTTCCCAGAAGGCGAAGAAGTTGAAGAAGTCGTGGCTGCCGGCCATGCCCATCAGGCCGGCCATCATCAGCGCGAAGGCGGCGTAGAAGCGATGCTGCGCGTGCGGATGGTGGGCCAGGTAGCCGGTGGCGTAGGCCATGTTCAACGTGCCGACGCCGGAGACCAGCAGCGCGAAGGCGAACGAGAGACCGTCGTAGCGATCCGGTTGCAGCAGCACGGCGACGAAGGCAGCGGCCGGTACGGCGATGGCGAGCTTCGTCGCGAAGGCTGGCGATGTCTTGCCGAACAGCCACACGGCGACTGCGCCGAGGGTGGCGATCAGCGCGGCGGCGGGCCAGACGATCAACAGGTCGGGCACGACCACTGGCGGCAGGCCGGCGCGGGCAGCGACGAGATTGCCGACGGCGCTTGCTGCGTCGATCTGGATGGTCGGGGCAACGCCGCCGAAGACGATGGCCGAGGCGAGGAGAGCCATGGCGACGAGCATGGAGGTGGGCGCTTCCTTGACCACCGGTCCTTCATAGGGCTGGAAGAACAGGATGCGCACGACGCGCAGGTAGTAGAACGCGGCGAGGATGCTGCCGACCAGGATCAGCGCGGCGACATCGATGCGTCCCGCGGCTGCGGCGGCGGTGATCATCAGGAACTTGCTGATGAAGCCGGAGAAGGGCGGCAGGCCCATGATGGCGACGGTGGCCAGCGCATAGCAGCCGGCGGTGAAGGGCATGACGCGGCCGAGGCCGGCGAGGTCCTTCAAGTGACGGCGGCCGCTTTGCAGGATGAAGGCGCCCGCGGCGAAGAACAGCAGGGTCTTCATCACCGCGTGGTTGGTCACGTGCAGCAGCGATGCGGTGGTGGCGAGCGAGGTGCCCAGCCCAAGGATGGCGGCGATCTCGCCGATCTGCGCCAGCGTCGAGTAGGCGAGCATGCGCTTGAGTTCCTTCTGGATCAGCGCCATCCCTTCGCCGTAGATNNCCGAAGATGCCGGCCTTGGTCAGGATGCCGGACAGCGGTGCGGAGATGGACGAGGGCGCTTCCGGGTGGGCCAGCGGCAGCCAGGCATGCACCGGCACGAAGCCGGCCTTGACGGCGAAGCCGATGAACAGGCACAGCGCGGCGATGGCGCCGACCGTGGCGTCGATATTGCCGATTTTGTCGGCAACGACGGCGAACTCGAAGCTGCCGGTCTGCGCGTGCAGCAGCAGGATGCCGAAGTTCATCACGTAGGCACCCGTGGCGCACATCAGGAAGTAGATGAAGCCGGCGCACAAGGCTTTCGGTGTTTGTTCATGGATGACCAGGAAGTACGAGGTCCAGGTCATGAGTTCCCAGAAGACGTAGAAGTTGCCGAACTCGTGGGCGCTGGCGAGGCCGAGCATCGAGCCGGTCATGAGGAAGACGAAGAAGTAGTAGCGGTTGGTGTGCTCACCGTGGCGCATGTAGCCCCAGGAATAGAGCACGACCAGAAATGCGATGCCGGCGACCATGATCGCGAAGAGATGCGAGGCGGCATCCAGGCTGGGATCGGCGACGGCCAGCACAAGCGTGGCCAAAGCCAACAGCACGGCGTGCAGGTCGCGCATCATGCGCGTGTTGAGGCCGACGATGTAGAGCGCAAAGCCGCCGATGTAGGGGACGAGCACCAGCAGCGACCAGGGGGACTCGAATTGCGGCATCCGCGTGATGTCGAGTACGCCGGCCAGTGTTGCCGCTTCGTGCAGGAAGGGTTCGGGCCACAGGCTCATGACGACGGTGAGCGCCGTCAGCAGCGCGACCGGGAAAGCGGCTCCGGTCGGCGCGTCGTTCAGCGGCCGCTCGGCCAGCGGTGCTTCGAAGCAGATGCGCTGGATCACGCGCAGATAGTAGAAGGCGGCGATGATGCTCGCCAGCGTACCGATGGCGGCCAGCAGCCACTGACCTTGTTCGATCGCGGCGTACAGGATGACGAACTTGCTGAACGAACCCTTGAATGGCGACAGGCCCATCACCGAGAACATGGCGAAGCCGAATAGCGCGGCTATGACCGGCATGCGTTTGGCACTGCCGGCGAGGTCGTCGAGCTTGCCGGACCCGGTGCGACTGACTAGCCACCAAGCGGTGACGATAACCAGCCCGCGCATTACAGCCTGGTAGCCAAGGTGCATATACGCGCCGGTTTCCCCGATGTCGCCACCGAGACCGAGGCCGAGCAGAACGTAACCGATCTCGGCGATGGTCGAAATGAGGATCAGGCGTGGCAGGCTGCGTATCGACAGCAGGGCGAAGATTTCACCCAGCAGCAGTATCGCGGCGCCGATCCAGGCGAGCAGGTTGGCATCAAGGCTTGCAGTGGCGAGCATGGCTAATTACCCCGTCGGTTCAGTTGTCGATGCCAGTATCAGAATTGGACGCACCAGTCGCAATGCAAACAGGTCTCGCGGCAAGTTGACTGTGTCAGTTCGTGACAGCGGCCCATGAAAAGCCACTTCCGGCCTGGCGTGCGGGCGGCAAGATCGGCTACAAAGCAATCGTCGGGCGCGATGCCGCGCCTGAACGCAAAGGTCTGTCATGCACGAAACAGCAATCGTCGAAGGCTTGATGCGCATCCTGGAAACGCAGGCAGCGCAGCATCGCGTGACGCGCATCCTGAGCGTGATCGTGAAGGTGGGCCGACTGCGTGCCGTCGAACCACAGCAGTTGGTTGCCTGCTTCGAGATGTTCGCCGAAGGAACAGTGGCAGAGGGCGCGCGACTGGTGGTCGAAAGCATTCCGGTACGGGCGCGTTGCAAGGCCTGCGCAACGGAATTCGAGGTGCCGCGCTTCCGCTTCGAGTGCCCGGCTTGTTCTGGCGGCGACGTCGAGGTGATCCAGGGGCAGGAACTCTACATAGAGAGCTTCGAGGCCGGGTCAGGATGAGCGCGCACGCCGGACACGACTGCCCCTGTCACGATATGACACAGGACCGCGGACCGGTGGCGGCTTCGCCTTCCTCTTGCCTGAGCGATCGCGAATACTGGGGGCAACGGAATCGAGGTGCCACCATGAACGACCGCTTGCAAACTGTGGAAATCGATCGAGAGCCCGATGCGGCCTTGCGCGACGGACTGGGGCGCAGCATCACCTACCTGCGTCTGTCGGTGACCGATCGCTGCAATCTGCGCTGCCAGTACTGCATGCAGGAAGACGTCAAGTTCTTGCCCAAGAATGAAATCCTGAGCCTGGAAGAGATGGAACGGCTGGCCGCGACCTTCTTCCGCCTTGGCGTGCGCAAACTGCGCCTCACCGGTGGCGAGCCGTTGGTCCGGCCCGGGGTCATGCAATTGATCGAGCGGCTTGGCGCGCGGCGCGCGGCCGGCGAATTTCAGGAACTGACCTTGACCACCAACGGGACGTTGCTGGCTCAGCATGCGGCCGGTCTTGCCGCGGCGGGCGTGCGTCGGGTCAATGTTTCCCTGGATACGCTCGATGCCGCGCGCTTTCGCAGTATCACCCGTCGCGACGGCCATGCCGACGTCCTGCGCGGCATCGATGCCGCGCGCGCTGCCGGTCTGGCGGTA
>PMIH01000113.1 GCA_003158255.1 Rhodocyclaceae bacterium
CGATCTCGGCCGCGGCCACGGGCGTCTGTGCGTCGGCGCCAGCAACAGCATCGGCACCTGCCTGCTTCCGGAATTGCTGGCCGCTTTTCGGCAGTGCCACCCGCATGTGGAACTGGCGATCGACATCGGCCTGAGCGAGCACATCGAAGGCAAACTGCTCGACCGCACGCTCGACATTGGCCTGCTCGGACACGCGCCGGCACATCCGAGCCTCGAGGCGCGGATGTTTGCCGACGATCGCCTGGTGCTGGCCGTGCCACCAGGCCATCCCTGGGCGCGCCGCCGCAAGCCGGTGGTGCCGGCCGAACTGGCGGACGTGCCGTTTCTGGTGTCGCAGCCGGGATCAGGCACGCGCAGGCTGGTCGAAAACCTCCTGGCCGAGCGCGGGATCGCGCTTTCGCGCAAGCAGGAGATGGGCAGCACCGAAGGCGTCAAGAAAGCGATCGAGGCCGGGCTGGGCGTATCGCTGCTCTCGCATTGCGTGGTGCATCGGGAAGCCGCCGCCGGCTGGCTGCGCTGCGCGCCGCTGGCCGACATGCCGACAAAGCGCAGCTACTACCTCGCCTATCGTCGCGACAGATATCTGCCCGTCGCGGCGCGGGCGTTCGCCGAGTTCGTGCTCGCCCATGGGCAGACCGCCACGGCACGGCGTGCCATATCGGCGAGAGCACGCGCGTCTTCAGCACAATAGGCGACAGGCCATGAATGATCGCCAGCGCATCAACATCGCCGCCTTCCTGCGCGCCCTTGCCACCGGCATGGCGGGCGTGCTGCTCGGGTTGCATCTGGCGCGGGCGGGATTTTCGGCGGCGGCCATCGGCCTGACGATCAGCGCCGGCCTGATCGGCGCCGTGGTCGCGCTGTTCGTCGTCACCTCCGCCGGAGGAGCGGTAGCGGCGCCGTAGTGGCCGAAGAGGTTGGCGAAGGCTTGCAGGCGCAGGGTTAGGGCGTGTGTCATGCCATCTATTCCGTGATATGTTTTCGGCATCGAGTTAGATCAACGTTTCCAACCATGCCTACCAAGAAAACTCCCCTGGCCTCTCCAGTTCCGGTTGATCTGGTAGTGGGCCAGCGAATTTTGCTCATCCGTGGCCAAAAGGTTTTGCTCGACAGCGACTTGGCGCAGCTATATGGCGTCGAAACCCGGCGCCTTAACGAACAGGTGCGCCGCAATCCGGATCGTTTCCCGCCCGACTTCATGTTCCAGCTTGGTGACGACGAATATGCTTCTTTGATATCGCAATTTGCGACATCAAAGCCCGGTCCAGTTGCGCGAAGTCCTTGCCACGCACAAGGAACTAGCCGCGCGGCTGGCCGAGCTTGAAGACAAGACCGAACTGCTCGCCCTCAAACACGATCATTTCGCCGGAAACACGCGTGCCCAGCTGAAGCAGGTTTTCGACGCCATCCGGCAACTCATGACGCCGCCGGAGCCGCCGAAGAAGCGCCCCATCGGATTCATCAATTCAAAGGAATAAGCCCCACCGCTCTAGTCGAACTTCCGCAACGTCAAGCCGCCTGAGGAGCGGTAGCGGCGGCGCGCCAGTCGGTGCAGCCGTGTTCCGGCACGCAGAAGAAATCGCGCTGCCGGCACAAACCGGTTTCGGCGCGGACCGAGCCGAAGGCCGAGCTGAGGATCTTCAGCCCGGGGACTTCGCGCTCGAGTTCGGCGGCGTCCGCCACGAAGTGCAGGCAGCCGCCGCAGGTTTGTTGCTTTGTCACAGCTTGGCCCAGTAATCGCCGAAGACGTGCACCGACAGGATGTAACCGGCGACCACGTTGACGGCGACGCCGATCGAGAACGCCAGTAGCGCCCCGCGACTCACGGTCTTCAGCTCGCGGAAGCGCGTGGTGAGGCCGATGGACAGGAAGCAAAAGATGAATGCCCAGCCGCGCAGCGCACCCATCGGGTCCATGAGCGCCGGCTTGACGACCTTCTTGAGTGTGTCGGCGTCGTAGTCGCCGGTGAATAGCGTGACGACGATCGAGGCGATAAAGAAACCGATGACGAACTTCGGGAAACGGTGCCAGATTTCGCCGATGCCGGGTCGCGCGCTGCCTTCCTTCTTCTCCCACTGCGTGGTGGCGATCAGTGCCCAGACCAGCGACCAGATGCCGATCCAGAGATCGCGGCCGATGACCTTCATCAGCGTGAAGGCCTTGATCGAGACGTCCTCGTGGCCGACCATCTTGCCGTAGGTGGATGCGGCGGCGAAGCCGGCGGCGTCGGCGAATTCCGACGTGCCGATCCAGGCGCCGGCGACGCCCGCGGGCAGGTCGAGCGCCTGCGAGACGAAGGGCAGCACCAGGATCATGATCAACGCCCAGACGACGACCAGCGTTACCGAGGTGTAGATATCCTCGCGCTTGGCGCCCACCGAGGCGGCGATAGCCATCGAGCCCGAGACGCCGCAGACGGCGCCACCGACGGAAAGCACCGCGCCCAGCCGCCGGTCGAGACCGAATACGCGTGTGGCGAGGAAGTAGATGGTGGTTGCCGTCAAGAGCGAGATGATGGTCGCCTGTCCAATTGCGACCGGCCCGGCGGTGACCACCAGCGTGATCGGGAATGTCGCGCCCAGCAGCACGATGCCGAGCTTGACGTAATACTCGACGCGGAAGGCGTCATCGAGGATCTTGGGTAGCGGCACCAGGTTGGCGAGCAGCAGCCCGACCACCAGCGCAACCAGCGGCGGTTCGAGGTTGTACTTGGCCGCATTCACCCAGCCACCGACCGCGAACATGCACACCGAGAGGACGTAGAGAAAAGTGAAACCGACGAGGAAGCGGCCGAACTTGATTCCCATGATCGCCGAGGTGACGCCGAAGACCAGCGCGAAGACGACGAACTGGACGACATACTTGCCGGCGTTGTTGGCGAAGTGATCGGCGAGTTGGTCGAAGCTTGCCCACTTCAAGCCGCCCGGGTTGACGGCCAGCGATTTCAGGACCGGACTGCCGTTCAGGAAAAGAACGATACCGAGCAGGACGACCGTCAGGCCGATCCAGATCGCCCACCAGTCTTCCTTCAGCCAGAGCGCCTTGATGCCCATCGGAGCCGGCGCCGACTCCTTTGTCGCAACGTGTTCGTTCATGTCGTTCCCCCCCGGAAGATGTCGCCGGCCGGATGCGACCAGCGTCAGACGAGTCGATTCTACTCCCGGGGGAATCGCGGTGCGCTACTCGACGGCGACCTGTCCGCGCTCCGCAGCATTGACCAGCAGCACGGCGCAGGTAAGGTTGCCGATCACCTGGTCAGCCACGCGGTTAAGCTTGCGACGGCGATTGCCGACGATCACCAGGTCCGCGTTCAGTCGGCACGCCTGGTCGACGATTTCGCGGCAGGGTGTACCCTCGACGACCAGCGTGTCGCACTCGACGCCTTCGAGCTTCATCAGCGCGGCCTTGTGTTTGACGTCTTCCATCGCCGCGTCGCGCGAGCGTCCCACGCCGGCAACGGCGACGATGGTGACCGGTGTCGCCGTCGTCTTGGCGATCTGCATGGCGAGGTCGGCGACGTTGTCGCTGAAATCCGAGCCGTCGCTGGCGACGAGGATGCGTCGCTGCCACATCGTCGCCTGCCAGCCGGCGATCAGCACGTGGCAATCGGCCTGCGCGACCAGTTGGGCGGCGATGTCGCCGACCAGCTTCTCCCTGAGGTCAGCTTTGACCGGACGGCGACCGATGATCAGGATGTTGGTGTCGGCGGCCGCCGCCGCGGCGACGACCTCTTTCACCGGCTGCTTGCCGTAGCGGATGATTTCCTCGGTATCGACGCCGGCGACGCGGGCATCGTGCACCGCGGCAGCGACGCGCGCCTGCGCGCGTTCCTCGTCGGCTTCCGATTCCACCGAAGTGAACACGTCGAGCGTGACGCCGAAGCGGTGCGCCATGGTGATGGCGATCTCGGTTGGTGCGCGCGAGAACTCGCTGCCGTCGGTGGCCAGCATCAGGCGCTGGCGGCGCAGGCCGTCGGGTAGCACCTTGCCGTGGCATTCCTTGAAGACGCGGGCCTTGCAGGTCTGGCAGACCGTTGGGTCGAGCGTCCAGTAGAGCGCGCTGGTGACGTTGGTCATGACCGGGAAGAAGGCGCCTTCGCCGATCTCGTGATCGTAGCCGCCCTGGCGCAGGAAGTTGTGGCTGGCATGGTTCAAGCGGTAGAAGTAGAGTCCGCCGCCCATGCGGCGACGACGACGCGCTTCCTGCGCCAGAACCTCGGCGCCGGCGATGTCGATGGCGTTGAGGCTGGCCGCGGCGATCAATACCGATTTCTGCTGCGGATTGTCCTCGTCGATCTGTTGCAACGCGGCCTGCACGAAACTGGCGGCGCCGAAATACACCGGGCCGTTGATGCGGACGATGCGCAACTGCGGACACTCGGGCCGCCCCTTTGCGCGCACGAAGTGGTAAGCGCCTTCCTCGGGCGCCGGCACCACGGGAATGATCTCGGGCTTGGAACTCTTGTAAAGGAACAGCACCAGCGACAGGAACACGCCGAGGAAGATGCCCATCTCGAGGTTGAACAGCGTGCCGACTAGCGTCACGACGAGAATGACGGTTTCCGCGCGGCTGGTGTGCGTGATGTGCGTGATGTGATGGAAATCGATCAAGCCCCAGGCGACCAGGAACAGGATGCCGGCCATCGCCGCGTTGGGCAGGAAGGCGGCCAGCGGCGCAACCAGCAGCAAGACGACAACGAGGAAGACGGAAGCGAAGATCGAGGCCAGCGGCGTGCGTGCGCCGGCTTCGTAGTTCACGCCGCTGCGGTTGAACGAACCGG
The DNA here is from genome assembly GCA_003158255.1 of Rhodocyclaceae bacterium. GTDB lineage: Bacteria > Pseudomonadota > Gammaproteobacteria > Burkholderiales > Rhodocyclaceae > Fen-999. The sequence continues at coordinate 4,781 of PMIH01000113.1, forward strand.
ACGAGGCGTAAGCCGAGAAGAACGAACCGATGATATTCGACAGGCCCTGGCCGATGAACTCCTGGTTGCCGTCGATGCGCTGTTCGGAACGCACGGCGATGGCGCGGGAAATCGACACCGCCTCGGTGAGCGCCAGCATGGTGATAACCAGCGCCGGGCCGATGGTGTGGCGCAGGGTGTCGAGCGAGAAGTCGGGCGAGGAGAGCGGCGGCAGGCCGGCCGGCAGCGCGCCGACGGTTTTGATGCCGGTGCTGTCGGCGCCGAGCCAGAAGTTGAGGATCTCGGCGACGATGCTGCCGACGATCATCGCCGCGATCATGTACGGAATCTTCTTCACGTAGCGCTTGGTCAGGATGCCGACCGCCAGCGTGACGACGCTGACCGTCAGCACATAAGGATTGATGTCGGCGAACTGGACGGCGAGTTGGTGGATGATTTCGTAGAACGGTGTGCCGCGTGGAATGTTGATGCCGAAGAAATTGCGCACCTGGCTGGCGGCGATGAGCACGGCCGCGCCGGCCGTGAAGCCGATGACGACGGTGTGCGAGATGAAGTTCACCAGCGCGCCCATGCGGGCGAGTCCGAGTGCCAGCTGGAAGACGCCGACCAGGAAGGTGAGTGTCAGCACCAGACTGATGTATTCCGCCGAGCCCGGTTCGGCGGCATGCGACATGGCGGCGAAAACGGCAATCGAAATGGCGGTCGTCGGGCCGGAAACGAGATGCCAGCTGGAACCGAACAGGGCGCCGATGACGGCCGGCACCATCGCGGCATAGAGGCCATACTGCGGCGGTAAGCCGGCGATGGTGGCGAAGGCGACACCTTGCGGCAGGACGATCAGCGCGCCGGAAAAGCCGGCCAGCAGATCGTCGCGAGCGGTTTTGCGCGTGACCATGGGCCACCAGCGCAGGAACGGAAAAATCTTGGCCAGCAGGCCGGTGGGTGTTTTCATCGCGAGTGTCGGCTCATCCGCATGGGCCGGCAGCAGAACTGTGGAGGGCATGAATATTAGCAGACTGGAATGTTGCCCCGAAATGGCGCAGCAGCAGCCAGCCTAGCGGAACGTCCGTAAAGGCAACGTCAAGCCGATTGACGTTGCAACAAACCTGGACCTATCACCCCGCGGCGACGCGATTGCGACCGGCGCGCTTTGCCTCGTACAGTGCGTCATCGGCCTGGCTGAGCAGGGTGTCGACGTTCGTCTCGACGTCGTGTGTAGTCGCAACGCCGATCGAAACAGTGAAATGCAACGGTAACCCTTGTTCCAAAGCGATTCCGGTTTCCGCGATGGTCTTGCGCAATCGCTCCGCGACTTCCGCGGCGCGTTCCCCGTTGGTATTTGGCAGCAGGATCGCGAACTCTTCACCGCCAATGCGCCCGATGCTGTCGATATCACGCAACTCGCGGGTGCACAGCGAGGCCAGTCGCTGCAAGACCAGATCGCCGATCTTGTGCCCGTAGGTATCGTTAATCTTCTTGAAGTGGTCGATATCCATCATCAGTACGGCGACGGGACCGCTGTAGCGCTTGGATCGGGACAGTTCGTTGTCCGCCAACGCCAGGAACTGGCGGCGATTGAATAGCCCCGTGAGGGAATCGGTAGAAGCTTGTCGCTCAAGCTCGAAATTCAGAACCTCGTTTTGTGCCACCGACTTGAATGCGTGTGCGCTCGCAATTCCCAGCAACCCCAGGGTGAGCAAGAGGCCACCGCCGACGAAGCCGGCAAAGGTCCGCCAGGGAGCCAGTACTTCGTCGCGGGTCTGACTGGCCGCGACCAGCAGGGGGAAGCCGTCGACTGTCTCGAACGCGATCAAACGCGCCAGGCCGTCAATGGCGCTGTGCTCCTCGAAGTAAACGCCGCTGCCACCGCGTGCCGCGTGCTCGAACACGGGCGCCTGCGGAACCCGGCTGCCGAGTTCCACTTCCGGCGAGCGGACGAAAACGGCGCCGTCCATACGCAGGACGGAGATCGCCTGGTGCGGCGCACGCTGGATTTTCCGGAACAACTCCATAAAGTGGGCGCTCTCGATCGTGATCAGCACCACGCCCTCCAGTTTGCCCTGGGGCGAGCGAATGGCGCGGCTGATCGTCGTCCCGCGCCGGCCGAGGCTTCGGCTCATGATCACTTCGCCGATCACCAGACCTTCGCCGGCACGATGTCGGCGGAAATACTCGCGGTCGGAATAGTCGATGTTCGGCGGCGGGTAGGGCAGGCTCGATGCCACCACCAGTTGCCCTTGTTCGTCAGCCAGGGCAATGGCCTGCAACTCCGGGTACTTTGCGGCCAACGTCACGAGGAAGCGCTGGCCTTGATCGCTGCGAAAGGAGGCGATGCCGCGGGAACGGATGGTCGTAGCGGCTTCGTCGAGAAAACGGACACTGGAGCCTAGGACGTGCGAGACATGGAAGCTGACCAGACGGGCGATGTCCGAGTTGTCGCGGTCGGCGGCCTCGATCGTGTGGTCGCGATTTTCCCAGACTAGCGCGAGCGCCGCGATGATGGAAAAAAGAGCGGCCGATACCACCATCACCAGCAGTGGCGTGCGTGGCTGCTGGTGGATTTGTGCCAGGTCCTGATGCGCCATGGGCGCCGTGTCGCCAGTGGAAGGACGATCGAAGCCGGGTTCCGCGGGCATGGTTTGCGGTCAGCTAGGGACCGAAGCGAACGTACTTGTTCTTGCCGGCGCGTTTGGCCAGGTACAACGCCTGGTCGGCGTGACCGAGAAGCGCATCCGGTGTGGCGTCGTCGTCGGGAAACAGGGTGAAACCGATCGACACCGTGACGCCTTCCACAGTCACCTCTTCGACGCCGAACGGATTTGCCATGGCCTGTAGCAGGCGACCGAATATCTCCTCGCATTCCTTGATGCCGGCGACGTCGAGGAGCAGGAGCACGAATTCGTCGCCGCCGAGGCGGCCGACCGTGTCGCTGGCGCGCACCACGCGAGTCAGGCGCATGGCTGCTTCCTTGAGCACCAAATCGCCGGCGCGGTGGCCGTATTCGTCGTTCACGCTCTTGAAGTTGTCGAGATCGAGATAGCAGACGGCGAGTTGCCAGCGGCCGCGCCGAGCCGAAGCCAGCGCCTGCCGCAGCCGGTCGTAGACCAGCAAGCGGTTTGGCAGTCCGGTTAGCGCGTCGTGCTCGGCCAGCTTGCGCAACTGGTTTGCCTGGCGGGTAGCCTCGGTGACGTCGTGGAATTCCTTGAGCAGCAGCTTGCGCCCATCGACCTCGATCAAGCGTCCGGAGACCACCAGATGGGCGGTGCTGCCATCGGCGCGCCGCACGTCAAGGGGGAAACCGGAAACGATGCCGTCGCCCTGTTCGATCAAGGTCAGGAAGCGGGCTCGGTCGTCAACGCTGGTCCAGATGTCCAGGTCGTCCGGCCCGGTCTTGCGACCCGCCAGGTCCTCGGGGCGGGCGCCGAAGAATTCGGCGAAACTGCGGCTCGCGCCAAGCAGGGTTTCGTCTTCCGGCGTGGATATGGCAATCGGATTCGGCATCAGGTCGAAAATCGCCCGGAGCTCGGCGCGCGATTCGCGCAATGCCCGGCTCGTTTCCTCAAGCTGGCCGAGCGCGACCTTGAGCGCGTGGGTCCGGTTATGCACCTGATCTTCCAGCAGGATGGTCGCCTGGGAAATGCCGAATTCGCCGCGGCCGGGCGTACCGTCGGCCTCGGCCCGCTCGATCAGTGCGGCGATGATTACTTCCAGGCGGACGATTTCGGCGCGTAGCGCTGCCGCATCGCCAGCGGTCTTGTTGTCGTTCACGACGCAGTCCTTCTCCCGATGGCGACGCCGGTGAAGGTCTGGTTGACATGAATGCCGACGAACTGTTCGCCATAAGTGCCAAAGCCGACGACGCTGTTTTCGGAAAACATCTGGCTGATGGCCTGTTTGCCGTCGTGGCGTTGCGCTTCGAGTTGGCAGTGGATGCAGTCGAAGCCGAGCGTCAGCTGCGGCTGGCCGATGTGCTGGCGGATGTCGTCGAACATGCGCTGGCGGCTGGGAATCATGTCGGCACCCTTGGCCACCCGCAGCACCACGCCGCGCTCGATGGCGCAATAGAGGGTCAGGCTGCCGTCGGCGTCGGCGTGCTGAATGGAGCGGACGTAGTCGCTGCCTTCGATGCGCACGACCAGCGGCGCGGCGGCGAAATGCACGGCATCCAGT
>PMIH01000106.1 GCA_003158255.1 Rhodocyclaceae bacterium
GATGTCCTCGGCGACCATGGCCGCGACTTCCTTCCAGCCGGCCGCCTGCCAGTTCTCGAACGGGCCGCGGCTCCAGCCGTAGCCCCAGCGCATCGCGAAATCGACGTCGCGCGCACTGTTGGCGATCTCGCCCAGATGCACGGCGCAGTAGTGGAAGATGTCGCGCTGGATGGACCACAGGAGTTGCGCCTGCGGATGCGCGGAGGCACGCAACTGCTTCAGCTTCTCGCCGGCGTCCTTCACCTTCAGGATCGCATCGACCTCTGGCGCGATCTCGCCCTTGGAGTCGCGGTAGTTGGCCAATTTCAGGTCGAGCACCTTGGTGACCTTGCCTTCGCGGTAATAGACACCGCGCCCCGACTTCTGGCCGAGCGCGCCCTGCGCGATCAACTGCTGCGCCCACTCGGGCACGTCGTAGTAAGCCGCCCACGGGTCATTCGGCAGGCCGTTCTTCATAGTATTGATGACGTGGCCCATGGTGTCCATGCCGACGACATCGAGCAGGCGGAAGGTCGCCGACTTCGGAATACCAATTTTCGTGCCGGTCAGCGCATCGACTTCGTCGAAGCTCAGGCCCAGCCGCTGCGTGTGGTACGCCACCATCAGCAGGTAAGCGACGCCGACGCGGTTGGCGATGAAGTTCGGCGTATCGAGCGCGCGGACGATGCCCTTGCCGACGCGAGAGGTGAGCCAGGTTTCCAGGTTGTCGAGCATCACCGCGTCGGAGGTGACGCAGGGAATGATCTCGACCAGCGCCATGTAGCGCGGCGGGTTGAAGAAGTGGATGCCGCAGAAGTTGGGCCGATGCGCTTCGGGCATCGCCTGCGCCAGCTTGTTGATCGACAGTCCGGAAGTGTTCGAGGCGATGATGGTGCCGGGCTTCACGTGCGGCGCGATCTTGCGATAGAGGTCTTCCTTCCACTCGAACTTTTCCGCAATCGCCTCGATCACGAAATCGCACTCGGCCAGCTTGGCCAGATGCTGGTCGTAGTTGGCCGGTTCGACCAGCGCCATGCGATCCTTGTGACCGAAGGGCGCGGGCTTGAGCTTCTTCAGGCCGTCGAGCGCCTTCTTCGCGATGCCGCTCGGATCCCCTTCCTTGGCCGGCAGGTCGAACAGCAATACCGGCACATCGGCATTGGCCAGATGCGCCGCGATCTGGGCGCCCATCACGCCCGCGCCCAGCACGGCCACCTTGCGTATGTATAGCTTGCTCACATCATTCTCCTTGAGGATTGCTACTCGCCCGACGGATCAGGCGTTTTGTTCGCGCATGATGCGCTTGTTCAGTTTGCCGACGCTGGTGCGCGCCAACTGCTCGACGAAACGCACGCTTTCCGGCACCGCGAATTTCGAGATCTTGCCCTCGTCGGCGAAGCGCTTGACGTGGGCCTGAACGTCCTCGACGCTCAGTTTGCCGATGGCTTCCGGCTTCAGCACCACCAGCGCCATCGGCCGCTCGCCCCACTTCTCGTTGGCGACACCGATCACCGCCACTTCGCTGACGCCCGGGCAGCGACCGATCACGTCTTCCAGTTCCAGCGACGATACCCACTCGCCGCCCGTCTTGATCACGTCCTTGAGCCTGTCGGTGACTTGCAGGAAACCGCGCGCGTCGATGTGGCCGATGTCCTGCGTATGCAGCCAGCCGCCGTGCCACAGCGTCTCGGAAACTTCCGGATTCTTCAGGTAACCCTGCGTCAGCCAGGGCGCGCGCACCACCACCTCGCCCGTCGCCTTGCCGTCATGCGGCACATCAAGGAAATCGCCATCGACATTGCGCAAGGACACCAGCGCCACGGGCCGCCCGGTCTTCACAAGCCGCGCCAGTTGCGTATCGGTATCGAGTTCCATATCCGCAGGATCGAGCTGCGCGAGCGTCAGGATCGGGCAGGTTTCCGACATGCCGTAGCCGGTGAACACATCGATGCCGCGCTCGACTGCAGCCTTGGCCAGACCGGTGGTCAGTGCCGAGCCGCCGATGATGACCTTCCATTTCGAGAGATCGACATCCTTGCCCGCCTGGCTTTGCAGCAGCATCAGCAGAATGGTCGGCACGCAATGCGAGAACGTCACCTTCTCCTTGTCGATCAGCGACAGGATGGTGTCGGGCACGTAACGCCCCGGATAAACCTGCTTCACACCGGCCAGCGTGGCGATGTAAGGCATGCCCCAAGCGTGCACGTGGAACATCGGCGTCAGCGGCATGTACACATCGTTGCGATGGAAACCACCCTGCTTCTCGGCCAGCGTCAGCGTCATGCCGACCGCCAGCGTGTGCAGCACGAGCTGGCGATGGCTGAAATAGACGCCCTTGGGCAGGCCCGTGGTACCGGTCGTGTAGAAGGTGGTGGCGCGTGCGTTCTCGTCGAAATCGGGGAAGTCGAAGGTGTCACGGCAAGCCGCCAGCAGCGCTTCGTATTCGCCGACAAAACCGGCCGGCACCGCCGCGTCGCCGTCGGCGAGCAGCACGATCTTCTTCACGGTCAAGAGTTCGAGCTTGATCTGCTCCAGCACCGGCAGAAAATCCTGGTGGATGAACAACACGCTGGCGCCGGAATGGTTGAGCGTGTAAAGGATCTGGTCGGGCGACAGGCGGATATTCACCGTCATCAGCACCGTGCCCAGCATCGGAATGCCGAAGAAGCATTCGAGGTAGCGATGGCTGTCCCAATCCATCACCGCCACGGTTTCACCAGCATGCACGCCCATGTCGGTCAGCGCATGGCCGAGGCGATTCACGCGCCTGGCGAACTCGCGGTAGGTATGGCGTCGTTTGTCGGCGTACACGATCTCCTGATCGGGCGCGGTCGCCAGCGGCGTGTGCAGCAACTGCTTGATCAGCAGCGGATAGGCGTAGGCGGATGGTGTGACTTGAATCTTGTCGACCGGCATCGATGAATCCTCCTCGAATTGTTTTTTACCGACACGAACTTGCAAATTCTGCCGCGCTTCCAGTTCATCAACCGTCTTCGCAGCGGGAAGCCATGGACCACAATTCCTTTTCCAACACTAGCAGTTGGCGCCAATTCTAGGCTTTGCGGATATCCGGAGCGCTTGCGCTTCGCGCCGAGTTATTGACATAATCGGCCACCATTGATCCGGAAGAAATCTCCGTGGCCCACGCCTCGTTCTCAACCGTTCCCATCAGTTTTGTGCGCCAACTGCTCGATGGCGTCTGCCTGCAAACGGATTGCCGCGAACGTTTGCTGCAGGACTCGGCCATCGCGCCCGCGCTGCTCGACGAAGCGGCGGCGCGCGTGACCACCGAACAATTCGCCACGCTCTACCAGCGCCTCGCCAGAGAGCTGGACGACGAACTTCCGGGCATGTTCTCGCGACCGGCCCGCAACGGCACCTTCAAGTTCCTCTGCCTCTCGGTGCTCGAAGCGCGCAACGTGCGCACCGCGCTCTACCGCTTCACGCGCTTCTTCCACCTCACACTCGACGACATCGGCTTCGAGATGTCGCGTCAGGACAAGATCACGCGCGTCGCGCTGGTGCCACGCGTGCCATCGGCGGCCGCCAATACCTTCGCGCAGGAAATCCTGCTGCGCCTCGTGCACGGCGTTATTTCCTGGCTGGCCGGCAGGAAGATGCCGCTGGAGCGCATCGAGCTGGCCTTCCCGCGCCCGGCGCACGCCGCCGACTACGGCATGCTCTATCCTGGGCCGGTTTATTTCGACCAGCCGGTGACGGCGCTCTACTTCGATACCGCCCTGCTCGACGGACCGATCCGGCAAGACCAGCGCAGCCTCGCCGAATTCATGCGCCGCGCGCCCGGCGACTGGCTGTTCAACTCATTTCCCGAACGACTGATCAGCCACGGCGTGCGCGAATACCTGCAAGCGCATCTCAGCACCGCCACCGGCATCGAGGATGTCGCCAAGGCGATGCACGTCTCCGTGCGCACGCTGTCGCGTCGCCTGCGCGACGAGGACACCCGCTTTCAGGCCATCAAGGACGAACTGCGCCGCGACGTCGCCATCGAGCGATTGACCAAGACCGACACGCCCATCGCCGTCATCGGCGCCGAACTCGGCTTCGACAACCCTACCGCCTTCCACCGCGCCTTCAAGACCTGGACTGGCAGTACGCCGGGTGCGTATCGGTAGGAATAGAACTGCTAGTGGCGTACCGCCATGGCTGACTTTTGGTCAGGGGCACGACGCACTGAAAGTCAGCCGTGGTGTGACCGGAGGGAATCCCCGCGGGAGTACGGCTCCTTCAGCGCTACTTGCGGAACACGCGCAGGTAGTGGCCTTCGAAGAAGCGCTTCGCCCAGTGAAAGAGGCGCGAGGACGGAAACAGCCAGGAGCGCTTTTCGTCGCGGTAGACGAGGATGCCGGCATCGACGCTGTCGACGATGCAGATGAGTTCGACCTTCGGGCGGGCGACGGGGGCTTGGCCGGCGAGTTCGAGCAGCAGGTTTTGCGCGGCGGCCTTGGCTTGCAGGTCGGCCATGTGCGCCTGCTTGGGCAGCCAGTCGGGGCCGGGGAAGCTGCCGCTGTCGCCGGCGACATAGACGCCGGCGTTACCGGGCACGCGACAGAATTCGTCGGCCTGGATGAAGCCGCCTGCGGAAAGCGGCAAGCCGCTGTTTTCCAGCCACGCGGGGCCGGTGAGGCCGGGCATGAACAGGATCAGGTCGGCGGGCAAGGAACCACCTTCGGTGTTCACGCCTTCGGCGGTGAAGCCGTCGATCTTGTGGCCGAGATGGGTCTTGATGGCGCGCCGTTGCATCTCGGCGAGCAGGCCCTTGACGGCCTTTTCGCCGAGGCGCTTGCCGGGTTCGGCGGCGGCGTTGAAGAAGGTGAGGTTGAAGCGGTCGCGCTTGCCCTGCTGGCGCAGCCAAGTTTCGACGCCGAACAACAGTTCGAACATCGGGCCGCCGCGCATGGCGGCAGGCTCCTTGGGATTGCCGCCGAAACCGAAGGCGATATTGCCGCCGTCCATCTTGCGCAAGCGCTCGCCGATGGCTTCCGCCGCGGCCACGCCCTCGCACAGCGTCAGCGCGTGCTCGATGCCGGGCAGCTTCTTGAGGAAGCGTCCGCCGGTGGCGATCAGCAGCACATCGTTGGCGAACTCGCCCCGGTCAGTGACGACGGTGCGGCCGCCGTCCTTCAGGCCGGTGACGCTGGCGGCGTGGAATTCGAGCCGGTGGTCGTCGATGAAGCGTTCGAGCGACAGGACCAGATCGCTGCCCTTCCTGATTCCCGTGGGCACCCAGATCAGGCTGGGCAGATAGACGAACTCTGCCTTCGGTGCGATCAGCGTGATCTGCGCCTGCGGTGCGCGACGGCGCAGTTCGCGGGCGGCGGTGAGCGCCGCGAAACCGGCGCCGAGAATGGTGATGCGCGGGGAAGTGGTGGTCATGGGTGCCTTGTCAGTGTCCGCAGCCGCAGGACTGGATGTCGCCGCCCTGGTTGCGCACGAATTCGCCCAGCTTAACAAAATGCGCGTTCAAAGCCTCGCGCAGTTCGACATCCTCCGTCACCAGTTCGTCCAGCGCCATCCGCATGCACATCAGCCACTGGTCGCGTTCTTCCGGCCCGATGGTGAAGGGCATGTGGCGCCGGCGCAGCATCGGCGCACCGTATTTCTCCACATAAAGCTGCGGGCCGCCCATCCAGCCGGAGAGGAAGGCGACGAACTTGTTGCCCGCCTCCGTCAGGTCCTTCGGGTGGATCTTGCGCGCGGTATAGGCCTCGGGCAGTTCGTCCATCAACTGGTAGAAGCGGTCGACCAGCTTGCGGATGGCCGGCTCGCCGCCGATGCGTTGATAAGGGGTTACGGCTGCTTGCATTGTCGCTTCCATGTCCGTTGGATTCCTTGTCTGACGAAGTTTGAAGTAACAGCAACATGCATGCCGGACGCCCACGCGTACGCCGAACGGCGCTCCTGCCCAGCCACCTCGGCCACCAGATCAGACCGACATGCCATTGTTGGCGCCCCTCCTGCCATGAATGACAAAACCCCTCAAAGTTCGAGGGGCTTGTCGGCATTCCCGATACGCTTGCCCGAGCCAGATGAAAGCCGTGGCGGTACGGCTATAGAGAGCAGGTCAGCGCCAAGGCCGCTTGCTGCCTTCCCACCACTAATCTCACCCAACTCGGCGTACCACCACGACTGACTTTCGCACTGCGCCTTCACGCATGTTAGAGCGTCGCGGCGACTTCGGTCCCTTGCGCGATGGCGCGCTTGGCGTCGAGTTCCGCGGCGACGTCGGCGCCGCCGATCAGATGCACCTCGATGCCCGCCGCGCGCAGCGGCGCGTCGAGTTCGCGCAGCGGATCCTGGCCGGCGCAGAGAATGATGGTGTCGACCGGCAACACTTGTAGCTGGCCATCGATAGTGACGTGCAGACCGGCGTCGTCGATCCGTTCGTAGTTCACGCCCGAAAGCATCTTGACTCCGCGCCGCGCCAGTGTCGCGCGGCGTATCCAGCCGGTGGTCTTGGCTAGCCCGTCGCCAGCAGCACCGCATCGAAGCCTGAAAAGTCAGTCGTCGTGGCACGCCGTGCGAGGCGCACTTCCACGCCGGCCTGTTCCAATCGGCGGCCGAAGTAGCGCAGGGTGTTGTCAAACTCTTCCTTGCCGGTAATTCTCTTGGCATAGTTGAACTGTCCGCCGATGCGGTCGGACGACTCGAACAGCGTCACGCTGTGGCCGCGCTCGGCAGCAGTCGCCGCGGCCGCCATGCCGGCCGGACCGGCACCCACCACGGCGACGCGCTTCTTCGCTGTCGCCGGCTTGACGACGAACTCCGTTTCGCGGCAGGCGAACGGATTGACCAGGCAGGTGCACGCCCTGCCCTCGAAGATGTGGCGAGGCAGGCCTGGTTGCAGGCGATGCAGGTGTTGATGTCGGCCGAACGGCAGGCGGCGGCCTTGGCGACGAAATCGGGATCGGCGAGGAAGGGTCGCGCCATCGAGATCATATCGGCGACTCGGCATCGGCGAACGCACGCTGTACCGCAAGCTCTGAAGCGGAAAAGCTCTGAAGCGGAAAAGGTACCGCGTCTTCAAGACCTGGACCGTCAGCACGACTACTCAGGGACGACCTGATGCCGCAAATGGGGTAATCGGCAACATAATGGGGTAATGCATTGCGTACTTCCCCCAATACAAGCACCGTGACGCTCGACTTCACTACCCTGGATGCGCTGCGCGCCCACCACCCGGCGTGGCGCTTGTTGCGCTCGGATCACGCGCCGCTGATCGCCAGCTTTCTCGACCGGGTGTTTGTGTCGCCCAACGTGCGCGTGATGATCGCGGCGGATTTGGCCGAGGCGCTGGAGGACGAGCTGTATGCGCTGCGCCAACGCTTGGGCGAGAACGCCTTCCCGAAAAAGGCTATCGATTACCTGAACGACTGGGCCGATCCGGAGAAGGGTTGGCTGCGTAAGTTCTACCGCCAGGGGTCGGACGAGCCGCAATTCGACCTGACGCCGGCCACCGAAAAGGCCATCGCCTGGCTCGGCACGCTGGCCGCGCGCAGTTTTGTCGGCACCGAGTCCAGATTGCTGACGCTGTTCGAGCTGCTTCGGCAGATGAGCGAGGGCAGCGAATCCGATCCAGCCAAGCGGATCGCCGAACTGCACAAGCGCCGCGACGAGATCGATGCCGAGATCGCCCGGGTAGTATCGGGCGACGTGCCGCTTCTGGACGACACCGCGCTCAAGGACCGCTTTCTACAGTTCACGCAGTTGGCGCGCGAACTGCTCACCGACTTCCGCGAGGTGGAGCAAAACTTCCGTTTCCTCGACCGCCGGGTGCGCGAGCGCATCGCCTTGTGGGAGGGCGCCAAAGGCGCGTTGCTGGAGGAGATCATGGGCGAGCGCGATGCCATCGCCGACTCCGATCAGGGTAAGAGCTTCCGGGCGTTCTGGGACTTCCTGATGTCCAGCAGCCGGCAGGAGGAATTGAGCGACTTGCTGTCGCGGGTCTTGTCCCTGCCGCCGGTGGCCGATCTGAAGCCGGATGCCCGCACGCGGCGGGTGCATTACGACTGGTTGGAGGCTGGCGAGCATACCCAGCGCACCGTAGCGCAGCTTTCCCAGCAACTCCGGCGCTTCCTGGACGACCAAGCATGGCTTGAGAATCGCCGCATCATGGACATCCTGCATGGCATCGAGGCCAAGGCGCTGGCGCTAAGAGAAAACCTACCGAGCGGCGAAGTCATGAGTATCGCGGCGTCCGCCGCCGACATGGAACTGCCGATGGAGCGCCCGTTGTTCACGCCGGCCATGAGGCCGTCGATCGCCAACATCGAGTTGCGCGCCGGCGACGAGGATGTGGATGCGGCCTCACTCTACAATCAGGTGGTGGTCGACACGGCGCAACTGGCCCGCCACATTCGCAATGCCTTGCAGGCGCGCGCTCAGGTCACGCTCACCGAGCTGACCGAGGCCCATCCGCTTGAGCATGGCTTGGCGGAACTGGTGGCCTATTTGCAATTGGGCAGCGAGTCGTTCCGCACCGTAGTGGACGAGCAGACACCGGACATCGTCACCTGGGAGGTGGCGACGAACGACGGGGCCGTCGTGCATAAAAACGCCAAGCTGCCGCGCATCATTTTCGTGAGGTAAATATGGAAGACGATTCGTCCGGCACGGACATCGCCGCCAATCAACCGGATTTGTCGACCCTGGTCGTCGGCCTGCTCAAAGGAGTGATTTACCGCGAAGGCGACGAGCGCCTGTGGGGATCGCTGCTCAATCTGCAAGCACGGGTCCGGGATTACGTTGCGGTGCTGTCGTTGGACCTGGTGCTCGACGAGGCCGAGGGTTACGCCTTCCTGAGAAGTCGTCCCGAACCCGCCGACGACGAGGCCGCGCCCAAGCTGCCGCGCCTGATTGCGCGTCGGCCGCTGTCCTTCCCGGTCAGCCTGTTGCTGGCGCTGCTGCGCAAGAAACTCGTAGAGGCGGATGC
>PMIH01000174.1 GCA_003158255.1 Rhodocyclaceae bacterium
GCGAACGAGCCGCCGATCAGGCCGACGCCGCAGACGACAACCTTGCCGCTCATTGGAGCGCGTGCTCCAGCGCTTCGAGAAAGCGCAGGTTCTCGCTCTCGAGACCGATGGTTACGCGCAGGTGATTGGGCAGGCCATAACCGGCGATTGGTCGCACGATCACGCCTTGCTGTAGCAACTTCTGGTTGACCGCCCCGCCATGGCCGACTTTGAAGGTGACGAAGTTGCCGTGCGATGGAATGTGTTCGAGGCCGAGCCGCTTGAGCCCCGCGACCAGTTGTTCCATGCCGCGCCGATTGAGGTCGTAGCTCTCGGCCAGAAATACGTGGTCGTCGAGCCCGGCGACGGCGGCCGCGATGGCCAGATTGTTCACGTTGAACGGCTGGCGGACGCGATTCATCAGGTCCGCCACTTCGGGCGAAGCAGCGGCGTAGCCGACGCGCAGGCCGGCCAATCCGTAGATCTTCGAGAACGTGCGCGTGACGATCAGGTTCGGGAAATCCTTGATCCAGCCGAGCGTATCGACGCGATCGGCGGGCGGCAGATAGTCGTTGTAGGCCTCATCGAGCACCACCGCGACATCGGCGGGTACCGATGCGAGGAAGGCACGCACCTCCGGATAAGGCAGGAAGTTGCCGGTCGGATTGTTCGGGTTGGCGATCCAGACCACGCGCGTATCCGGGCGGATGGCGGCGCGCATCGCGGCGAGATCGTGGCCGAAATGCGTGGCCGGTGCAACGAGGCACTGGGCACCCGCGCTCATGGTCGCCAGCGGATAGACGGCGAAGGCGTGTTCGGACATCACCGCCGAGCGGCCGGGCGCGAGGAACACGCGCGCCGCCATGTCGAGCACGTCGTTGGAGCCGTTGCCGAGCACGATCTGCTCCTGCGTCAGACCGGAACGCGCGGCCAGCGCCGCGATCAGCTCGAACTGATCCGGATAGCGCTCGACACCGGCAAGCGCCTTCTCGACCGCCGCGCGCGCCTTCGGGCTCATGCCGAGAGGATTTTCGTTGGAGGCCAGCTTGACGATCTTGTCGACCGGAATGCCCATCTCGCGAGCAAGTTCGGTGATCGGCTTGCCGGGAACGTAGGCCGAAATGGCGCGAATGTAGTCGGGGGACTGTTGGGAAATGCTCATGAGCCGCTCTCAGATGGAGGCTTTGGGATAGGAACCGAGTTCCTTGAGGAATCCGACCTGGCCGCGCAGGTCTTCCAGCGCCCGGCCAATCACTGCGTCCTGCCGATGCCCGTCGACATCGATGAAGAACACGTAGGCCCAGCGCGAACCGCCGAAGCCGCGCGCGGGACGCGATTCAAACTTACTCATCGACACGCCGTGCGCCTTCAGCGGCGTCAGCAGGTCGTGCACCGCGCCCGGCTTGTTCTGCGCCGAGCAGACGAATGAGGTCTTGTCGGTGCCCGACGGGCCGGAATCGTGTTTCGCCAGCACCAGGAAGCGCGTGGTGTTGTTAGGGTCGTCCTCGATGTTGGCGGCGAGGACATTCAACTCGTAGAGCTTCGCCGCCGCTTCGCCGGCGATGGCGCAGGACTCGGGATCGAGCGCCGCCATGCGCGCCGCCTCGGCGTTGCTGGCCACCGGCACGCGCGGGACGTTGGGCAGATTGCGATTGAGCCATTCGTGGCACTGCGCCAGCGACTGCGCATGCGAATACAACCTCTGGTGGCGTGCCGCGACGACTGACTTTGACATCAGGTTCTGATGGATGCGCAGACCCACCTCGCCGCAGATCATCAGCGGCGAAGTCAGCAATAGGTCGAGCGTGCGACCGACCGCGCCTTCGGTCGAATTCTCCACCGGCACCACGCCGTAGTCGGCATTGCCGGACTCGACGGACCGGAAGACATCGTCGATGGTGATGAACGGCGTGAAGGCCGGTGCCGAACCGAAGTGCTTTTTGGCTGCGCTTTCGGTGAACGTACCGGCCGGACCAAAATAGGCAATCTTCAGTGGCTGCTCGAGCGCCAGGCAGGCCGACATGATCTCGCGGAAGATCGTGCGCACCGCGCCTTCCGGCAACGGCCCGGGATTGGTCTCGGCGATGCGACGCAGCACCTGCGCTTCGCGCTCCGGCCGATAGATGTTGCCATGCTTGATCTCGCCGATGCGATGCGCGAACTGCGCCCGCTCGGAGAGCAGGCGCAGCACCTCGTTGTCGACCGCGTCGATGCGCTCGCGCAGGCCGGTCAGTTCTTCCTTCTCGCTTTGTTCCTTGCTCATCAGCCTTCCATGGGCAGGTAACGTACCGCCAGCACGCCTTCGATTTTCGCGATGGCGTCGATCACCTTCTTCGGCACCTTGCTGTCGACATCCACCAGCGTGTACGCCACGTCGCCCTTGGACTTGTTCATCATGTTGCTGATGTTGAGCTTGGCCTCGGCCATGGCGGTGGAAATCTGACCGACCATGTTGGGCACGTTGGCGTTGGCGATGGCAATGCGGTGGCCCGATTCGCGCGGCATCACGACATTCGGGAAGTTGACCGAATTAGCGATATTGCCGTCGAGCAGGTAGTCACGCACCTGGTCGGCGACCATCAGCGCACAGTTCTCTTCCGCCTCGCGTGTCGACGCGCCCAGATGCGGCAGCGCGATCACGTGCGGGTGGCTGTTCACCTGCGCACTCGGGAAGTCGCAGACGTAGGTCGCAAGCTTCTTCGCCTCCAGCGCCGCCAGCACCGCCGCTTCGTCGACCACGCCTTCGCGCGAGAAGTTGAGCAGCACCGCACCCGGCTTCATCTGATCCAATGCCTCGGCATTGATCATCTTGCGCGTGGCATCGACCAGCGGCACATGCATGGTGATGAAGTTGGCGTTCTTCAGCACATCGGCGAGGCTGTGTCCCTTCCGCACCTGCGAAGGCAGGCTCCAGGCGGCGTCGACGGTAATCTCGGGATCGTAGCCGATGACGTGCATGCCCAACTTGATGGCGGCGTCGGCGACCAGACAACCGATCTTGCCGAGACCGACCACGCCCAGCGTGTGGCCGGCAAGCTCATAGCCGGCATAGGTCTTCTTGCCGCCCTCGACCTTCTTCTCCATCTCCGGATCTTTCGGGTCGAGCGCCGTAACGAACTTCATGGCGCCGCCGATGTTGCGCGCCGCCATCAGCATGCCCGCCAAAACGAGTTCCTTGACGGCATTGGCGTTGGCACCCGGCGCATTGAAGACCGGCACGCCGCGTGCCGACATCGCCTTGACCGGAATGTTGTTGGTGCCCGAACCAGCGCGACCGATGGCCAGGACGGACTTGGCGATGTCCATGCTGTGCATGTCGGCAGAGCGGACGAGAATCGCATCGGGTTTAGCGACTTCCTTGCCGTGGTCGAAACGCTCGGCAGGCAAGCGCTTGAGGCCATGCGCGGAGATATTGTTGAGTATCAGAACCTGAAATTTTTCGCTCATGATCCTGTCCCCTCAGTTGCCGTGAGCCGCTGCGAATTCCTTCATGTACTCGACCAGCGCAGCTACGCCCGCGACGGGCATGGCGTTGTAGATCGAAGCGCGCATGCCGCCGACCGACCGGTGGCCCTTCAGCTGCACCATGCCCTTGGCCTTGGCACCTTTGAGGAATTCCTCGTCGAGACCGGCGTCCTTGAGCGTGAACGGCACATTCATGCGCGAGCGATCCGACTTGGCGACCGGGTTGCGGTAAAAGTCAGTGGTTTCAAGGTAGTCATACAGCAGGTTGGCCTTCTCGACGTTCTTCTGCTCCATGGCCGCGATGCCGCCATTCTTCTTCAGCCACTGGAACACGAGGCCGGCGATATAGATGCTGTAGGTAGGCGGCGTGTTGTACATCGACTCCGCATCGACGTGCGTCTGGTAGTTGAGCATGGCCGGCGGCGTCGGCACGGCCTTGCCGACCAGGTCGTCGCGGACGATGACGATACANNTCGCCCGTCTCGGGAACCCAGTTGAACTCGACGCCGCCGATGGTCTCGTTGGCGGTGTAGTGAACGTAGGCGGCGTCCTTGTTCAACTTCCAGTCGGCCTGGACCGGCGCGTAGGTGAAGCTCTTATCCTCGGCGCTGGCGACGACATTCACGTTGCAGAACGTCTTGGCGGCCTTGATCGCCTTCTTCGCCCACTCGCCGGTATGCACATAGTCGGCCGATGCCTTGCCGCGCAGCAGGTTGATCGGAATCATCTCGAACTGGGCCGAGGCGCCACCTTGCAGGAACAGTACCTTGTAGTTGGCGGGAATGCCCATCAACTCGCGCAGGTCGGCTTCGGCCTGCGCCGCAATGCCCATGAACTCCTTGCCGCGGTGACTCATCTCCATCACAGAGCAACCGGCGCCATGCCAATCGACCATGTCGTCGGCGGCTTGCTTCAGAACTTCTTCGGGTAGCGCGGCAGGACCGGCGCTGAAGTTGAATACACGTGCCATGGTTATCACTCCTCTTCTGTTTCGATGACCTTGTCGATGCCGGCCAGCTTGGTGCCGTCATCGAGATTAATCAGCGTCACGCCCTGTGCCGAGCGGCTCGTCTCGCGTACCTGTTCCACCAAGGTGCGAATCATCACGCCACCGGTGGAAATCAGCATCACTTCGTCTTCCGGCTTCACCAGCACGGCGCCAACCACCTTGCCGTTGCGCTCCGACGTGCTGATGGCGATCATGCCCTTGGTGCCGCGACCGTGGCGGGTGTATTCGGCGATATTCGTGCGCTTGCCGAAACCATTCTCGGTGGCGGTCAGCACCTGGTATTCCTCGCCCTGGGCGACCAGCATCGAGATCACGGCCTGGCCGTCCTCCAGCATCATGCCGCGCACGCCGCGAGCATTGCGGCCCATCGGCCTGACATCGCCTTCCTCGAAACGGACGGCCTTGCCGGAGTCCGAGAACAGCATGACGTCGCAAGTGCCTTCGGTGATGGCGACGCCGATCAGGTAATCGCCATCATCGAGGCCAACCGCGATGATGCCGGCCTTGCGCGGGTTGGAGAAGTCGGTCAGCGGCGTTTTCTTCACCGTGCCCATGGCGGTGGCCATGAAGACGAAATGATTCTCGTCGAATTCCTTGACCGGTAGTACCGCCGTAATCTTCTCGTTGTCTTCGAGCGGGAAGAGATTGACGATCGGTTTGCCGCGCGAGGTGCGCGTGCCCTCCGGAACCTCGTAAACCTTGAGCCAATACACCCGGCCGCGACTGGAGAAGCAGAGGATGTAGTCGTGCGTATTGGCAATGAACAGGTGATCGACGAAGTCGTCTTCCTTCACCGCCGCCGCCTGCTTGCCCCGACCGCCGCGCCGCTGGGTGCGATAGTCGTCCATCCGCTGGCGCTTGGCGTAGCCGCCGTGCGACAACGTGACGGCCATGTCCTCGCGGGCAATCAGGTCTTCGAGGTTGATATCGGCCGTCTGCAAGATGATCTCGGAACGACGTGGATCGTTGTACTGGGTACGAATCGCCGTCAATTCGTCGCCAATGATGCGGATGATGCGCTCGGGGCGCGCCAGGATGTCGAGCAGATCGGCGATCTGCTCCATGACTTCCTTGTACTCGCCGACGATCTTGTCCTGCTCGAGGCCGGTCAGACGCTGCAACTGCATTTCCAGGATGCGTTGCGCCTGCGCTTCAGATAGGTAGTAGCCGCGACTCGACAAACCGAATTCTGGGGCCAGGCCCTCGGGGCGCGAAGCTTCCGCCGCGGCACGGCGCAGCATGTCTTCGACCATTTGCGACTTCCATGGCCGCGCCATCAGTTCCCGCTTGGCCTCGGGCGGCGTCGGCGCCGCCTTGATGAGGGCGATGATGTCGTCGACGTTCGACAGGGCCACCGCCAGGCCTTCGAGGATGTGGCCGCGATCGCGCGCCTTCTTCAATTCGAATACGGTACGCCGCGTCACCACCTCGCGACGGTGGTTGATGAAGCACTCCAGCATCTGCTTGAGGTTCAGCAGTTGCGGGCGGCCATCGACCAGCGCTACCATGTTCATACCGAAGGTATCCTGGAGCTGGGTCTGCTTGTAGAGGTTGTTCAGCACCACCTCGGGCACTTCGCCNNTTTTCCTGCAAGGTCTTCTTGTTGACCTGGTAGGGCAGCTCGTCGACGATGATTGCCTGCCGGCCGGAAGCTAGTTCCTCGATGTGGGTACGGGCGCGCATGATGACGCGACCACGGCCAGTAAGGTAGCCGTCGCGGACGCCGGAAACGCCGTAGATCAGACCGGCGGTCGGAAAGTCCGGCGCCGGCACGATCTTGATCAGTTCCTCGATGTCGATGGCCGGGTTTTCCAGCACGGCCATGCAGGCATCGACCACTTCGCCGAGGTTGTGCGGTGGAATGTTGGTCGCCATGCCGACGGCGATACCCGCGCTGCCGTTGATCAGCAAGTTGGGAATCCTGGCTGGCAGGATCAGCGGTTCCTGCTCGGAACCATCGTAGTTGGGGCCGAAATCGACCGTTTCCTTGTCCAGGTCGGCCAGCAGTTCGTGGCCGATGCGCGCCATGCGCACTTCCGTGTAACGCATGGCCGCCGCGTTGTCGCCGTCCACCGAACCGAAGTTGCCCTGACCGTCGACCAGCATGTAGCGCAGCGAAAAATTCTGCGCCATGCGCACGATGGTGTCGTACACAGCGGTATCGCCGTGCGGGTGATACTTACCGATGACGTCGCCGACAATACGTGCCGACTTCTTGTAGGCCTTGTTCCAGTCGTTGGAAAGCTCGTGCATGGCGAACAGGACGCGCCGGTGCACCGGCTTGAGGCCGTCGCGCACATCGGGCAGAGCCCGGCCAACGATCACGCTCATCGCGTAATCGAGGTAGGAGTGGCGCATCTCCTCTTCCAGGCTGATCGGTAGGGTTTCTTTGGCGAAGGAGGTCGTTTGCATCTAGGGGCGCCGCGAAGTTGGCCAGGAAAGCAGGCCTGACAAAAAACCGATTTTATCACGCGGACATTGCCTGCCTGCGTTGTTCGGCAGAGATGAATCTGCTTTAATCGCCCCCATGTCCGTCCCCATCGATCTGCTTATCGAGCCTGGCTGGATCATCCCCGTCGAGCCGGCCGCTACGGTACTCGAAGGTCATGCCTTGGCGGTCGACAAAGGGCGGATCATTGCCCTGCTGCCCGCGGGCGAGGCTGCCAGCCGCTACGCCCCGCACGAACACGTTCGACTACCTGGAGAAGTGCTGCTGCCCGGTCTGGTTAACGCCCACACCCACGCCGCAATGTCGCTCCTGCGTGGCTACGCCGACGACCTGCCGCTGATGCGCTGGCTCGACGAGCGCATCTGGCCGGCCGAGCGGGAGCACATTTCGCACGACTTCGTCCGTGACGGCACCCTGCTCGCAGCCTGGGAAATGCTGCGTGGCGGCATCACCTGCTTCAACGACATGTACTTTTTCCCCGGCGCCGCGGCCGAAGCTGCCCGTGAAGCCGGTATCCGCGCCGTGCTGGGCGTGACCGTGCTCGACTTCCCCAGCGCCTACGCGGCGGATGCCAACGACTACCTGACCAAAGGGCTTGCCGTCCGCGATGTCTGGCGCGACGAACCCTTGGTCACCTTCACCCTGGCGCCGCATGCCCCCTATACAGTCAGCGATCGAACATTCGAGCAGGTCGCAACGCTGGCGGCCCAACTCGACCTGCCGATGCATATCCATGTGCACGAAACCCGGGCCGAGATCGAAGAGGGCGTCAGTCGCTATGGCGTACGGCCGATCGAGCGGCTGCGCTGCCTCGGTCTGCTCGGCCCCAATCTGATTGCCGTGCATGCGGTGCACCTGAATTCCCAGGAAATCTCCCAGTTGGCGGCAAACGGTTGTTTTGTTGCCCATTGCCCAACCTCCAACCTGAAGCTCGCCAGCGGCATTGCTCCCATTCCCGAGCTGCTTGCGAGCGGCGTTGGCGTTGCCCTGGGCACGGATGGCGCCGCAAGCAATAACAGACTCGATCTCCTGCGCGAAATGCGCCTGGCGGCATTGCTCGCCAAGGCCGGAAGCCATGACGCCACATGCGTTCCGGCCCATCAGGTACTGCGGATGGCCACGCTCGAAGGCGCGAAGGCGCTCGGATTGGAGTCGGCTATCGGCTCGCTGGTGGCGGGCAAATGGGCCGACCTCTGCGCCATCAGGCTTGGCGACTGGATCGACGAACCGTGCTACGACCCGGCCTCGCACGTCGTCCACGTTGTCGGCCGCGAGCAGGTAAGCCATGTCTGGGTTGCCGGCCGGATGCGAATTCGCGATGGAGCCCCCATCGGCCCATCACCCCGAGATTTGATCGGGATTAGCGGTTCGTGGCATAATCGGCTCAGTTTGCGAAACCGCCATGGCTGCACGCAGACGTAATCAACAATGCACAAACAAGCCACTACCTGTCTATTTCAACGGGGAAGCTCTGATATGAAATTCATGAACAAGTCACTACTGCTCGCCGCCCTGCTCGGCCTTGGCGGCTCCGCCCTGGCCGAAGGTACCAACGCAACTGATCTTGGCGGCTATGCGGTCGACCAACGCGGGATCGTTGCCAGAAGCGGTTTCGGCCTCTGCTGGCGCACGGGCTATTGGACGCCGGCGATGGCCATCGCGGAATGCGATCCTGATCTCATGCCGAAGCAGGAAGCCCCGGCACCCGTGGCTGCACCCGCAGCTGCACCCGCGGCTGCTCCGGCACCTGCACCGAAACCCGCCGCCGAAAAGGTGACGCTGGCTGCCGACGCGCTGTTTGACTTCGACAAGTCTGTCCTGCGCCCGGAAGGCAAAGCCAAACTGGATGACGTCGCCGCCAAGATGAGCGATATCAAGCTCGAAGTCATCATCGCCGTTGGTCATGCCGACCGCTTCGGTACCGATGCCTACAACCAGAAGCTGTCGGAGCGTCGCGCCGCTGCGGTGAAGGACTATCTAGTTGCCAAGGGCGTCGAAGCCAACCGTGTCTACACCGAAGGCAAGGGCAGCAAGCAGCCGGTGACCAAGGCTGACCAGTGCAAGGGCGCCAAGAGCAAGAAGACGGTCGAGTGCCTGCAACCCGATCGCCGCGTGGAAGTCGAGATCATCGGCACCCGCGCGCCGAAGTAAGCAACTCTCGCAGTCGGAAAAAAGCCCTGCGATGCAGGGCTTTTTTTCTGGCGCCGGCTAGGATGCACACCATGACCATCAACGCTGACCCGCAGGAACTGGCCAAGTTCGGCGACCTCGCCCATCGGTGGTGGGATCCGAACTCGGAATTCAAACCACTGCACGACATCAACCCCCTCCGACTGGGCTGGATCGATCGCGCCTGCGCCCTGCGCGGCAAGAAGGTCATCGACGTCGGCTGCGGCGGCGGCCTGCTCTCCGAAGGCATGGCGGCGCTTGGCGCGAACGTCACCGGCATCGACCTCGGCGAAAAAGCGCTCGGCGTGGCGAAGCTGCACCTGCTGGAATCTGGCCAGAAAGTCGATTACCGACTCATCGCGGCCGAGGATATGGCGAAGGCAGAACCGGCGGCCTTCGACGTCGTCACCTGCCTGGAAATGCTCGAACACGTACCCGATCCGGCCAGCATCGTGCACGCCTGTGCGCAGATGGCCAAACCGTGTGGCACTGTGTTCTTCTCCACCATCAACCGCAATCCAAAGGCTTACCTCTTCGCCGTCATCGGCGCGGAATACATTCTCAACATGCTGCCACGCGGCACGCACGACTATGCACGCTTCCAGCGCCCGGCAGAACTGGCGCGCCTTTGCCGCGAAGCCGGCCTCAGCGTCAACGAAGTCGTCGGCATGAGCTACAACCCGCTGACTCGAACGTACTCCCTCGGCCGCGACACCTCGGTCAACTATCTGATCCGAGCCAGCCGCGATGCCTGACGGCGACGTTCGCGCCGTCTTCTTCGACCTCGACGGCACGCTGGCCGATACCGCTCCCGATCTCGGCGGCGCACTCAACGAATTGCTCGTTGAAGTCGGACGGCCGGCCCTTGAGATGGCCGTACTGCGACCGCACGTTTCGGCCGGGACACGCGGCATGCTGGGTGTCGGATTCGGACTTGCGCCTGGCGACGACGCCTACCCCAACCTCGCCGAGCGCTTCCTGGAACTCTACGCATTGCGCCTTTGCGCCGACACCCGGCTATTCGACGGCATGGCCACGCTGCTGGACGAATTGGAACAACGCGACATCGTCTGGGGTGTTGTTACCAACAAACCGGCGCGGTTTACCGAACCACTGATGGTGGGTCTCCGACTCAGCCATCGCGCTGCCGCTATCGTTTCCGGTGACTCGACGCCGAAGCCGAAGCCCGCGCCAGACTCCATCCTGCTGGCCTGCGAAACCGCCGGCGTACCACCACGACTGACTTTGTACGTCGGCGACGACCTACGCGACATCCAGGCGGCGCACGCGGCCGGCATGCGCGCCATCGCCGCCGCCTGGGGCTATCTGGGCGATGGCGTGCCGATCCACGACTGGAACGCGGACGCGACGATCGCCGAACCGCTGGATCTGCTCAACATCCTTTAGCTTGAATTAGCGGCCCGTCGTCGCCATAATGCTGACCATGGTCGTAATTCCGGCGACCCGGAAGCGTTCTGGACGCGGGTTCGATTCCCGCCACCTCCACCACAGGGGGGGTGTACTGGTTTCGACAGGGCGTAGAAGGTGAGCAGGCGGCCCGAGAGGCGACGGACGTAATCCGCGCAAAACCACAAACGCCAACGATGAGCGTTTCGCACTGGCCGCCTAAAACGGCCTGCTGAGGATGTAGCCATCCAAGAAACAGAATGACTACCGACGGGGGCTCAGTTTCGACTGTGTCCCCGTCGTCATTTC
>PMIH01000111.1 GCA_003158255.1 Rhodocyclaceae bacterium
GCCCGTGC
The DNA here is from genome assembly GCA_003158255.1 of Rhodocyclaceae bacterium. GTDB lineage: Bacteria > Pseudomonadota > Gammaproteobacteria > Burkholderiales > Rhodocyclaceae > Fen-999. The sequence continues at coordinate 9 of PMIH01000111.1, forward strand.
GCGCCTGCTGAACGAAGGCGTTGCAGCGGAAACGGCCGATGCCGGACGGGTTGATGGCGAAGTTGCATTCCTTCTTGCTTTCGAACTCCGCCGCCTGCCGGTCGTTCATGATCGCGCGGGCAAGCTCCAGCGTGTGCTGCGCCGTCAGCACTTGGGTGGTGGCGGGCGTCACCCGGCCATCGACTTTGATCGCCGGCGGGAAACCGGCGGTGATGAACAAGTCGGAACCTTTCTTCTGAACCATCATGGTCAGAAGCTGGTACATGAATTTCAAGCCTTCATCGCGTTCCATAATTTATGGTTACCCCGGGAAGTTGTCTTTGTTTGCCGCGGCGTTGCGCGCCTCGGAGGCGGCGACGATGTTTCGCCGCACCAGCTCCTGTAGATTCTGGTCGAGCGTCTGCATGCCCAGCGACTGTCCGGTCTGGATCGCNNACGGCGCGCAGCGATTCCGAAAGCATTGCGCGGACCATTTCCTTTTCGGCCGCCGGGAACACGTCCACGATCCGGTCGATGGTCTTGGCGGCGGACGACGTGTGCAGGGTGGCGAATACCAGATGGCCGGTTTCGGCGGCGGTCATGGCCAGGCGGATGGTTTCCAGGTCACGCATTTCGCCGACCAGGATCACATCCGGGTCCTCGCGCAGCGCCGAGCGCAACGCGTTGCTAAAGGACAAAGTGTGCGGACCGACTTCGCGCTGGTTGATCAGGCACTTTTTCGATTCATGGACGAATTCGATCGGATCCTCGACCGTCAGGATGTGCGCGTATTCGTTCTCGTTGACCTCGTCCATCATCGCAGCCAGGGTCGTCGACTTGCCGGAGCCGGTCGGGCCGGTGACAAGAACGATGCCGCGCGGCTGGTTGGCGATTTCCTTGAAGATCTTCGGTGCGCCAAGTTGTTCCAGCGTCAGTACCTTTGATGGAATGGTGCGGAAGACGGCGCCGGCACCCCGGTTCTGGACGAAGGCATTGACGCGGAAACGCGCCAGGTTGGGCACTTCGAACGAGAAGTCGCACTCGAGCGTCTCCTCGTAGTGCTTGCGCTGGTTGTCGTTCATGATGTCGTACACCATCGCGTGCACGTCTTTGTGATCCATGGGCGGCAGGTTGATTCGGCGCACGTCGCCATGGACGCGGATCATCGGGGGCAGACCGGAGGACAGGTGCAGGTCGGAGGCTTTGTTCTTGACGCTGAACGCGAGCAGTTCGGTGATATCCATGAGGTGAGGTTCCGGGAAGGACTGGCAGGCTTCGATATACTGTGAGGCCAATATATGACAACAATCGCCGCCAACTTGCAAGCCGTTAAGTCACGCATTGTTGCTGCCTGCGTGGCTGCCAGGCGCGATCCCGGCCAGGTATCGCTGCTGGCGGTGTCCAAGACCTGGCCGGCGGAGGCCGTCCGGCAGGCGGCGCAATGCGGCCAGCGTGCTTTCGGCGAGAATTATGTGCAGGAAGCGCTTGCCAAGGTGGCGGCGCTGGCCGATCTGGGCCTGGAGTGGCATTTCATCGGTCCCCTGCAAAGCAACAAGTCGCGATCGGTGGCCGAGGTATTTGCCTGGGTGCATAGCATCGATCGGTTGAAGCTGGCCGAGCGCTTGTCGGCCCAGCGTCCGGTCGGCATGCCGCCTTTGCAGGTCTGCGTCCAGGTCAATGTCAGCAATGAAACCAGCAAGAGCGGTTGTACCACCGACGAGGCACTGGCCTTGTGCCGGGCAGTGGCGGTTCTGCCGAACCTCCGGTTGCGCGGGCTGATGGCGATTCCGGAACCGGCCCAGGAGTCAGCCGTGGTGGTACGCCGATTCTCGCAGCTGTGCGCGCTGCGCGACCGGCTGAACGATGAAGGACTGGGACTCGACACGCTTTCCATGGGCATGTCGGGCGATCTGGAAGAGGCGATCGCGGCGGGAGCGACCATCGTGCGTGTTGGCACGGCGATATTTGGCGAAAGAGCGAAAACATGAAGATCACGTTTGTTGGTGGCGGCAACATGGCCGTGGCCCTGATCGGCGGCATGAAGAAGAAAGGCTTTTCGGCCGCCGCCATGCAGGTGGTGGAACCCTCGGCACCGGCGCGCGAGCGGCTGACGGAGAGTTTCGGTGTCCGTTGCGTGCCGGCCATCGACGCCGCGGCGCTCAACTGCGAAGTACTGATGCTGGCTGTAAAGCCACAGCAGATGCGGGAAGCCGTAGCGCCCCTGGCGGGAAAGCTGCGCGACCAGTTGGTCATCAGCATTGCCGCCGGGCTGCGCCTGCCCGACCTCGCACGCTGGCTAGGCGGCTACCGGCGATTGGTGCGCACCATGCCCAACACTCCGGCGCTCATCGGCGCCGGCATCACGGCGCTTTGTGCCGATCCCGGCGTATCCGCCGAAGGTCGCGAGACGGCGGAAAAGATCCTCGATGCCGTCGGCCGTACGCTCTGGATCGAAGACGAGGCGCAGATGGATGCCGTCACCGCCGTGTCCGGCAGCGGGCCGGCGTATGTCTTTTATTTCCTTGAAGCGATCGAAGCGGCCGCGCGAGAACTCGGATTTTCCGCTCAGGCGGCCCGCCTACTGTCGGTCGAGACCTTCCTCGGCGCCACCCGGCTGGCCGAGGACAGCACCGACCCCGTCGCACTGCTGCGCGAGCGGGTTACCTCGAAGGGTGGCACGACCGAAGCGGCACTCAAGTCCTTCGATGCCGACCATCTGCGGGCAGCGATTCAGCGCGGCGTTCTCGCGGCGGCGACACGCGGCCGGGAACTCGGCGAGTTGCTGGGTAAGGATTGAGCATGTTCCTTTCCCTCTTTACCCTCGTCTTCGGTTCTCTCTGCGACTTCCTGGCGCTGGCCTTCCTTGTCCGCTTCGCCATGCAGTGGGGGCGGGCGCCCTTTCGCAACCCGCTCGGGCACTTCGTTCTCGCCGTCACCGACTGGGCCGTGCTGCCCACGCGCAAGCTCGTCCCGGGCCTGCTCGGCTTCGATCTTGCCAGCCTCCTGCTTGCCTGGCTGGTGCAGGCGCTGTATCTCAGCGTGGTGATTGGCGTTTCTGGAATCCACGGCGGTGCGACGGCAGAAGGGTTCGGCGTCGCCATGCTGTCCGGCCTGGTGGAAACGCTGCGGCTGGCGATCTATCTGGCGATGGGTGTCGTGATCATGTCGGCCATCCTGTCCTGGGTCAATCCGTATGCGCCGATTGCGCCGGTGTTCAACCAACTGGCCAGCCCGCTGCTGCGCCCGGCGCAGCGGCTGATTCCGCCGATTGGCGGTGTCGATCTCTCGCCGCTGGCGGTGTTGCTCTTGCTGCAGGTCGTTCTCAAGATCCTCGGTTACGTGCGCATCGCCCTGCTGCCGTTCTTTGCGTCGTGACACCCAGTTGGCTGCGCGTGTCGGGCGACGACATCGTGCTGACGCTGCACATCCAGCCCGGCGCCAAAAGGACCGAGGTTGCCGGCGCGCATGGCGAGGCGCTGAAAGTCCGCTTGAACGCGCCACCGGTTGACGGCAAGGCCAACGACTGTCTGATTGCCTATCTGGCCGACCTGTTGAGCCTGCCGAAAGCGCGCGTGGTTCTGGAGTCCGGCCTGAGCTCGCGCAGCAAGCGCGTGCGCGCGGTCGGCATAGCCGCGGATCGGGTCGTCGCTAAGTTGGCTCGTGATGGGTAGCCCGGCGCATCAAGCGTCCGAACCACTGATGCGCATCGTCGACGTAGGTGAACACGACCGGGATTGCGAGCAGGCTCAGGAAGGTTGACGTGATCAGTCCGCCGATGACGACGATGGCCATCGGCGCGCGGAAGCTCGGGTCGGTGCCGAGACCGATGGCAATCGGCATCATGCCAGCGCCCATGGCGACCGTGGTCATGATGATTGGCCGCGCGCGCTTGCGGCAGGCGTCGAGCAGCGCTTCCCAGCGGTTCAAGCCATGGTCGCGACGGGCGAGGATCACATAATCGATGAGCAGGATCGAATTTTTCGTGGCGATGCCCATGAGCATGATCAGGCCGATCATCGAGGGCATCGACAGCGCCGTGCGGGTCACGAACAGGGCCAGGAATGCGCCCGGAATCGACAGGAACAGCGCAGTGAGAATGGTGGCGGGCTGCACGAAGTCGCGGAACAGCAGAACCAGAACGATGTAGATGCACATCACGCCGGTCAGCATGGCGACGCTGAAGCCGGCAAACAGTTCGTTCATGGCTTCCGCGTCGCCGATCGAGGTGCGAGTGATGCCGGCGGGCGGATTCTTCAGACTGGGTAGGGCCAGTGCCTGTTTTTCGACTTCGCCGAGTGGTTGGCCGTTGAGTTCTATTTCGAAGTTGATATTGCGCCGTCGCTCATAGCGGTCGATTGCGGCGGGTCCGCCATCGATGGACAGCGTGGCGATATTGCCGATCATCACCGGGCCGTTCTTGCCCGGTACGGTCAGGCGGCCGAGCAGGGCCAGGTCCTGGCGCGCGGCAGGTGGCAGACGGACGACGATCGGTACTTGGCGTTGCGACAGATTCAGTTTGGCGAGGCTCTGGTCGTAATCGCCCGAGGTGGCGATGCGCAGCGTGTCGGCGATGGCGGCCGAGGTGACGCCGAGGTCGGCGGCCTTGGCGAAATCGGGCCGGATCACCAGTTCCGGCCGAACCAGACTGGCGGTGGAAACGACGCCGCCGATGCCGGGAATGGTGCGCAGTTCGTGCTCGACCACGCGGGCGTGCTCGCTCAGTGCATCGCCGTTCTCGCTGGCCAACGCCAGCAGATACTTCTCGGACGAGCCNNTTGCGAACTTCGGCACCGCCTGCCGGGGCGAAGGGGTCGCCGCCCGACTGGCCTCCGCCAATCGCCGTGTAGACCATTTTCACATGCGGATTCTGTTCCACGATGGCGCGTGCCTGCTCAGCGACCGCGAAGGTCTCTTTGAGCGTGCTACCCGGCGGCAGGGAGACGTAAACCTGTGTCTGGGAAAGATCATCCGGCGGCACGAACCCCGTCGGCAGGAACGGTACCAGGGCGAAGGAACCGACGAAGAACACCAGGGCGCCGAAAATCGTCGCGAGGCGGTGATGCAGGCACCACTCCGCCCAGGAGAGGTAGCGCTGTAGCCAGCGAGGCTGACCATGGGTGATGGTCGGCGGTTTCAATACGTAGGCGGCCATCATCGGCGTCAGCAGCCGCGCCACCATCAGCGAGATAAATACCGCGATCGCGGCGCTCCAGCCGAACTGGACAAAAAACTTGCCGACGATGCCACCCATGAAGGCGGTGGGCAGGAATNNGCCAGGCCGATTTCGTCGGCCGCTTCCATGGCCGCCTGGTAGGGCGTCTTGCCCATGCGCAAGTGACGCATGATGTTCTCGATCTCGACGATGGCATCGTCTACCAGGACGCCGATGACCAGCGACAGGCTGAGCAAAGTCACGACGTTGATCGAGAAGTCGAGCAGGTACATCGCACCGAAGGTGGGAATGATCGACAGGGGCAGCGCGGTGGCGGAAACCACGGTGGCACGCCAGTCGCGCAGGAACAGCCAGACGACCAGCACGGCCAGCGCGGCGCCTTCGAGCAGCAGCGACATCGAACCTTCGTAGTTCTCGATGACGGGGTCGACGAAGTTGAAGGCCTCGGTAATCACGATGTCCGGATGTTCCGCCTTGAGTTGCGCCAGCGCCGCGACCACGCCTTGGGCGACCGTGACTTCGCTGCCGCCGCGACTGCGCACGATCTCGAAGCCGACCACTGGCTTGCCGTTGAGCAGCGCCGCCGAGCGCTGTTCGGCGACGGTATCGGCTATCGTCGCCACCTGATCGAGGCGAATGTGACGACCGTCGGAGAGTGTGACGTCGATCAGCGCCAGTTCCGCAGCCGACTTGACGGTGGCGATAGTGCGTACCGACTGCTCGGCGCCGCCGATGTCGGCCCGTCCGCCGGACGCTTCCTGCTGAATCTGACGCAGTTGGCGCGAAATGTCTGCGGCCGTGGCGTTCAGGGCAAGGAGACGTACCGGGTCGAGTTCGACCTGCACTTCGCGCGTGACGCCGCCGACACGCGACACGGACCCGACGCCGCGTACGCTGAGCAATCGCTTGGCGACGGTGTTGTCCACGAACCAGGACAGAGCCTCGTCGTCCATGCGCGCCGAGGCGACGGTGTAGGTCAGGACCGGCATACCGGCGAGATTGATCCGGGAAATCACCGGATCGCGCAGGTCGCCGGGCAGGTCGGAGCGAATGCGGGAAACGGCGTCGCGNNGCGCCTGGCAGCGTTGCCGTGACCACGACCATGGGCAGGTCGATGTCCATGAACTGCTGGATGCGCATGGCACGGAACGCCAGGATGCCGAGCACGGTCAGCATCGCGAACAGCAGAATGGCCGGGATCGGGTTCCTGATCGACCAGGCGGAAACGTTGATCTTGGCCACGCGTTGCCTTACTGGGCGGCAGTGACCACGCGCACGCTGTCGCCGTCGGCAAGGAATCCGGTACCGCTGGCGACGACGCGGCTGTCGGCATCTAGGCCGGCGACGATCTCGATACGCTCACCGAGGCGTCGGCCGATTGTCACCTTGGTTTGTGCCACCTTGTCATTCTCGGCCAACTTGAAAACATAGGCGAAGCCATCGCGCAGGACTACAGCGGTTTGCGGCAAGGTTAGCGCCGGTGCGTTGCCGAGCTGGAATTGGCCGCGCGTGTAGGTTCCTGAGCGCAAGCCGCTGTTCAATGTCGACTCGGGCAGGTCGACGTACACCAACGCATTGCGCGTGGCCGGATCGACCGTAGGCCCGAGCATGCGCAGCCGGCCCTGCACGGTGCCGCCGCCGGGCGTGGCCAGGGCAGCTGTCATGCCGGGCCTGAGATTCGCCAGTTCGCCGGCCGTGACTTCGGCGCGCCATTCCAGGCGGCCGCCGCGTATCAGCCGGAACAGTTCCTGGCCCGGTTGGCTCAGCGAGCCGACGGTGGCGGTGCGCGACGAAATGATGCCGGCGTCGGGCGCACGCACCTGGGTTTGCGCCATGCGCAGATCGTCGGTCTGCTTGCGCGCGCGCGCGGCGTTCAACCGGGCCAGCGCCGTCTGTTCGTTGGTGAGCGACTGCTGGGTCTGTTGCGGGCTATAGAAGCCGGCGGCGCGCAATTGGCGGGCGCGTTCGGCGTTGAACTTCGCTTCGGCGGCATTGGCTTCCGCTTCGGCGACGGCGGCGGTCGATTGCGCCAGGTCGGCGGCGACGTTATCGTCGGCAATGCGCGCCAGCACTTGTCCCTTGGCGACCCGGTCGCCCACATTGACCAGCACGGCGGTCAGCCGATAGTTGCTGATTTCGGCGCCGATCACGGCTTCCTGCCAGGCGACGACGTTGCCGTTGGCCGCCAGCAGGCGCGGCCAGTCGGCGCTTTGCGGCGAGATGACGCTGATCGTCAGCGCGGGTTTCGGCGCGGTGGCAGCAGCATGATCGGAGGATGGCGTTTCCTTGCCCGTCGCCATCCAGACGACAGCGGTCACGAGGACGACACCGACGACAACCCAGAGCGCCCAGCGACGGGGCAAAAATCCTGCGGGCGCCACGCTACGCCATCTCGTCGTAATAGGCGAGTTGACCCTCGATCAGAGTGCAGCGCACGCGGCCCTTGAGCTCGCGGCCGAGGAAAGGCGTGTTCTTGCCCTGGCTCCTGAGCGTCTGGCGACTGATGCGGACCGTGGCGTCCGGATCGAATACGCAGATGTCGGCGATGCTGCCGTGCGCCAGCGAGCCGGCGGGAATGTCCATGATGCGGGCGGGATCGGACGTCACGCGTGCCAGCGCAATGGCGAGTGGCAGTTTCATTTCCGTTGCCCACTTCAGCGTCAGCGGCAACAGCAGTTCGAGGCCCGTGGCGCCGACTTCCACCTCGCCGAAGGGCGCCTGCTTGGCGTCGTCATCGACGGGCGTGTGGTCGGAGCACAAGGCGTCGATGCTGCCGTCGGCCAGGCCGGCACGCAGGGCGTCACGGTCGAAGCTGGTACGAAGAGGCGGATCGAGACGGCAATGCGGATCGAACCAGCCGATGTCATTTTCCGACAGGTGCAGATGATGGGCGGCGACATCGCAGGTTACCGCGATGCCGGCGGCGCGTGCGGCGCGGATCATTTCCAGGCCGGCGGCGGAGGAAATCCGCGTCAAGTGCAGTCGGGCGCCGGTCTCGCGGGCGAGGTGCAACTGGGTGGCCAGGGCGATGGTTTCGGCAACGACCGGAATGCCCGTCAGGCCAAGGCGGGCGGCGATCGCGCCATCGTGGGCGACGCCACCCTTGGCCAGGTGGGGGTCCTGGGCTTGCAGCCACACCGAGAAGCCGAAGGTGGCGGCGTATTGCATTGCCCGCAGCAGAACTTGCGTGTCGAACACGGCCGTGTTGGCCTGGCCGAAGGCTACGCAGCCTGCCTCGGCGAGCTCCGCCATTTCCGTCAGGCGCTGGCCGGCAAGGCCAACCGTGAGCGCGCCGACCGGATAGACGTGGGCGAATTCTGGCAAGCGCGCCCGGTGCTTGAGCATTTCCACCAGGCCGGGTTCGTCCAGCGGCGGATCGGTATCGGGCGGGCAAGCGAGGCTGGTGACGCCACCGGCCGCTGCTGCCGCCATTTCAGACTCCAGCGTCGCGCGGTACTCGAAGCCGGGCTCGCGCAGGCGCGCGGAAAGATCCACCAGGCCGGGACAGACGATGCAACCGGTTGCATCGACCGTGCCCTCGGCGATGAATCCTGCGGGCGGCGTACCACCATGACTGACTATTGCTCCGTCGGCGACGAAGACGTCGGCCAGCCGGTCGATGCCGTTGGCGGGATCGATGACGCGGCCGTTCTTGATCTGGATTCTCATGGCGTTCAGTTCCCGGCGAGCATGCTCATGACGGCCATTCGTACCGCGATACCGAAGGTGACTTGCGGCAGGATCACGGCCTGGCTGCTGTCGGCAACGGCGGAGTCGATCTCGACGCCGCGATTCATCGGTCCCGGATGCATGACGATGGCGTCTGGTTTGGCCAGCGCCAACGTTGCCGGTGTCAGGCCATAGGACTTGAAGTATTCCTGCGTGCTGGGCAGCAGCGCGCCGTTCATGCGTTCGTTTTGCAGACGTAGCGTCATCACCACGTCGGCGCCCTTGAGACCTTCGCGCAGGTCGTTGAAAATCCTTAGCCGACCCTTGCTGGCCATCTGCTCGACACCCGTCGGCAACAGGGTCTTCGGTCCGATGATGCGGATCTCCGGTACGCCCAGGGTCACCAGCGCATGCAGTTGCGAGCGGGCAACGCGGGAGTGCAGCACGTCGCCGACGACGGCGACGGTGAGCTTGGTGAAATCGCGCTTGTAGTGCCGGATGGTGTACATGTCCAGCAGGCCCTGCGTCGGGTGGGCATGGCGGCCGTCGCCGGCGTTGATGACACGGATGTGATCGCGCTTCGTCGCCGCCAGATGCTGGGCGATGAGATAAGGCGCGCCACTCGACGCGTGGCGAACCACGAACATGTCGGCCTGCATGGCAGCCAGGTTATCGACAGTGTCGAGCAGCGTCTCGCCTTTGGCCGTGCTCGATGTGTTGATGTTGAGGTTGATGACGTCCGCCGAGAGTCGCTTGGCGGCGATCTCGAAGGTCGTGCGGGTGCGGGTGGAATTCTCGAAGAAAAGATTGAAGACACTCTTGCCGCGCAGGAGCGGCACCTTCTTGACCTCGCGCTCGGCGATCTCGGTGAATGGCGCCGCGCGGTCGAGGATGCCGATGATGATTTCGCGCGGCAGACCTTCAAGCGTTATCAGGTGAATCAGTTCGCCGTTGGCGTTGAGTTGGGGATTCCGGGTGCTCATTTTTCAGTCACCCGGAAGGCAAGTTCGCCGCTCTCGCTTTTCGCCAGTTCCAGCATTTGGCTGGCCGGCAGGCTGATGGTTTCGCCGCACCAGGTCGCGGCAACCGGCAATTCGCGGCCACCCCGGTCAACCAGTACCGCCAGGTCGATCCGCGCTGGGCGGCCGTAGTCAAACAGCTCGTTCATGGCGGCGCGGATGGTGCGGCCGGTTGCCAGCACGTCATCGACGACGACGACATGCGCGCCCTCGACATCGAAAGGCAGTTGCGAGGCGCGGCCACCGCTGCGGCCACCGCCGAGGTGATGGTCGTCGCGATGGTAGGAAACGTCAATGCTGCCCATCGGCGCCTTCAGGCCCAAGGCTTGGTGGAGCCGTTCGGCAGTCCAGACGCCGCCGGTATGGATGCCAACCAGCACGGTGTCGGCCGTGACGTGCGGACGCATGGCTTCGGTGAGGCGTTTGAGCAATTCAGTGGCGGATGTCGGCTTGGTCATGACGGTCAAGGGTGCGACTTTCGTCAAAATAACTTTGCAGGATGATGGCAGCGGCTTCGGCGTCGAGGGTCTCCTTGCGCTGTCGCCAGCCGTGACCGCGTTCGCGCAAGTGCCCCTCTGCACTGGTCGAGGTCAGCCGCTCGTCCACCAATGCCACTGGTAGGCGGAAGCGCCCTTCGAGCTGGCGCGCGAAGCGCTGACAGCGTTCGGTCATTTCGTGTGTCTTGCCATCCAGCGACAGCGGCAGGCCGACCACGAGCCTGACGGGACGCCATTCGTCGATCAGCTTGGCGATGGCGGCGAAACGGACGTCATTGGCTTCCACCGAGATGGTGGTAAGCGGCCGGGCAGTCCCCAGCATCATTTCGCCGACGGCGACGCCAATCCGCCGGGTGCCGAAGTCGAAGGCCAGGACCATGCCTTCATGCATGTCCCGCCACATCGGAGAGATTGGTGAAGCTGACACCCAGAAGCCTCATCGCAGCCGGCAAGCGCTCGTCCGGCGCAATATCGAAAATGATCTGCGGTTCGGCGGCGACGGTCAGCCAGGCGTTTTGCGACAGTTCCCATTCGAGCTGACCGGCCGACCAGCCGGAATAGCCGAGGGTGACCAGCACGTCCTGCGGTTCACCCGTTTCGCTCATGGTTTGCAAAACGTCGCGGGAACTCGTGAGGCCAATGTCGTCAGTGACTTTGAGCGTCGATTGCCAGTCGCCCAACGGTCGGTGCAGCACGAAGCCACGGTCGGTTTGTACCGGACCGCCAAAGTAGACGGGCTTTTCGCCGAAGTTGGCAACCGCCTCTGAGGCATCGAGCGGAATGCTGACTCTCTCGAACAACGTCGCCAGGCTCATTTCCATCGGCCGATTGACGATGATACCCAGCGCACCTTCGGCGTTGTGCTCGCAGATGTAGGTCAGCGTGCGCGAAAAATTGGGATCCGCCATGGCCGGCATGGCGATAAGGAAGTGATGGGCGAGACTGACATTATCCATGGCGCTGGCGACATTGTAATCCGTCGGCCGGCGTCAAGTATCGACATGCGCGTAACCGCCAATGAGCCGCAACAGCTCTTCCTCGTCGTAAGGCTTGCCCATGTAGTGGTTGACGCCGATTTCCCGTGCGTAGTTGCGATGCTTGTCGGCGATGCGCGAAGTGATCATGATGATCGGGATGTTCTTCAGCCGCGCGTCGGCACGAACGTTACGGGTCAGGTCGAAGCCGTCCATGCGTGGCATTTCGATGTCGACCAGCATGACATCGGGGACAGTGTCGATAAGCTGCTCCAGCGCATCGACGCCGTCCTTGGCCATCAGGACGTGATAGCCCTCGCGGGCGAGCAGGCGGCCAGTGATCTTGCGTACCGTCAGCGAGTCGTCAACGACCATGACGACGCCGACCTTGGCGACCGCGACCTCCTGAGTCGGTGCAACGGGCAATCCCGGCATCGCAAGAGCCGAGTGAGCTTCGCGGTTGGTCAGTGCGACGGGATTGAGAATGAGGACAATCTCGCCATCGCCCAGCACGGTGGCGCCGGCAATGCCGACGACGCGGGCGAGTTGCGGACCGATGTTCTTGACGACCAGTTCCTGATTGCCGATCAGGTCGTCAACCTCGATGGCGGCGTGTTGATCGCCGGAGCGCAACAGCATCAGCCAATGGCGGCGTGCCAGTTCCGGCTGCGCGGCGCTGTTGCCCAGCAGTCGAGGCAGATAGTGCCAAGGGTAGCTGTTACCAAGCCAGGTGGCGGCGCCTTCGGCACGAATCGCGTCGATTACCGCCGGCTTCAGTTCCCGGACCTGAGCTACCATCGACGAAGGGATGGCGTAGTGGCGGCCGCTGGACCTGACCAGCACGGCCTGGGTTACCGCCAGCGTCAACGGCAGGTGTATCAGGAAGCGCGTACCCTTGCCCGGAGTCGAATCTACGCGAACGCGACCGCCGAGGTTGGCGGTTTCGTTCTTGACGACATCCATGCCGATGCCACGTCCTGAAACGGCTGTCAAGGACTCGGCGGTCGAAATGCCCGGCTGGAAGATGATCTGCGTCAGTTGCTCGGTCGTGGCTTCCTCGTCGGCGGCAAGCAGACCGGCCTCGATACCTCGGGCACGAATGCGGTCGAAGTTGAGGCCGCTGCCGTCGTCGCCCAGTTCAATGACGATTTCGTTGCCTTCCTGGCCCACGCGCAGCGAGATCTCGCCAATCTCCGTCTTGCCGCCCGCTCGTCGCTGTTCCGGTATTTCCAGGCCGTGCGCCACGGCATTGCGCAGCAGATGCTCGATTGGAGCGGTCATCTTTTCGAGCACGGAACGGTCAAGCTCGGTTTGGCCGCCGCGAATGTCGAGGTTGGCGCGTTTGTTCAGCTCCTTGGCAGTTTGACGAACAATTCGGTGGAGACGATCGGCGAGCGTGTTGAAGGGCACCATGCGCACGCTCATCAGCGCTTGGGAGTGCTCGCGACTCAGGCGCGCCTGAGCTATCAGCGCGGCATCGGCCTGATCAAGGTTCAGGAGCAAGGACTGCTGCGATGTGGCGACGTCGTTGACGCTCTCGGCCATCATCCGCGTCAGTTCCTGGAAGCGTGTGAAGCGGTCGAATTCGAGGGGATCGAATTGCAGATTCTTCTCAGCAGCGAGTGCCTGCTGAGACTGCATCTGAGACTCTGCCTGAATTTCGACTTCCCGCAACTGGTTGCGCAGGCGGATGACGTTCTCCGTCAGTTCCAGCAGGGAGGTCTTGAGCGAGCGCATCTCGCCTTCGATACGGCCGCGCGCGATGGCAATCTCGCCGGCCTCGTTGACCAACTTGTCGACGATGTCGGCGCGTACCCGGAGCTGGTTTCGCGCGACCATTTCTGCCTCGTGAGACTCCGGCCGGGTGTCGGCGGTGTCGACTTGGCCCGGTGTTCGCGCAGATGTCGCCGCCGACGCGGCTACGGCTGTCGGTTCGCCACCGTCAGACGCAATAGTTGCCCCGACGGCTTCGCCAGCCTGCAATCGCTCCATCAGTACCGAGACGCGATCATAGGAGGTGTCGAGCGTATCGAGAAATACGGGTGTCAGCGCGTTGGCGGCAACCGCTTGCTCAATCCGGGTCTCCATGCTGTGCAGGAGTTCGCCAAGGCTCATCGCCCCGGCCATGCGGGCACTGCCTTTGAAAGTATGCAGGACCCGCTTCAACTGATCGGCAATCGTCCGGTCCGACGGCTGCTCGCGCCATGCGCGCAACCCAGCACCAAGATCGCGCATCAGGTCTACGCTTTCCTCGAGGAAGATGGGCAGCAGTTGCTCGTCCAGGTCGTCCTTCAGGTGCGAATGGCGTCGGTCCCCGGTATCGGTGTCAACCGTTGTTGCTGGAACATAGTCTTCGACGGGCGGGGTTGCTTCTGCCGCCGGAACGTCGGCTGCCACATCTTCCGGAAGGAGGGTGTCTGCCGCAGCCGACTCGCTGGTGGGTTCGAAGAACAAGGCGTCAAGATCGTTCGCCAGGGACTCTTCGGTCTGGGGCATGCGCTTGTTGGCAATGGCCCCGAGCATGCCTTCAAGAGCGCCGACAGCCCGCGCCAGCAGAAGGTGCTGTTGCTCCGTCGGGGCAATGTTGGTCGTGCTGAGACGGCCGAGGGCCATCTCAAGGGCATGCGCGAGACGGTGAATCGGAACAATCTCCGTTGTTGCCGAAATACCGGCAAGCGTATGGGCCGAACGGATCAGAGACGGGTGAGGCAGGCCCCCAATACCGATTTCGCGTTGGAGCGTTACAACGTATTCACGCGCTTCGCTGATATACAGATCGTATAGCGTTGGCGTCAGGACAACATCGCCAACACGGATATCCTGAGCTTCTACGGGTACGGGCGCGACCAAGCGCAACACCGGTGCCGTCGGTAGCTCGGGTTCCTGTACGGGTTCCGGCTCCGGTATCGGTTCAGATGCTAGTGTCGGTTCAGCTTCCGATTCGGATTCGGGCTCCGATGTTGGTTCAGGAGGTGACAATGCCTCAACCGGCGCAGTCGGCAACGGGGCATGGGCCGGCGCGATTGCCGCATCGCCCTTCAGTGATTCGCAAACATCAACTAGAGCCGTGACGTCGCGGTGCAATCCCCCCCCCGACTCAAGCTGCACGACCCAGTCGCCGAATACCGCTTGGGCCTGCGTCAACATTGAGTGAAGCGCCGGCGTTGCCTCCTGGTCCTGCTGTAACCAACGGTTCAGAACCTGTTCGACTGCCCAGGCAGCCTCGCCGAGTTCGCTTAAGCCAACCATGCGGCCACTGCCTTTCAGCGTGTGGAAGCTCCGACGGATGGTGGTAATGGTTTCGCGGTCGTGTGGATGGGTGACCAGCTGCGGTAAGTGTTCCCCGACTGCGGCGAGGACCTCGTGAGCTTCCTCGATAAATATTCCGAGAAGTTCGGCATCGACTTCCTCGGTACTCGCATCGGCCAGGCGCGTCGCTTGTGGCGACGGCAACGCTTGAATTGCTGCGGGCGCGAGCTGGGCAACGGCCGCTGCGATGTCCATATGCGCTTGTTCGTTCTCGATGGCGACTATGGCGGCGCTTGCCTGTTCAGCCAAGGTCGCATCGGCCATTAGCTCGGCATTTTCGCGCACCACCTCCAGGCTCTGCCGAATTTCCCCGCGCAGCGTTTCGTCTCCGGGCTGGTTGCGCAGCGCGCCGACCAGAGTCTTCGTCAGCCGCTTGGCTCTTTCCAATTCGACCTCGGCACTTGGCTCCGTCGCTTCGGCAGCCGTGACGAGCGTCGGTGAGCCCAGGAACCGGTCGATGTCAGCGGGACCGTGTTGGAGTTGTTCCAAGAAGAAACCTAACGCCGACAGCTTGTTTGCGACCTCCTGAAAGTCGCCATGGGGCAGTTCCTGGTCTTCTATATCGACGAAGCCCCGGATGGATTCTTCGCACTCGCGCACGACAGCCACGGCGCGTTCCTGGCCGAGTACGGTCAGAGCCCCCTCAATCTGCTTGATCGGTTTCACCAGACCGGCCAGCTCACTCTTCTTGTTGGGGTCGCGGAAGAATGCGTCGAGCGATTGCTCGACAAAACCGAGATTGGCGAGAATTTCTCTTGCCACTTGGCCGAGGAGCAANNGCCATTTCCAGAGCAAGCGCTTCGTTGTGGGCGAGCGGAGCCCGGCGCAAGTCGTCGGTCGTGTCGAGGATAGTCTTGGCCAGACGGGATATGTCCGGATGATGAAGCTCTTCCGCCCGTCCGGCCATTTGCCGAATCCGGTCGTGGAACTGTGGCAGCGCGGCAGCAGTGCCTGCGCAAAAGCGATTCCAGTCTTCCATGGCCGGCGCGAGCTGATCACGGCAAGCCCTCAATATCGGCCGCAATGGTGCAATGTCGGCTGTATCGGTTGCCTTTGGAATCAACTCGTCGAGCCGGTAGGCAGCGCGGACACATTCGAAATGGTCACCGGCCGGTTCAGCGATGGCCACGTAATACAGCGTATCGCGCATCAGTCGCTCTGCGACCGAACGCGAGCCCTCGATCAATTTCTTGATCTGAATGTCGATGCGCGCACACACCCTCCGTGTGCCGACATCGAATTTGAGGGCATCAGCCGCAAGGGCATCCAGGAACGCCAGGACCACCCACCAGAACGCACGGGTCGCGGGCTGAATCTGGGTCATTTCGATGACAGCGATCGCGCCATGCATCTCTTTGAAACCGCGAGGATCTTCCCTCAGCGCTTTCAGCAGGCCACGTTCGAATTCCAGGCGCGCCGATCTTGCGCGGCGAGTAAACTCCACCGGGTCCAAAACGGCCGGTTCGTGCTCCCGCCGTGGCGGCCGCAGCGACAGATTTGGGAAAAAGAGATCCGAGGCCGGGGGAGAGTTGTCGTGGCCGAGGGCCTTCGACAGGGAGCGATATACGGGCAGGAGGCGCAGGGGCTGGTCGGGTTGGCCGCCTATGAGGTCTTCAAGATAATTGCGGATCGCGGCGATAGCTTGCCGGGCGGTATCACCCAGCGCCGGGTCGTAGGCAGCGTGCCCTTCCTCGACGGCCTCCAGCAACCGCTCCAACGCCTCCGAAAAGCGGGTAACGCCATCGAGGCCGACGATCGACAAAGCGCCATGCGCCTGATGAAGATGCGCGCGCGCGGCCTTCAGGTGCGTCGAGTCGGCACTTTCAGAGCCATGCCGATCAAGGGCCTCAAGGGCCCGCTCCAGGGCGAGGTCGATTTCGCCCTTGACCCAAGTCAGGGGACCGATATCCAGTTCGGCAGCTGTGTTCATGAAATGGTGCCGATCAGACCTTGAAGCCAGCAACGGAACCCTTCAGTTCCACCGCAAGATCGGC
>PMIH01000021.1:0-329 GCA_003158255.1 Rhodocyclaceae bacterium
CCATTCCTCTGGGACCGCCGTTACCGACGGCCTCTAGCAGCCTACCCGGGAGCGACGCGAGCCACGCCATTACTCCCCTATTTGGCCTTGCCCCGGATGAGGTTTGCCATGCCGTCCGTGTTACCACGTCCGCGGTGGGCTCTTACCCCGCCATTTCACCCTTACCGGTTCTTGCGAACTTAGGCGGTATCTTTCTGTTGCACTGTCTGTCGCCTTGGGTCTCTTGCGAGACTTGCTGCGCCCGGCCGTTAGCCGGCATCCTGCTCTATGGGGCCCGGACTTTCCTCCAGATGCTTTCGCATCCAGCGGCTGCCTGGCGGACTTCCGGG
>PMIH01000021.1:347-2334 GCA_003158255.1 Rhodocyclaceae bacterium
TCCTTGAAGGTATCGAAGCCACAGGTGCGCAGGTCGGTGACATACCAGCGCTTGGCCTGCCGAAGGATGAAGACGCCCCGCTCCGGACTGTACACTTCAACCTTGAGCTTGCTGCTGCTCGTGGGTTTGAGGTGATAGCGCCGCTGGCAATTTGGATGTTGACGGACGATCAGGTCGAGTTCCCAACCGCTGGTCCAGAAGTTCGGCTTGATGCGTTCCACGGTGATAGCGATCTCGCTGCCCGCGATCATGTAGGCAGCCGGATCCCGGGCGCACGCGGCAAGCAGCAAGACGGTGAAGGGCAAAAACCATCGCTTCATTTCAGGCTCCACGTTACATTTTCACCGGCACGCAGCGGCACCAGGACATCGCCGTCCAAGTAGGGCAACACGGCGGGCACGGTCCAGCTTTCCTTCACCAGCGTAATCCGTTCTTCGTTGCGTGGCAGGCCGTAGAAGTCGGCACCAAAGTGGCTGGCAAATCCTTCCAGTTTGTCGAGGGCGCCCGCCGCCTCGAAAGCCTCGGCATAGAGCTCAATGCCGGCATGCGCGGTATAGCACCCGGCGCAGCCGCAGGCCGCCTCCTTCGTGCTTTTGCCGTGCGGTGCGGAGTCGGTGCCGAGGAAGAATTTTGGACTGCCGGAAATCGCCGCGGCGACGAGGGCCTGGCGATGCCGTTCGCGCTTCAACACGGGCAAGCAGTAGTGATGCGGCCGGATGCCGCCCTGGAAAATGGCATTGCGGTTGAGCAGCAGGTGATGCGCGGTGATGGTCGCGGTCACGTTGGCGCCGCCCGCAAGCACAAAGTCCACGCCATCCTGGGTCGTCACATGTTCGAGCACCAGCTTGAGCGCCGGAAAGTCTTTCAGCAGCGGCGCGAGCACGCGCTCGATAAACACGGCTTCGCGGTCGAAGATATCGACCGCCGGCTCCGTCACCTCGCCGTGCACCAGCAGCGGCACACCGAGCGCCTCCATCTTCGCCAGCGTCGCGCGGCAGCGGGCAAGGTCGGTGACGCCGGCATCCGAGTTCGTCGTGGCGCCGGCCGGATAGAGCTTGACCGCATGGACGAAACCGCTCGCCTTCGCCTTCTCGATTTCAGAAGGCGGCGTGTTGTCGGTCAGATACAGCACCATGAGCGGCTCGAAAGTGCCGCCTGCGGCATCCAACGAGTTAGGCTGCGCAAGTCTAGGCAATGCCGGCTGACGCCGGCCCGTTGTTAGTCGTGGTGGTACGCCGTGCTGTATCCGCTGGCGGTAGGTGGCAGCCTGTTCGACCGTCGTCACGGGTGGCCTCAGGTTCGGCATGACGATGGCGCGCGCAAAGCGCCGCGCCGTATCCGGCAACACAGCCGCCAAAGCGGCGCCGTCGCGCAGGTGNNTGCCAGCTTCGCAGCCTGCTTGACGGGCAGTTCGGCAAGCAGCGTCTTGAGCACACGTTCCGTCTCGGCATCCAGGCCTTCGTTGGGCGGCGGCGCGGAAACGACCAGCACGAATTCGCCGCGCTTGCGATTCTCGTCGGCAGCCAGCCATGCCGGTCCCTCCGTCAGCGGCATGACGGCGATCTGTTCGAACAGCTTGGTCAGTTCGCGCGCGACGACCAGCGTTCGCTCCGGCTCCAGCAGTGCGGCGAGATCGGCGATTGTCTCTTCGATGCGATGCGGCGCTTCGTAGATGACCAGCGCCGCCGGAATGCTTTTCAAGGCTTCGATTTCGTGCCGTCGCGCCGTCGGCTTCGGCGGCAGAAAGCCCGCAAACAGGAAGCGCGCATCGGCCAGGCCCGCCGCCGACAAAGCCGTAATCGCCGCGCTTGGGCCAGGTAGCGGCACCACCCGGAAGCCGGCCGCACGCACGGCGGCGCAGGCCCGCGCACCGGGATCGGAAATACCCGGCGTGCCCGCATCGGAAATCAGCGCCACGCGCTTTCCAGAGCTCAAGGCATCAATCAGCTTCGTCGCGGCGGTGGCCTCGTTGTGCTCGTGCACCGAT
>PMIH01000021.1:2446-2775 GCA_003158255.1 Rhodocyclaceae bacterium
CCTGATCTGCCGCGATGGCGAAGCGGTGGTGTTTGTCGAGGTTCGCCAGCGCAGCCGATCGGACTACGGCGGCGCGGCGGCCAGCATCACCGCCACCAAGCAGGCAAAGATCGTCATGGCGGCGCGCCACTGGCTCGCGCGGCACGGCCAGTACAACGATTGCTCCTGCCGTTTCGACTGCGTACTCCTGGATGGCGACAACATCGAATGGCTGCGCGATGCGTTTTCTGCTGATTAGTTTCTTCCTTGTCGTTACGTCCACACAGGCCCAGACCGTCAAGATTCTGGTGCAAAGTTCGCCGCTTGCGGGCTTCCAGTATCACGAGGCG
>PMIH01000062.1:0-22492 GCA_003158255.1 Rhodocyclaceae bacterium
GAGCAGTTCGATGCGGGCGATGGGTACGCCGAGCTGGATGGTGGCGATCACCGTCTTCACCGCGTCGTGGATGGTCGGGAAGCAGCACACCGCCGCCGAGATCGCCTCGGGGATCGGGTACAGCCGCACGGTGAGTTCGGTGATGATGCCCAGCGTGCCTTCCGAGCCGACGAGCAAACGAGTGAGGTCGTAGCCGGCCGAGGACTTCTTCGCCCGGCTGCCCGCCTTGACGATGCGGCCGTCGGCCATCACGGCGGTCAAGCCGAGCACGTTCTCGCGCATGGTGCCGTAACGCACGGCGTTGGTGCCCGAGGCGCGCGTCGCCGCCATGCCGCCCAGGCTGGCGTCGGCGCCCGGGTCGATGGGGAAGAACAGGCCCGTGCCGTTCAACTGCGCGTTGAGCGCCTTGCGCGTCACGCCAGCCTGCACCGTGGCGTCGAGGTCTTCCGGCCGCACCGCAACCACCTGGTTCATGCCCGAGAGGTCGATGCAGATGCCGCCGCGCACCGCGTGCAGGTGGCCTTCCAGCGACGTGCCCGTGCCGTAGGCGATCACCGGCACCTTGTGCGCCGCGCACAGCCGCACCGCGTCGGCCACGTCCTCGGTGGACAGCGCAAACACCACGCCGTCCGGCGGCTGCGGCGCGAACGAGGATTCATCCTTGCCGTGGTGCTCGCGCACCGCGGCGGAAACGGAAAAGCGCTGGCCGAAGCGTTCGGCCAATGCCGCGGCCAGCGGTTGCGGCAGCGGCGGGTGGGTGTCGGGTGCGTTCATGGCATCAAACCCCGGTAGCCTGCCGCGAAGCGTCTCCTTCGGGATAGACGGGAATGCCTACCCGTTCGATATGCTCGCGCAGCGTCCTCAGCCTGATCAGCGCGAAAGGCTTGACCTCGAAGCGATACGGCAGCGGCAACTCGTCGAGTTCCGCCGCGATGCTCTCGGCCCGGATCGCGTCGACTTCACCCCACACCGCCAGGTCGACATCCGAGCGGGGCGTGCTGTTGCCCTTGGCGCGGGAGCCGAAGAGTTTGACCGAGTCGACTTCCGGGTGACGCCGGAACACGCCGGCAATCAGTGCCAGCTCGCGCCCGGTGAGCGCCGGGGCGTTCATTCGAGAGACTGCGCGAGGAGATACTCGTGCAACGATTCCATGGCCGGCAGGTAGCGCGTGTGGATTGCTTCCACGGCCTTCTTGAACACGGAAAAGTCGTAGGAGTGCGACAGCAGGTTGCGATGGTCGAGCATGTCGATCCAGGCTTGGCCGTCATCGATCACCTTTGCCGCAAACGCTGCTTTGAGTACCTGGCGCGGCGTCAGCGGACTGATGTCGAGGCCGCCGGCCTCCAGGAAGTCCTTGATCGTCTTCCAGGCGAGTTCGAAGGTGTATTCAAACCGCTGGATGACGCCTTCTTGCTCCAGCGCGGACAGCACGCTTGGGCCGTTTTCAAGCGCCTCGCGCAACAACACTACGCCACGATCGAAGTTTTGGAAGCGCTGCTTCCAGCGGATGTCGGTTGTCATGGCGGAGAGTTTAGCGCACTGGCGCTACCCGCGCAGCTTGTGCTGGACGGCACGGGAACGGGCCTCGATCATCTGGTTGGCCAATTGGTAGTTGAGCGCGAGCGCGTCATAGGCCTCGACGAAGCCCTTGCGCTTCGACGCCTTTTCGACAAAAGTCTTGTGGTTGTGGCGGACAGGCTTGAATTTGATATCAGTCATGGAGTATCTCCTTGGCACGTTTGCGCGCCAGCTTCAACTCGCGACGGGGATATTCGAGTCTGGCCCATTTAGTTCCAGTTTAAGGGGCGGCCCTCGAAGTGATGGCTAGGCTCAAAACTCGTCTTCCGCTAGCCCATATGTTTGCATGTTTCCATTGCGCACCTTGTACAAGGTCATGGTTATATTGCTGAACTGCGTGCCGTTGTAGGAGGGAGCCTCTTCGAGGCTAAATGCTTCCGTACGGGAAAGACCACCAGTGCTGAGGTCGCGGTAGCGAATGTCGTAGTTCCCTGCGGCCATTTGATTGAGAGTGAAGGTGCCACGACCGGCGACAAAGAATGTGCGTACCGGATACGCCTGTGGGCCGTTGAGTGATACGAGTTTCACGAATACGTCCGAGTCGTTCCGGGTGTTGTCGATTGTGACCGTCGATAAGCCGTCGTTGTGAAGTCGCTGGTAGCCATTAATGTAGGCGGATGACATGGGCCAGGGCTGACCGTTCGGGGCTGCGGCTGGCCTCACGTAAGCGGGAGCACGAGCCGGCATGGAATTGGGCGCAACGGGGTCGGGGATCCCGAGCGCAGCGGCGACAGGATCCCGGTCGAACTTGTTGATCGACGCGCCGGAGGACTCAGCTTTAGACCTTCCATCAGGCCGGCCAATCTTCAACGCCGCAATCACTGGATCGTCTGATTCAGGAGTGAGGGCGGGAGTGGCGAGATAAGGCTTTGGGCCTGGTGGGGGTGGGTGGGGTTTGTCGTTCTCAAGTCCCAAGATTACAAGTGCGCCAATACCGTACCAAAGCCAGTTGCGAAAAAGGTGCGCGAGAACCAATCCCGCCTTTCGGAAGAGGGAAACGTTTGGGTAGCGCGGAGACGAGTTAGAGTTGCCTTGTGCTGCTTGATATGTGGATTGGCTCGCTTCTTCTGCCGCAATCCACTGATCATGCGCGTGGCGCTTTGCCGGGTCTGACAGCGTCTCGAATGCCACATTGAGGACGGCCATGATTCTAGTGGCTTCGCTGTTTCCTGGATTCCGGTCAGGATGATACTTTTGGGAAAGCGAACGATATGCGGCACGAATTACTTCTGGAGGTGCGTCGCGCGCCACCTTGAGATTTTCGTAGTGACTGTGAACCTTTGCCATAGAAGGTGGAGCCTAACGAATAGCGTTTATCCGCCGGGGAAATCAGGAAAACGGGGACAGACTGAGCTCGCCCGGATGCCGCGGATCATCGCATGGGTATATTCTTCTGGCAAGAAAAGTCAGTCGTGGCGGTACGCCTCGTAGCGTGACTTGAGGCGGCTCTCTGCTCGCGGGGACTCAGGCCGACCTGTGCAGCGGGTCCTGGCGGTAGAAGCGCCGGAGTTGTTCGTACACCGCCGGGTATTCGTCGTGCAGGACGTCCGGCGTTTCGAAGAAGGCTTCGGACATGACGGCGAAGAACTCGGCGGGGTGGTCGGCGGCGTAAGGGTCGAGGAAGGTGTCTTCGCCGGAGTCGACTCGCTTGCAGAAGTCCTGGTAGGCCGGCTCGAAGGCGGCGACCCAGTCGCGGCGCGATATGTCGGCGGGCAGGCGGGGCATGCCGTCGACCGTGCCGTTCTCCATGTCCAGTTTGTGCGCGAATTCGTGGATGACGACATTCACTCCGTCCGCGTCTTCCGGGTCGTCGAACCACGAGATGAGTACCGGGCCGTCTTCCCAGGCTTCGCCGAGCACGGCGTCGTCATATTCATGGACGACGCCATTCTCGTCCATGACGCTGCGCTGGATGACGAAGTCACCCGGATAGACGACGATGCCGACCCAGCCGCGATAGTGGTCGAGGCCAAGGTTGAGGATCGGCAGGCAGGCCTGCAGTGTGATCGAGAGCTGAATTTCAGGCGTCAGTTGCAGGCCGCGGGCAGCGTTCCATTCCTTTTCGGCAAGGAACTCGTGCGCCAGTTGCCGCAGCCGCATGCGGTCGCCGGCATCCAGATGATCGAGGAAGGGCAGTTGTGCTTCCGCGGCCGACCATTGGGCGTCGCTGACCTGGACGCGATCGAGCGCCTTTTGCCGCCGCCAATCCTTGAATAGGGCGATCATTTGGCTTTGCGCGTGTTGAGCCAGATGCCCGTGAAGACAAGCGCGATCCCCATGGCATGGTAGAACTCGAGCCGCTCATCGAGGAAGATGATCGACAGCAGGATGCCGAAGGCGGGCATCAGGTGGATGAACAGACCGGCCTTGCCCGGTCCGACTTCGGCGACGCCGCGATTCCAGAAGACGAAGCCGAGGAAGGCGGGGAAGATTCCCGTGTAGGCGAGTGCGCCAAGTGCGGGCCATGTGAAATTCATGTGGCGACCGGAGGCGAGTTCCCAGGCATAGGCCGGCAGCAGGCCAAGCAGGCCGAAGACGGCGATGGCGGCAAGGAAGCTGATGCCATGAACGGTCGGGCGATGGGGCAGCATGACCGTGTAAATGGCCCAGGCGAGCACCGAAATGAGGATCCAGAGATCGCCAGCGTTGAGTTGCAGGGTGAATAGCACCGCCGGATTGCCACGCACGACGATTGTCAGGACACCGAGCAGCGATATGGCGACGCCGAGGGACTCGATCGGTCGCAGGCGTTTGCCAAGGAAGAGCCAGCCCAGTACAACGATGGCCACGGGAATGAACGAGTTGAGCAGCAGGCCGTTGGTGACCGTGGTGTATTGCAGGCCAACATAGGCGAGCGCGTTGTAGGTGGCGGTGCCCAGCAGGCCGAACAATGCCAGCCAGCGCCAGCCGGCGACCAGTTGCGGCCAGTCGCGCCGCAGGTGAGGGCGGGCCAGCGGCAGGATGAACAGCAGGGCGATGACCCAGCGCCAGAACGACAGCGCCAGCGGCGGAATGTCGTCGCGGATGCCGCGGCCGACAACCCAGTTGCCGGCCCAGAACAGGTTGGCCGGGATCAGCAGCAGGTAGGGCGAGGGAGACTGGCGCATTGCGGAAATAAAAAACGGGGGCCACTGCCCCCGTTCGGGAGAGTCAGGATGCGCTTACTCTACCTTGGCCTTGGTGCGCAGTTCGAGGATATGCTTTTCGACCATTTGTTGCTGCAGGCGCTGGGTCAGTTGCGGCTTGATCTCATCCAGCGAAGGCGCCTTCAAATCGCGGACGTCATCAAGCTGGATGACATGCCAGCCGAAGTCGCTCTTCACCGGCGCTGCGGTGAATTTGCCCTTTTCAAGCTTGGTCATGGCCTCAGAGAACGGCTTTACGTAGGCAGCCTGATTGGCCCAGCCGAGATCGCCGCCCTTGTCCTTGGAACCGGGGTCCTTGGATTGCTTGGCGAGATCCTCGAACTTCTCGCCCTTGTTCAGCTTCTCGATGATCGCCTTGGCGTCGTCCTCGTTGTCGACCAGGATATGGCGGGCCTTGTACTCCTTGTCGCCGAGCGTTTTGCTCAGGCTGTCGTACTCGTTCTTGATCATTTCGTCGGTGACGGGATGGCTCTTGACGAAGTCTTGCAGATAAGCGCCGATCAGTACGTTCTGACGGGTCATCGCCAACTGCGTCTGGACTTCCGGCTTCTTCTCCATGCCCTTCTTTTCCGCTTCCTGGACGAGGGCCTCGCGCCGGATCAGTTCTTCGCGCACGGCGTTACGCAATTGGGGCGTGTCGGTTTGTCCCTGCGCAACCTGGGCGGCCAGCAGCGTGTCTGCGCGCGATTGCGGTATGGATTTGCCATTGACCGTGATAGCTGCTGTTTTGGCGGTCGGGGCGGCGGTAGCAGGCGCGGACGCCAGGACAAGCAGGGAAGCGGAAAGCAAGGTTGCGTATATCGAGTGTTTCATCGAATGATCCTTAGGGTTTGTCAGTTGGTGTGTTCGGTTGGGGTGCGGGCAGTGATGCTAAGAGCATGAATTTCGCCGCCCATCAAATCTCCGAGCGCATCATACACGAGGCGATGGCGCGCTATTGTTGCAAGGTCGGCGAAACGCGGCGAGACGATCTCTAGCCGGAAGTAGCCACCGCCGGTACTGGCGTGGCCGGCATGCTTCGGCGAATCGTCGATCAGCTCCATCCGGGTCGGGTCGAGTGCCGCGAGTCGCTCTGTCATGATGTCGATGATGCTCATGCGATGTTTCCTGTCAGGACTTTTCCGTCTCGTCCGGATCGTTCGCCGGCGGCTGGTCGACATAACGATTTAGCCAGAGGCCTTGCGCAATGATGAAGGTGAACATCAGACCCATGGTGCCGAAAAGCTTGAAGTTTACCCAGATGTCGGTCGGGAACGACAACGCGACGAACAGGTTGGCCGCCCCCATGCAGGCGAAGAAGGCCGCCCAGGCCAGGTTCAATTTGACCCAGACGTGCTCCGGGGCATCGACCTGAGCCTCGAGCATGGCACGGATCAGGTTCTTGCCGAACAGGGTCGCCGAGACCACCAGAACGACGGCGAAGATCCAGTAGAGAACGGTCGGCTTCCACTTGATGAAGGTGTCGTCGCGCAGGACAATGGTCATGCCACCGAGCACGACGACCAGGCCCAGGCTGATCCAGAGCATCTTGTCGACTTTGCCGTGACGCCACCAAACCCAGGCGATCTGGGCGCAGGTGGCGAGGATGACCACCACAGTTGCCAGCAGGATGGGTGACTGGTCGGGCGGAAATGCACCGGCCAGCCCGACGGCGCCGAATATGTTGCCAAGCAGCTCCGCGGTGGCCTCCTTGCGGCCTTCAGAAACCTTGAAGGTGGCAAAGAAGAGGATGACCGGCAGCAGATCGAAGAGGAATTTCATGTCGTCAATTCAAGGTGCGCGACAGGGCAACGCGGAATTCGCGCACCAGATCGTCGTATTCGGGCTGTGCGCCAAGCATGGTGAATAGCGTCAGCATGGTCTTGCGGCCAGCCTCTTCATTCCACTTGCGGTCACGGCGGACGATCTCAAGCAACTGCTCGAACGCCGGGCGATAGTCGCGCGCCAGCGCCTGTGCGTTGGCCAGTTGCAGTCGGGCGTCCAGATCGTTGTCATCGGCGGCGAGGCGCGTCTGCAGCGCCGCCGTATCTGCGCCGCCACCGGCGGCAAACTTCAACCGTGCATCGAGCGCGTCGACACGCACTTGGTCGCGGCTGCGGTCGCGCACGGCGTCGAGCACTTCCTTGGCATCGGCGAAAACACCTGCTTCCAGGCTGAGTTCGACGTAGTCGAGGTAACTGGTGTCGTTGCGCGGATCGAGCTTGATGGCGTCCGCCATCAATTTGCGCGCGCCTTCGACGTCGCCTTTCTGGTGCGCCGCCAGCGCTTGCGCGCGCAGTGGTTCGGCCGGCGAGGGGATCAGCCGGTCGATGAAGTCGCGGATCTGATCTTCCGGCAGCGCGCCGGTGAATTCGTCCACCATCTCGCCATCCAGAAACGCCTTGACCGCCGGAATGCCACGCACGCCATAGCGTTGCGCCAGTTCCTGATTCTGGTCGGAGTCCACCTTCGCCAGGATGAAGCGACCGCCGTATTCGGCAGCCAGCTTTTCGAGGATGGGCTTGAGTATCTGGCACGGCTGGCACCACTCGGCCCAGAAGTCGACGATGACCGGCGCATGGCGCGAGGCGTCGAGAACCTTTTGTGCAAAATCGGCGACGGTGACGTCGTAGGCGGCCATAACTCTCCAAGGATAGGTAGAGATCCGGATCACGCCAATTTCTGGCGACCTCCCGGACAACCTGCGAAGGTTGCCACGAAACCGTCTTGGTATCAACCACGCGGCTGCTTGGGAGGCGTGCGTCGTGAGAAGAGCGGGGCTGGGCAAGTCCGGAAAAGGATTCCCGTTACGTTCTACCAGTCAATTTCGCCACTTCATCTTTGAACTGAGCGGCTTCATTTGAGGGCAGGTTGGCGGCGAGCTCGTCGATAGCCTGCTGAAGGCTGGTGCAGTCGGCAAAAATACTTTCGCATATCGCTCCGGCAATAGGACCCAGAAACGTAAACGCCACCGATTCGACGTTCCGACGATATTTTTCCAGTTCAGCCCTGCCGTTCGGTGTGCTTGCGGCTGGCGCGGAAGGGGCGCCGGGTGATGGCGCGGGTATGACCACGCCGCCGGTCAACCAGCGAACGGCGCGGTCGCTGAGTTGGGCGTTCTTGGAGGGGCGTGGCACCTCCGCGTGGAAGGAGGCTCTGGCCGTCATTACGCTGTTCAGGAGCTCGACAGCCAGATCGCCACGTCGCCCCTGAAAATTCACGGCGTCAACGACGCCGTGATTGATTGTGATGACAGCAATATCGCTGTCGGTGACGGCAAGATAGAAGTTACCGCTGGTACCGTTCTTGACAAGCTCCTTCAGCTCGTCGAGACAGTCGCGGATCGGACGCATTTCTCGACTCATATCCCATTCCTTGAGTTCCTGGCGCTAGCTTTGGCTGAAAAACGGTGGCTAGCGGTCTGTTCGTGTCTTGTTCAGGCGGGCAATCTGGCCGGTTGCGATGGTGATGCTTCGGCGCATTAGCTCGAAAGCACGCGTCAGGGCGCCTATCTCATCGTCGCGGTCGGACACGAGTGGCTCGTTGCTGCGGCCCAGACTGACGGCTTTGGCGGCTTCCGTGATATGCAGAATAGGTTTGATGATGTTGCCTTGTACGACGCGATTCAAGACGATCAGTACGCCGGCGAACAGGACGGTGATGATGCCGATGACAATTCCGGAACGCTTCAGGACGGCGGCGTTGAGGTCGGCAATAGGCACGCCGACGATAGTGGCACCAATGGTGGTTCCGGTTTTCCAGCCAAAACCAGTGGTAGTGCCGTACTTCGCGGTAATGTCGCTCGGTGCTGCGGTCGGATCGCCGTGGCACATCAGGCAATCGTCATGGACCTTGGTTGGTACGGCGGAAATCAGGTAATTGCGGTCGCGTATCGTGCCGGCCTGGATTACGCCCTTGTCATTGTTACCCTGGCGCAAGGTTTCCAGGACGTCTTTTTCCAGACCTTCCGGCAAGTTTTCCACGTTGAGCGGGTTATCGCTGACCATGCGTATCAGATAGCTTGGCTGCAAGGTGTGGAACTGGGTGGCAAGTTCCTTTGCCATGACGGTCGACGAGACGACCGGCGCAAAGAATTCCCCCTTGGCAAGAAAATAGGGCCGGGTTTTGTCCTTGACGATGGCACGGGCCGAACTCACTACATCGACAAGCAGTTTCAGTTCCTTGTTGGCCTGCGCAAACAGTTCGTCCTTGGTCAGGAAATAGATGACTGGAACGACAGCCAATGCGCTCACCAGGTAGATAAGAAGCAGTGCTCGGTGAAATGCGCTTGAGACGGACCGACCCGGAACTGATTCGATATCCATGACCTTCTCCCATGGTGATTCTTGTGGTTTTTGATTGCACCAAGGCGTACCGGTGCAATCGGCTAACTAATCTGAAATCTTACCTAACTTGTATTCTATGCACTAAGCAATAAAGCACAAAGTCATTCGATTGCCGTAAGCAATTGAATTGGATATTTTCAGTCTCGCTGTCGGATGACGGGGGACGCCCGGGAGTGGGCATTCCCCGGTCGCGATGGATGTTCTCGACTAGCAGCCCGGGGTCGTGGCGCCAGCGACACAGGTTGCTGGCAGCGGCGCTAAAGTGACGCTTTCCAGCGGGCGTTTTTGCAGCGTCCACAGGTGCATGGAGCCATCGAACAGGCGGACGTGCTTGTTACCAAGCAGTTCGTGCTCGACGAACCAGGGGCCGGCGGCGAAATGACCGCTGTTGCAATAGGTGACGGCTGGTTGGTCGGCATTGATGCCGCTCATTGTGAAGATGGAACGGTACGTATCCGCCGAAAAGAACTTGAGCGCCGGTCCGTCCTTGCGGAACAGCAGTTCGGGCGGCAGCATCTTCGCACCCTTGATGTGCCCGGGCGCGTAGACATAGTCACGCTTGCCGAGGCCGTAGTATTGGGTGGCGCCGCGGGCGTCGACCAGTTGCACGTCGTTACCGGCATTGGCGATGTCTTCCGGCGTTGCCAGAAGTTCCTTGCGCTCGGCGGTTGCTTTCCAGTTGCCGGCTGCGGCTGAAGCGGGCACGACAACGGTATCCCGTTCTTCGGCCAGCCAAGCGGCCATGCCGCCATCGAGTAGCGCGATACGGTCTTCGCCGTAATACTTCAACTGCCAGAACAGGCGCAGACCCTCGTCGATCTCCGACGGGTCGGAGCCTTTGGTGACGATCACGATCGGCAAATCGGCACGCAGGCCGGCAGTCTGCATGACCTTTTCGAAGTCGGCCTTCTCGGGCAATAGGTAGCTGACCTTCTGGCCGTTCAGCATGCGGTCGGCGCGAATCGAACCGAAAGGAACTTGCAGGGCATCGGCCAAATGACCGCCGACTTCAACGAGTACCTTCTTGCCGGATTTCTTGTCGGTTTCGAAAGCGGGCTGGACAGTGAACGACTTGTCCGAGCGAATATCGACAACCTGTACTTCGCTGCGATTCTTGGCCAGCCATTGGCTGTCGACGACCGCTCCGGGAAGAGTCACGGCCCAGGCGCTGCCGGCCAGCGTGGCCGTGGCGATGGCGATAGTGGTGAAACGGTATTTCATGTGGTTCTCCTCTTGGTTTGCGGCTGTTCGGCAATCGGGCTGACCCATCCAGCGACGTCGGTCAGTACATCGATGGGGGTTTGGTTGACGATATGGACGCTACGGTCATTCAGTCTGGCCTCACGTTGTGACGGTTTGGCGGCGGCGAGCCAAGTATCGCGCTCGTGCATCAGTTCGACGATTCGCGGCCGGTAGAAACGGACCATGGCGTCGATCCAGCGAGCGACCGGCGCCAGGCGACCGGAACTATGCATGATAAATGCATCGAGGCGAGGCGTCATGTCCTTTGTTGGCGCCCAGGCCTCGCCGGTAACCCAGCGGTTGGTGGTGAACAGTCGCGTCGCGTGTCCCAGGTTGTCGAGCGAGATGCCGACCAGATGACAGAAACGGCCATCGGTATGGCGGGCAAAGACGTGGAAATGGCCATGTTCGCCCGGCAGGCGTCGGGTGGCTTCGTGGGCGTGGTAGTAGAACTCCGTGCGATGCTTGTGATCGACGCAATCGCTGCGCGGGTAGTGGCCCCATTCAACGAACTCTCTGGCGCCGGCAAGCGCCGCCGTGGCGAGATGCGTGCCCCGGGCGGCGAGGGCGGCCTGGACGGAGACGATTGTCAGAGCCGCCTCGTTGTCCGGCGTCGCATTGCCAGCCACGATCGCCATGGCGCGGGCAGTTACTTCTTCGCCGGTGCGCAGGGGTTGGCCGGGCCGCAGGGATTGTCGCTGCTCTTGGCGCGCTTCTTCGTGGGGGCGCACGGATTGGCCGGGCCGCAAGGATTGGCGGCAGGATTCGTCGTGGTCGACTCCTTGGTGGTTTTTTCGCCGGCGGCAACTGCGGTGGTTGCCGGGATGGCGGTCGCCATCGCCAGCGCCAGCGCCGGCAGGGTCAGGGCGAGCTTGGCGCCGGAATTCGAGCGGGGTTTGCGGGGCATTCTTATAGTCTCCTTGAAGGTTCTGGTTCAGCGGGTGTTGCCGACAGTCGCTTGCTCTGCGGTGACCGGGCCTTGCAGCCGTCGTTCGAAGCGTGTGCCAATGACAAATACGGCGACGGCAGCGATGCCGAGGCCGGCGAGAATCATCCATTCGGGCAGGCCTGTCAATTCAGGCAGCGTTTCGGCCTCGATGGCGCCGAGCGAAGTGAGCCACTTGACCTCGTCATAGGCGCTGGCAAAGATCCATGTGCCAAGGACGATGCCGATCAGGAACAGGAGCGCATCGAGACGGCCGGAAAACAGGCCGACCACCGACGTGCCCGGGCAATAGCCGCCGACGGCGAAGCCAACGCCGATCATGGCGCCGCCAATAGCGGCAGCGCCGAGCATCGGTGGTGTGACGAAGAAGCCGCCGTCTTCGGCATAGCCTGCCAGGCGCAGAAGATACAGCCCGACCGCCGCGACGACGATGGCGGAGAACATAACCTTGAAGACGGACCAGTCGGAGAGACGGAACTGGGCCGTCAGTTTGCAGGGGCTGCCGAAGCCTGCGTTTTCGAGGACGTAGCCAAACAGAACGCCGGAGAGCAGGCCGGAGGTGATGCCGGCGTCATTTGCGGGGAAGACCATCATGGATTCCGGTGGTTGTTGCCATGGAGCAGTCGGCTGGCGACGACGCCAACCGTGAAAAACGCGGCTAGGAATACGAAGGCAGCCACGCTGAGGGCCGCGCCGCCAGAGAGGCCGACACCGCTGGTGCAGCCGGCGGCAACGCGGGCACCGAACCCGGCGGCGATACCCCCGCCGACGGCCAGGCTCAGTCGCTTGATTCTACCGGACTGCGCGCCCGAAATCTGGAAGCGCCAGCGACCGCTGCTGTAAGCGGCGGCGAGTGCGCCGATCGCCACGCCCAGCACTTCCCAGGTGATCCACGAAGCAAGCGGGTTGCCGTTTTCGACCATGGGGCCGAGATAGTCATTGGCGGCGATGGCAGCCGGCGCCAGCATTTCGCCGATCCAGGCGGCGAAACGGGTCGTGAATCCGGTAGCGCCAAGGCCGTGGCCGGTCATGAGGAAGGTCAGCAACAAGACGAGGCCGAGCGCCAGGCCAGCCAGCCAGGACGGCCAGAAAGTCCGTATCGAACCGGTGCGATTGGAAGCGGTTGTTCGGGTCATTGTATGGGTGGATGTTCGGCCAAGCGGTGTGGCACTTTAGCTAAATTAGAGTGTAACGATATTCTAAAGGAACTTGGTCCGAAACGACTGCCTGGCGGTCGCGAGGCCATGGCAATTTTGCCGTGCGGGAAGGCCGGAAACATCTTCGGGGCGAAAACTCCGACACCGTATAATCACCCATCCGCTTGTTTCTCTGTCCCTGCCATGCGTCGAGTCATCTCCCTGCGCGGCGTCGCCGCCTTTTCTCCCACCCGCCTGTCGCGCATCGTCGAAACCGTTCGACAGTCGGCGCCCGACCTCAAGGCGCTGGCCGCCGAGCATTGGTATTTCATTGAACTGGAAGGCGATCTCGATCAGGCCGAACTGGCCCGCCTGAAGGATCTGCTCGGAATTCTAGCCGTCTTGCCGTCCGAACCGCCCGGCGAGCTGCTACTGGTGACGCCGCGGTTGGGCACGATTTCACCCTGGTCGTCGAAGGCCACCGACATCGCCCACAACTGCGGTTTTGCCCAGGTGAAGCGCATCGAGCGCGGTACGGCATTCCATGTCATGGGTACGCCAAAGTCAGTCGTGGTGGCACGCCGCCTCCATGACCGCATGACCGAGTCGGTACTGGATTCCGTGACTGCCGCCGAGCAGCTTTTCCACCACGTTGTGCCGCAACCGCTGACGACGGTCGATATCCTTGCTGGCGGTCGCACCGCGCTGGTCGCTGCCAATGGCGAACTGGGCCTCGCACTATCCGAGGACGAGATCGACTATCTGGTCGACAACTTCGGCAAGCTGGGCCGCAATCCGACCGATGTCGAACTGATGATGTTCGCACAGGCGAACTCGGAGCATTGCCGCCACAAGATTTTCAATGCCACCTGGACCGTCGACGGCGAAGATCAGCCGCTATCGCTGTTCGGCATGATCCGCGAGACGCACAAGGCGCATCCCGAAGGTACGGTGGTCGCCTATTCCGACAACGCCTCGGTGATCGAGGGCGCGAAGATCAAGCGTTTCGTTCCTGGCGCCGGCGGGGCCTATGGCTACGCGCAAGAACTGACCCACATCCTCGCCAAGGTCGAGACGCACAACCACCCGACCGCCATTTCGCCTTTCCCCGGCGCGGCGACGGGTTCCGGCGGCGAGATCCGCGACGAGGGCGCGACGGGCCGCGGCTCCAAGCCCAAGGCCGGCCTGTGCGGCTTCTCGGTGTCCGACCTCAACATTCCCGGCCATGCGCAGCCGTGGGAATCCGGCTACGGCAAGCCGGATCGCATCGCTTCGGCACTCGACATCATGATCGAAGGGCCGCTTGGCGCGGCGGCGTTCAACAACGAATTCGGCCGGCCCAATCTTGCCGGGTACTTCCGCACCCTGGAGCAGGAGTTCAACGGCGAGGTGCGCGGCTACCACAAGCCGATCATGATCGCTGGCGGCGTCGGCAACATCGCCGACCCTCATTGCTTCAAGGATCGTTTTCCTGCCGGCACCAAGCTGATCCAGCTCGGCGGGCCGGGCATGCTGATCGGCCTCGGCGGCGGGGCCGCCTCGTCGATGGCGACCGGCACCAATACCGCCGACCTCGACTTCGCTTCCGTGCAGCGCGGCAATCCGGAGATGCAGCGGCGCGCGCAGGAAGTGATCGACCGTTGCTGGCAAATGGGCGACAACAATCCGATTCTCGCCATCCATGACGTCGGTGCGGGCGGCATTTCCAATGCGATGCCGGAACTCGCCAACGACGCCGGGCGCGGCGCGCACTTCGAACTGCGCAAGGTGCCCAACGAAGAGCCGGGCATGTCGCCGCGCGAGATCTGGTCGAACGAGGCGCAGGAGCGCTACGTGCTGGCCATCGGTCCGGAACGGCTCGATGAATTCCGTGCGTTGTGCGAGCGCGAGCGCTGCCCGTTCGCGGTGCTCGGCGAAGCGACTGCCGAACGCGAACTGGTGGTCAGCGACAGCCACTTCAAGAACAAGGCCGTCGACATGCCGATGGAAGTGCTGCTCGGCAAGCCGCCGCGCATGCACCGCAACGCGACGCGCAAGTCGGTGACCATGCCCGCGCTCGATGTCTGCAGCATCGACCTCAAGGAAGCCGCCTTCCGCGTGCTGCGCCTGCCGGCGGTGGCGAGCAAGAGCTTCCTGATCACCATCGGCGACCGTACCGTCGGCGGCATGACTGCGCGCGACCAGTTCGTCGGCCCGTGGCAGGTGCCTGTCGCCGATGTCGCGGTGACGACCATGGGTTACGACACGACGCTGGGCGAATGTTTTGCCATGGGCGAACGTACGCCGGTGGCGCTGCTGAATGCGCCGGCCTCGGGTCGCATGGCGGTCGGCGAGGCGATCACCAACATCGCGGCAGCCGACATTGGCGATATTTCGAAGATCAAGCTGTCGGCCAATTGGATGGCGGCGGCGGGCCATGGCTTCGAAGACGCGGCGCTGTTCGATACCGTGAAGACCGTCGGCATCGATTTCTGTCCGCAACTCGGTGTTTCGATTCCCGTCGGCAAGGATTCGCTCTCCATGCGCACGCGCTGGGAAGAAGCCGGCCAGCAGAAGCAGGTCGTCGCGCCGCTGTCGCTGATCGTCACCGCCTTCGCGCCGGGCGCCGACGTGCGCCGAACCATGACGCCGCAGCTGCGCCGCGACGATGAGAAGGGTGAAACTGAACTGATCCTGATCGACCTCGGCGCCGGTCTGAATCGTCTCGGCGGCTCGGCGCTGGCGCAGGTCTATGGCGTGTCGGGCGATGTGCCGCCCGATGCCGATGCGGACAAACTGAAAGCTTTCTTTGGCGTCATCCAGCATCTAAATCGTGCCGGCATGATCCTCGCCTATCACGATCGTTCCGACGGTGGTTTGTTCGCGACCATCTGTGAGATGAGCTTCGCCTCGCACCTCGGCGTGTCGCTCAACCTCGATACGCTTTGCTACGACGAACTGATGAATGATGTCGATGGCATCGAGCGCTTTCCCGAAATCATCGACGGGCGGATGCGCGACCGCCTGATCGCCGCGTTGTTCAACGAGGAACTCGGCGCCGTGGTCCAGGTGCTGCGCGACGACCGTCCGACGGTACTGCACGCCTTCCGCGAAGCCGGCCTGGGCGCTTGCGCGCACATGATCGGCACGCTCAACAAGCGCGACGAGATTCGCGTCTGGCGCAATGCCAAACTGGCCTTCGGCGCCACGCGCACCGAACTCCAGCGCGCCTGGAGCGAGGTGAGCCACGAGATCGCCCGCTTGCGTGACGACGCCGCTTGTGCCGACGAGGAGTTCGAAGCGCTGCTCGATGCCGCCGATCCCGGGCTGTCGGCGACGCTGACCTTCGATCCGGTTGCGCCGTTCGTGAGTACGGGCGCAAAACCACGCATCGCGATCCTGCGCGAGCAGGGCGTGAACGGCCAGGTGGAAATGGCGGCGGCTTTCGACCGCGCCGGCTTCGAGAGCGTCGATGTGCACATGTCCGATCTCCAGGCTCGGCGTACCACCATGACTGACTTTCAGGGCTTCGTTTCCTGCGGCGGCTTTTCCTACGGCGATGTGCTCGGCGCCGGCCAGGGCTGGGCGAAGTCGATCCTGTTCAACGATCGATTGCGTGACGACTTCGCCGCCTTCTTTGCTCGACCCGATACGTTCGCGCTCGGCGTCTGCAACGGTTGCCAGATGATGAGCAATCTGGCGTCGATCATTCCCGGGGCAGAGACGTGGCCCACTTTCCATCGCAACCGCAGCGAGCAGTTCGAGGCGCGTTTCGGCATGGTCGAGATTCCGGAATCGCCGTCGATTTTCCTGGCGGAGATGGCGGGTTCTAAGTTGCCGATCGTGGTGTCGCATGGCGAAGGTCGCGCGGAATTTGTCGGCGACTTGACCAAGGCCAAGGCGCGCGTGGCGATGCGCTACATCGACAACTACGGCAAGGTCGCCACGACCTACCCGTTCAACCCCAACGGCTCGCCCGACGGCATCGCCGGCGTGACCACACCAGATGGCCGCTTCACCGTAATGATGCCGCACCCCGAGCGCATTTTCCGCACGGTGCTGATGTCCTGGCATCCGGAGGGATGGGCTGAGGAGAGCCCGTGGATGACCATGTTCCGCAATGTGAGGAAGTGGGTCGCGTAGGTGGTTTCCGTCGTCCATGCCCTTTCCGATGCCGGTATCGACGACAAGGCGCTAGGCCGTCTGGGCGAGGGCCTGTCCGGCACGGCGCAGGCACAGCTCGACCAGGCACTCGACCTGGCCGCTGCGTTATACGCCGGCAAGACGCTGGGCACCGGCGAGGATGTGCTCCTGCACGCGGTCGGCATGGCGCTGCAAGTGGCGGCACTCAATCTTGATCTCGATTCACGCTTGGCGGCAATTCTGTTTTCCGCCACTGACTTCCTGCCTGAGGCATCGGGCAAGCTCACGGCGCAATTCGGCGCGCCGGTCGCGGCCCTGGTCGACAACCTGTACCGGCTCAAGGGGCTGCGGCCGCTCACCGAAGCAACGGTGCAGGGAACCACCGAAGCCAAGGCGCAAGCGGAAATTCTGCGCAAGATGCTGCTGGCGATGGCCGACGATATCCGTGTCGTCATGTTGCGGCTGGCATCGCGCACGCAGACGCTGCGCTGGTTCACCGACCACGATACGCTCGCGCGCCGCGATCTGGCGCGAGAAAGCCTGGAAATTTACGCACCACTCGCCAACCGTCTCGGCGTCTGGCAGATGAAGTGGGAGATCGAGGATCTCTCGTTCCGCTTCATCGAGCCGGCGACCTACAAGCGAATCGCAAAGCAGCTGGACGAGAAGCGCGCCGAGCGCGAGAACTTCATCGAAACGGCGACCGCGCGCTTGAAGGACGAAATGAGCAAGTCCGGTATTGCGGCGGAGGTTTATGGCCGGCCGAAGCATATCTACAGCATCTGGAACAAGATGCGCGCCAAGGATCTGGACTTCGAGGAAGTCTACGATGTGCGGGCGCTGCGCATCATCGTCCCCGACCTGCGTGACTGCTATACCGCGCTGGGGATTGTTCATGCCCTCTGGCAGCCGATCCACGGCGAGTTCGACGACTACATTTCGCATCCGAAGGGCAACTTCTACCGTTCGCTGCACACCGCCGTGATGGCCGAGGACGGCCGCTCGCTGGAAGTGCAGATCCGGACGCCCGAGATGCATCGCCATGCGGAACTCGGTGTCGCGGCGCACTGGCGCTACAAGGAAGCGGGTGCGCCGGCGCGCGCGGAATCGGCCTATGACGAAAAGATTGCCTGGCTGCGACAGTTGCTGTCGTGGCGCGACGAAATCACCGATTCGGCGGCGTGGGTCGAGCAGTTCAAGCGCGCCTCGCTCGACGACACCATCTACGTGCTGACGCCGCAGGGACGGGTGATCGACCTGCCCAAGGGCTCGACGCCGGTCGATTTCGCCTACCGCCTGCATACCGATATAGGTCACCGCTGTCGCGGCGCCAAGGTCGATGGCCACTTGGTGCCCCTGACGACGTCGCTCGCCAACGGCCAGCGCGTCGAGATTACTGCGGCCAAGACCGGCGGCCCTTCGCGCGACTGGCTGGCGCCGGGCTATCTGCATTCGTCGCGAGCGCGCCAGAAGGTCAAGGCCTGGTTCGCGGCCCAGCAGGAAGCGGAGATGCTGACGCAGGGCCGCGGTTTCATCGCCAAGGAACTCCAGCGCGACGGCCAGACCCAGGCCAATCTGGAGGACCTCGCGCACAAGCTCGGCTTCAAGAATCCCG
Source organism: Rhodocyclaceae bacterium (assembly GCA_003158255.1). Classification (GTDB taxonomy): domain Bacteria; phylum Pseudomonadota; class Gammaproteobacteria; order Burkholderiales; family Rhodocyclaceae; genus Fen-999. Next base: position 18,111 of record PMIH01000062.1, read on the forward strand.
ACGCGATGTTCCTGGCGGCGGCGCGTGGCGAGGTCGGGCCGCGGGCGGTGCTGGTGGCCTTGCGCGGCGCGGTCGAAGAAACGGAACCCGGGCCTGAGATCCAGACGCGGCAGTCGAAGGCGGGCAATTCGCGGATTCTCGTTGTTGGCGTCGACAAGTTGATGACCCAGCTCGGCCGTTGTTGCAAGCCGGTGCCGCCCGATATCGTCGCCGGCTTTGTCACTCGCGGTCGCGGTGTCTCGGTGCATCGGCTCGATTGTCCCAATTTCCGCAACATGGCGGCACGCAATCCCGAGCGGGTGATCGACGCCCAGTGGGGCGGTCGGCAGGACGGCATCTATGCAGTCGACCTGCTGGTTGAGGCACATGATCGCCAGGGATTGCTGCGCGATATCTCCGACGTCCTGTCGAAAGAGAAACTGAACGTTACTGCCGTCAAGACGCAGTCGAAGAGCGGCACGGCGCGAATGGCGTTCACCGTCGAACTTGCCAGCGCCGAGCAGCTACAGCGCATGCTGGATCGTGTCGCCGAAGTCGAGGACGTTGTTCGCGTCCGGCGCGCTTAGTCTTCCGTTCCTCCCATCAAGGCCAGCAGTGCTTCCTGGGCACAGGCACGTACGCGGCGGCTGGGCTGCACCGAATACTTGCCGTTGGTGTCCATTTCCCACGACTGGTAGTTGTCGTGCAGATACAGGCGCAGGCCTTCCTTGAGCACGCGCCGCTTCAGCTTCGGGTCGAGTACCGGAAACACCACCTCGATGCGGCGGAAAAAGTTGCGTTCCATCCAGTCGGCGCTACCCAGGTAGACCTTCTCCTCGCCGCCGGCGTGAAAATGGAAAATGCGATGGTGTTCGAGGAAGCGGCCGATTACCGAGCGGACGCGGATGTTCTCCGACAGATCTTTGACCCCCGGCCGCAGCGCGCAAACGCCGCGCACGATGAGGTCGATCTGGACGCCGGCCTGCGATGCTTCATAGAGCGCCTCGATAAGCTCCGGTTCCAGCAGTGAATTCATCTTGGCGGTGATTTGCCCCTTGCCGCCGGCTTTTGCCGCTGCGGTTTCGCCGCGAATGGCCGCCATCATGTTGTCGTGCAGCGTGAAGGGGGCCTGCCAAAGATGTTTGAGCTGTCCCGCCTTGCCAAGCCCGGTCAGTTGTTTGAATACTTCATTGACGTCGGCGGCGATTTCTTCGTTGCAGGTCAGGAGGCCGAAGTCGGTGTAGAAGCGGGTGGTGCGCGGATGGTAATTACCGGTGCCCAGGTGGATGTAGCGGCGGTAACCGCTATCTTCGCGTCGCAGCACCATCAGCATCTTGGCGTGGGTCTTGTAGCCGAATACGCCGTAAACGACGTGGGCGCCGACCTCCTCGAGCCGGGCGGCGATGTTGAGGTTGGCTTCCTCGTCGAAGCGGGCCATCAACTCGACGACGACCGTGACTTCCTTGCCCTTTTGCGCGGCACGTACCAGGTGCTGCAGCAGCACGGAATCGGTACCGGTGCGATAGACGGTCATCTTGATCGCCACTACTTGCGGGTCGTCGGCGGCCTGTTCCAGCATCTGGATCACCGGCGCGAAGGACTGGAACGGATGGTGCAACAGGACGTCCTCGCGCCGCATGACGTCGAAGATCTGCGGGCGCTTGGTGATCGCCTTGGGCAGTCCCGGCTGGAACGGTGCGTATTTGAGGTCGGGACGCTCGACGCGATCGGGTACCGACATCAGTCGCACCAGGTTGACGATACCCGGTGCCCGATAGAGATCGGCGTTGGTCAGGCCGAACTGCTGGAGCAGGAATTCGGCCATCACCTCCGAGCAGTTGTCGGCGACTTCCAGGCGTACGGCGTCGCCAAAGTGGCGTTGCGGCAGTTCGCCCTGCAAGGCGGTGCGCAGGTTCTTCACTTCCTCGTCATCCACCCAGAGGTCCGAGTTGCGCGTGACCCGGAACTGATAGCAGCCGTGAACGTTCATGCCCGCGAACAGTTCGCCAACATGCCGGTGCAGGATCGACGACAGGAAGACGAAGCCCCAATCGACACCGGTAAGTTCCTTTGGCAGTTGAATGACGCGGGGCAGGGCGCGCGGCGCCTGGACGATGGCGGCACCGCCGGCGCGGCCGAAGGCATCCCGGCCTTCAAGCTCGACAGCGAAGTTGAGACTCTTGTTGAGCACGCGCGGAAAGGGGTGAGCCGGATCGAGGCCGATCGGTGTCAGTACCGGCATGACTTCCCGAAAAAAGAAATCGCGAATCCAGTTTGTCTGTTCCGGTGTCCAGGTTGAGCGCTTGTAGAAGAAGATGCCCTCGTCGGCAAGGGCTGGCAGGATCACCTCGTTGAGCAGCGCATACTGCTCGGCGATCAGGACGTGGGCTTCGTTTGTAACGCGGCGGAATACCTCGTTCGGCGACATACCGTCGACAGCGCTGGCGTGACCGCCGAGCTTGATCTGCTCCTTGAGGCCGGCAACGCGGATTTCAAAGAACTCGTCGAGATTCGACGAGACGATGCAGAGGAATCGCAGCCGCTCCAGCAGCGGCACTCGTGCGTCGGCTGCCTGGGCCAGCACGCGGCGATTGAATGCCAGCAGCGACAGTTCCCGGTTGATGAAGTGTCCGGTTTGATCGACGTGCTGAGCCGCTTTACCGTTCATATCACTAGTCGCCGTTAGATTGATCGGCCGAATACTATGACATTTTTGTTGCTGCCGTATTACTGCCCGCTTTGGCGGCGGCGAGCGGAACATGCCTGCTAGAATCAAAAACTTTCGAAACCGGTTGCGCTGCCGTGGCTCACGAGTTGATTGCCGCCGTCGATTTGGGCTCCAATAGCTTCCGTCTTCAGGTCGGACGCGTTGTCGGCAACCTGATCTATCCGCTGGATTCGCTCAAGGAATCGGTGCGACTTGCTGCCGGCTTGACTCCGGAAAAGGCACTCGACGGCGCGTCGCAGCTGCGTGCGCTGGATGCACTATCCCGCTTTGGCGAACGCCTGCGTGGCTTCGATGTCAAGGCCGTGCGGGCAGTGGCGACCAATACCCTTCGGGTGGCCAAGAATGCCCCCCAGTTCCTGCCCGAGGCTGAGGCTGCGCTTGGTTTTCCCATCGAAGTGATCGCCGGTCGTGAAGAAGCCCGCCTGATCTACCTGGGTGTAGCCCATAGTCTGGCCAATCCGCGCACACAACAACTGGTTGTGGATATTGGTGGCGGCTCGACCGAGTTCATCATCGGTCGGCACTTCAAACCCCTACAGCTTGAGTCGCTCTATATGGGCTGCGTCGGCTTCAGCCTGCGGTTTTTCCCTGGCGGTCGTGTTGACAAGGCGAGCATGAGGGACGCTGAGCTGGCCGCGTCCAAGGAGCTTCAAACCATCGTCCATCCCTATCGGGCGACCGGGTGGGAAGAGGCAGTTGGATCGTCCGGCACGGCCAAGGCGTTGGTTGATCTGCTGGAACAGAACGGCTTGTCTTCCGGCGGCATCACTCGCGATGGTTTGGAGGCGCTACGCGCCATGCTGGTTCGTGCCGGCGATGCCACTCGCCTACAACTCGACGGTTTGCGCGCCGATCGCATTCCCGTGCTGCCAGGGGGCTTGGCGATCATGTCGGCGGTCTTCAAGGAACTCGGTCTCGAACGCATGGTGTTTTCGGAAGGCGCTTTGCGCCTGGGCGTTCTCTATGACCTGCTGGGTCGCTATCACCACGAGGATTTGCGGGAAGCGACCGTCGATGATTTTATGCGGCGCTACCAGGTCGACGGATTCCAGGCGGAGCGGGTCAGCCAAACCGCGCTCGATGTCCTGACGCAGTTGATCCCTGACCTAGTCGCCGATGCGGACGATGCGGATGCCAGAACCTTGCTGTGGGCTGCTCGATTGCACGAGGTTGGCGTTTCGCTCGCTCATTCCAGTTATCACAAGCATAGTGCCTATATACTCGCCAACGCCGACATGCCGGGCTTTTCGCGTCGCGATCAGGCGCGCCTTTCGCGCATCGTCCTGGCGCATCGCGGCAAGCTGGAACGGGTGCATCCGGCGGTAACCGAAGTGCGCGACTGGCTACTGATTTTCGCCATACGGCTGGCGGCGTTACTTCATCGGGCGCGAGACGACAGTGCAAGGCCGCCGATACGTGTAACGTTGTCGCGGCGTGGCTTCCAGCTTCAAGTGGAATCAGCCTGGCTGGCGGCATCCCCATTGACCGCGGCAGCGCTCGACGAGGAAATACGGCAATGGGCTGGCGTCGGGCTGGAGTTGAAGGTACGGAGCCAGCGGCAGAAATAGCAACGATCGAACGGGGAATTGGCAATGTCAAACAAGCTGCTGCTGTGTGAATCCGATCTTGGCGTTGCCAGGCTGACACTGAATCGCCCTGATCAGTTCAACGCGCT
>PMIH01000062.1:22535-25799 GCA_003158255.1 Rhodocyclaceae bacterium
ACGATCATGCGCATGCCGCAGCCGGTGATCGCGCGCGTGCACGGAATCGCCACGGCGGCAGGTTGTCAGCTGGTTGCCAGCTGCGACCTTGCGGTGGTCGCCGATAGCGCCCGGTTTGCCGTATCCGGCATCAACGTCGGCTTGTTCTGCTCGACACCGGCGGTCGCACTATCGCGCAACATGGGACGCAAACAGGCCTTGGAGATGCTGCTCACAGGTGATTTCATAGACGCCGCCGAGGCACAACGACGCGGGCTGGTCAATCGTGTCGTTGCAGTCGATCAACTTGATGCCGAGGTGCGACGGCTCACCGAGTCGATCTCAGGCAAGTCGGCGGCGGCCGTGGCAATGGGCAAGCAACTTTTCTATCGGCAATTGGACATGGGCCTGGACGCCGCCTACCAGCTGGCGGCGGAAACCATGGCCTGCAACATGATGTGCGAGGATGCGGGTGAGGGAATAGACGCCTTCATGGCCAAACGCAAGCCGATCTGGAAGGGGTGCTAGTGTTCTTTCGTCGCCCCCCCTTGCCAATGCCCGGTCGCATCCTCTGTCTTTTCGTGTTCATCGGTTTTCTGCTCGCTGCCTGCGCTACCCCGGCGCCGGTTGCAGACGTTGGCGCGCCCGGAGATTTCCGTCATACCCAGGAATATATTTCCTGGCTGGTCGATCGTGAGATGTCGAAAAACGACATCACCGGCGTGAGCATCGCGCTGGTCGATGACCAGACGGTGATCTGGCAGAAGGGCTTTGGTTACGCCGATCTTGAAGCGGGGATTCCGGCGACGCCGGAAACCGTTTATCGCGCCGGCTCGATCGCCAAGGTATTTACCGCCGCCGCCGCCATGCAACTGGCTGAGCAAGGCAAACTCGACATCGATCGACCGCTGGCCGTGGCGTTGCCCGAATTTTCGATAAAGACCCGGTTCCCCACTGCCGACCCGGTTACGCCGCGCAACATCATGTGTCATCACTCCGGGCTACCGTCGAACTTCCTGCGCGGTTTGTATGTACGCGAACCGGATCGCTTCGAGACGGTGGTGGAGAGCATTCGCGAGGAGTATCTCGCCTTTCCGCCCAACTACGTTTTTTCCTATTCCAATCTTGGCATGGCACTGCTCGGCGCGGCCGTCGAGAAGGTCAGCGGGGAGCGGTTCAACCGATATATGGAAGGGCATTTCTTTCAGCCGCTGGGCATGACGCAAAGCAGCTTCGCCTCGCGTCCGATCGCCAAAGCCTATGATCACAACAAGGCAATCGAAGTGTTTTCGTTGCGCGACGTGCCGGCCGCCAACCTGCTGAGCAACGTGGTCGACCTCAGCCAGTTCCTGAAGATGCAATTCGCCGACGGCGTCGTCGGTAGCCAGCAGATCATGTCGCCGGCCTCGCTTCACGAAATGGTGCGCATCCAGAACAAGGCGTTTCCGATGACTTTCCAGCAGTATGTTGGCCTCGGCTGGATGATGAGCGGCATTGACGTGCCGGGCGGCGGCCCGGTAGCCAGCCACGGCGGCTCGCTGCCGGACTCGCACGGCATGATGGCGATCCTGCCGGAACACAAGCTGGGCGTTGTAGTCCTTTCCAATTCGGCCACATCTCATGTGGCGGTATCGAAAATTGCCAGCGAAGCCTTGCGTTTGATGCTCGAGGCCAAGACCGGCATCCGCCAAGAAGCACCGGCGCCTACACTGTCAGCCGAGCGGGACCCGACGGCTGAAGAATTGCGGCAGTTCGACGGAGATTTCGACACCATGGTCGGTCTGGCCAGGATCAGCACGGCGTCGGGCCAGATCGACGCCGACGCGGTGGGTCACCACTTCCGTCTTGTGCCGCACGAAAACGGATTATTGACCATCAAGTACAAGGTACTTGGCATGATGCCGGTGCGCGTGGGGGCCTTCGAAGACATCCACCTGTCCATGACCCGGGTAGACGGGCGACAGATCATCGTTGGTCGAATTGGCAACGAATCGTTGATCTTCGGCGAGAAGCTGAAGCCGGTCGGTATCCCGAAGAGCTTCCAGCAACGCCTAGGACAGTATGAAATTGTCGACCGGATCGATGGCCCCGCGCCGGACAGTCTTCTGCTCAGAGAGGACCACGGATTGCTCGTTGGCGAGGCCCACTTTCCCGAGGTTCCCGACGTGTTGCTCCGAATCGCCTTCCGTCCGGTTTCCGATCATGAGGTGGTAACCGCCGGACTGGGCACCAGCCGTGGCGATACGCTGCGCGTAATCGACACCGAAAATGGCGATATGCTGGGCTTTTCGGGGTTTCAACTGCGGAAGAAGAACTAACCTTGGCGAGCGGTGGGTTTGGCCGCGGGATCCGTGAAGCGAGACATCTCTGAACAGTAGGTCGTCAGCCGGAAATCTTGTGCGCGATCCAGTCCTTGGTTGCCGCGACGTTTGGTAAGAAGCGATCGCAGCGCATCAGCGAGAAGCCGAAGACGTAGGCATAGAGCAACACGCTGCGCGCTTGGGCCTCGTCGCGGCTGAGACCCAGGCGCTGGAACAGGCGAGCGGCACAGGCTAGCCGCTCGGCATCGACTTCTTCCACCACCGCAGCGGCGCGTGCGTCTCGCCGTGCCCACTCACGCACAGCGAGTTCTATGGGGAGCCCTTTCCGGTTACGGCCGGCCGAGTAAACTTCGATGGTATGGCGCAGAGTAGCCGGTTCTTCACCTGGTCGGGCCGTCGTCTGCTTGCGGATATCGTCAATACGTCCGTCTTTCCATTCATCGAGAACGGCATCGACGAGGTCGCGGCGATCCTTGAAATGCCAGTAGAAACTGCCCTTGGTGACATGCAGCCGTTTCGCCAGCATCTCTACTCGCAGACCGGCAGGGCCTTCCTCGGCCAGCGCGGACAGCGCGCCCTTGATCCACGTGCCGCGGTCCAGGCGAGGGGGGTGTCCGGTCTTCTTGATGCCAGAATCCATACGGTATGGTATTGAATTGTCGCCAAGGCTGCGCTAGCATAGCACGCACCATACGATACCGTATGGTCATGTTACCGTTACACTTGCGTGCATATTGGAGGTTCGTGTGAAGATCCTGGTTCCGGTCAAGCGGGTGGTCGATTACAACGTCAAGGTACGCGTCAAGGCCGACGGTACCGGCGTTGAGCTCGCCAATGTCAAAATGTCGATGAATCCGTTCGACGAGATTGCTGTCGAAGAGGCGGTGAGGCTGAAGGAGGCGGGCATCGCAACGGAGGTAATTGCTGTCAGTTGCGGCGTGACTGCTTGCCAGGAAACGCTGCG
>PMIH01000062.1:25886-51683 GCA_003158255.1 Rhodocyclaceae bacterium
GTTACCCGTGAAGTCGATGGTGGACTGGAAACGGTTGAGGTTGCCCTGCCGGCAGTAGTTACGACGGACTTGCGTCTCAACGAGCCCCGCTATGCGACGTTGCCTAACATCATGAAGGCGAAGAAGAAGCCGCTGGAGATCGTCAGGCCGGCTGACCTTGGAGTCGACGTGTCGCCGCGCCTGACGACGCTGCGCGTGGTCGAGCCGTCGAAGCGTGTGGCGGGCATTCGGGTCGCCGACGTGACAGAACTGCTGGCGAAGCTCAAGAACGAAGCGAAGGTGATCTGATCATGGCCATACTTGTCATTGCAGAACACGATAACGCGAACCTGAAGGTCGCCACACTCAACACCGTCACAGCCGGTGCCCGCATCGGCGGCGAAATCCACGTACTGGTAGCCGGCCACGACTGTGCCGCCGTCGCCCAGGCTGTCGCCCAGGTATCAGGCGTGACCAGGGTCCTGGTTGCTGACGCCGCGCATTATGCCGACCAGACGGCAGAGGACGTCGCGGCGCTCATCCAGACGCTATCTACCAAGTACAGCCATATCCTGGCGCCAGCGACCAGCAACGGCAAGAATACGTTGCCGCGCGTCGCCGCCGCACTTGATGTCGCGCAGATTTCCGACATCGTTGCCGTCGAGTCGGACGACACTTTCGTACGGCCGATTTATGCGGGTAATGCCCTGGCAACGGTGAAATCCGCCGATTCCATCAAAGTGATTACGGTTCGTACGACGGCATTTGATCCAGCGGGATCTGGCGGCAGTGCAACGGTCGAGGCCATTGCCGCTGGACCTGCGTTGGGTCTGACGCGGGTGGTCGGACGCGAAACCAGCAAGTCGACGCGACCGGAACTCGGCGCTGCCAAAGTAATTGTCTCCGGTGGCCGTGGTCTCGCCTCGGGCGAGAACTACCACAAGCTGCTCGAGCCGTTGGCGGACAAGCTCGGAGCCGCGCTGGGGGCTTCGCGGGCCGCGGTGGACGCGGGTTTTGTTCCGAACGACTATCAGGTGGGTCAGACTGGCAAGATCGTTGCGCCACAACTCTACATTGCCGTTGGCATTTCTGGCGCCATCCAGCATTTGGCGGGCATGAAGGATTCCAAGGTGATCGTGGCGATCAACAAGGATCCCGACGCGCCAATCTTCCAGGTTGCCGATTACGGACTGGTTGCCGATCTTTTCCAGGCCGTACCGGAACTGACAGCGGCCATTTAGTCCGGAGCCGACCACCATGAATTTTCCCGAGGGACTCTTCACCAGCGTGTGGGCCTTCGGGGCATTCATGCCGCTCGCGCTGGTGTGGCTGTGGTGTTTGCGTACCGCGCCATGGAAACGGTTGTCGGATTCGGGACAACTGAATGTCTGGCTTGGCACGATTGTCGTCCTTACGCTGTTTTGGAGCATGAAGGCAGGAGTGAAACCCGGCCTCAATTTGCACCTGCTTGGAGCGACGGCATTTACGCTGATGTTTGGCCGCCAGCTGGCGATCCTTGGCCTGTCGGCGGTGATGGCCGCAGTGACGCTGAACGGTGCGGCCGGTTGGGAAGCCTACGCGCTCAATATTCTGGTGACTGCGGTTTTCCCATGCTTTGCCGCCGATCTGATACTGCGCATCGTCGAACGCTACCTGCCACCGAACTTCTTCTGCTATATCTTTTGTGCGGGGTTTTTCGGAGCCGCCGTTGCCGTGGTTTCGACCGGGCTGTTGTCAACGCTGCTGTTATGGCTCGCCGGCGTCTACTCCGCGGACCTGCTGTTCAGTGACTATTTTCCCTATTTCGCGCTGCTCGGTTTTGCCGAGGCATGGCTCAATGGCGCGGCCATTACCTTGATGGTCGTGTATTACCCACACTGGGTTGGCAGTTTCGACGACCGTCGTTATCTAAACAAAATGTAAGGAGTGAAAGCACCATGGGTTATGCCGCACCCGTCAAGGACATGATGTTTGTGCTGAAGGAACTGGCTGGCCTCGATCAGGTCGCTCAATTGCCGGGTTATGAGGAAGCGACCTCCGATGTGGTCGAGGCCATTCTCGAGGAAGCGGCCAAGTTCGCCGGCGGTGTGCTGGCGCCATTGAATTTCAGTGGCGACCAGGAAGGCACCAAGTGGCACGACAAGGAAGTGACGATGCCGGCCGGGTTCAAGGAGGCCTACTCGCAGTTTGCGGAAAGTGGCTGGACGGCGCTGGACTGCCGTCCCGAACACGGTGGCCAGGGCCTGCCACGTCTGGTTTCTGCAGCGGTTCGCGAGATGTGGAAGTCGGCCAACATGGCGTTCTCGCTCTGTCCGCTGCTGACGAACGGCGCCATTGAGGCACTGGAGCTTTGTGGTTCCACCGAGCAAAAGCAGATGTATTTGCCGAACATGATTTCAGGCAAGTGGACCGGGACCATGAATTTGACGGAACCGCAGGCCGGCTCGGATCTGGCCGCCATTCGCAGCCGTGCCGAACCGCAAGTCGACGGGACCTACAAGATATTCGGCCAGAAGATATTCATTACCTATGGCGAACACGACATGGCCGAGAACATCGTCCACCTCGTTCTCGCCCGCCTGCCGGATGCGCCCGAAGGCGTCAAGGGCATCTCGCTGTTCGTGGTGCCGAAGTTTCTGGTCAGGGCAGATGGCAGCCTCGGCGATCGCAACGATGCATGGTGCGTCTCGATCGAACACAAACTGGGCATTCACGCCAGCCCCACCTGCGTCATGGCGTTCGGCGACAGCGGTGGTGCCGTGGGCACGCTCATTGGCAAGCCGAATGAAGGCCTCAAGTACATGTTCATCATGATGAATGCGGCGCGGTATGCGGTCGGCCTGGAAGGCTTGGCGCTTTCCGAGCGAGCCTATCAGCAGGCACTCGCCTACGCGCGCGAGCGCGTGCAAGGACGCGCCATCGAAGGGTCGGCGGCGCCGGTTGCCATCGTCCAGCATCCTGATATCCGGCGCATGCTGATGACCATGAAGGCACAAATCGAGGCGATGCGGGCGCTGGCCTACGCGGTCGCCTCGGCGCACGATACTGCGTTTCATCATCCTGACGCAGCCGAGCGCCAGCGGAACCAGGCATTTGTCGACCTCATGATCCCGGTGGTCAAGGGGTGGTTGACCGAGACTGGTAACGAGATTGCCTATCTTGGCGTGCAGGTGCATGGCGGCATGGGCTTCATCGAGGAGACCGGTGCTGCGCAGCACATGCGCGACGCCCGGATTACGACAATCTACGAGGGCACTACCGGCATTCAGGCCAACGACCTGATTGGGCGCAAGGTCGCCCGTGAAGGAGGTGCGACCCTGAAGCTTGTCATCGGGCTAATGGAGTCGACGGTCGCCGAAGTGGACAAGGCCGGTGCCGAACTCGGAGATATTGGCGCCAACCTGAAGAAGGGCATTGCTGCCTTGGCCGAAGCCGGGACGTATATTGCTTCGAAGTACGGCGCTGACGTGCGCGCGGTTTCCGTCGGGGCGGTACCCTTCCTCAAACTGCTGGGAATCGTTGCCGGAGGTTGGATGATGGCGCGAGCCGCCCTGGTTGCGCGGGCGCGCATTGCTGAAGGCGAAACCGATCCTTTCTACGCCACCAAGATTTCCACGGCGGTGTTTTATGCCGCGCATGTGCTTGTGGCTGCGCCGGGACTTGCCCAGGTGGTGATCGCGGGTGGGGCCAGCGGCTTGGCGATTCCAGAGGATCTTCTGTAATAGCGATGAACACACTCGAAAACATCATCATCGAAGTCGAGACCGGAGGGGTCAGTTTCCCCACTCACAGCGATGTCGCATTTCGCGTACGGCTTGCGCTGGACGATCCCGACATACCAATGGCCAAGGCTGCGCAGGTCGTTGTTGCCGAACCGTTACTGGCGGCGCGGGTCGTGGCGGTGGCAAATTCGGTGGCTTTCAATCGCAGCGGCATACCGGTCACCGACGTGCGCGGCGCCATTTCCCGCCTGGGCCTCAAGTTCGTACGCGGACTGGCGACTGCGGTGGTGATGCGGCAAATGGCAGGCAGCATCAAGTCTCCGGTGTATCAGAATCTGGGCGTGAGGCTGTGGGAACACACAGTGCATGTCGCGGCGTTGTCGCACCTGTTGGCGGGCCGTTTTGGTCTGGCGCCCGACGTCGCAATGTTCGCGGGCATTGTTCACGAAGTGGGAGGGTTCTATCTGATCTCCCGCACCGATGCTCACAGCGACTTGTCCGTGGATGCCAATATGTTGACGTCCGATGCCGAAAGACGGATCGGCGGCGCGGTTCTTGCCGCGCTGGCGGTGCCTGCCGAGGTGGTGGCGGCGATCGAAGTCCTGTGGCAAGAAGGTCCGCTCCGTTTTCCCCCGCAGAACCTGGGCGACCTGCTTCAAGTGGCCAATCGCCTGACGCCGATTCGATCACCGCTACAGGCCGACGATGTACAGGTTCTGGAATTGCCCATCGACCCTGAAGCTGAACGACAGTTGGCCGAAATTCTCGAGCAATCCAGTGACGAACTGGAGGCATTGACTTCGGCCTTGCGTTATTGATTTTATTGAAATAGACTGAAAGTGTTCGGTTTAACTGAAAAAGGCAAACCCGTCGAAAGATGGGGACGCAAAGTCACCGGTCTAAAGGAAGCGTTGCAGGAGCTTTCCAGGATAGCGGGGCCGCCAGGCTAACCGAGGCAGTATCCGGATGTTGTGCATGGATGCCGTCTCCTAAATGATCAGCCCGTCGGTTCCCGTGTGGCGAGTAGTCCGCGCCGAGAAGTGACCTTGCGCCAGCCTGACAAGACCGGGTTGGTACGATCAAGCGCTTTGTGCGTCTTGTGGCAAGGAGGCCAGCAATGGTGACGGTGGCGCCCGACAATGTCGTTCGATTCCCTGATGGCACGCGGGGTTTGATCGCAGGCCGCGATCGTAGTCGAACGCTAAATGAATCCCGAGATCTGGTTGCGCAGAAGCTGCGGGAAGTGTTCCGGACATTTCTCGTCGAACTTCAGGACGATCTGGTTGCCAAGGGCGATGCCGCCGACGAGCGCGATCAGCGCAATTTCTACTATGGTGGCCGGGAACTGCTGCATGAGAATGTCATGCGCATCGAAGGGCTTGTTGCCGCGCACTGGTTGCGTCAGTTCGATGCGGCGACTGGCGCTGGCGGCGTCAAGTCAGCCCGGAGTCAGTCGCTTTCCCTGGATGAGCTCGAACTCGTCGATCTTGGCGATATGGACGAGCAACTTGCCGTCAAGGCCCTTGCCAGCCGTCTGCACGAGGATTGCAAGGACGGGCTGTTCGCCAGCGGTCGCCGGCTCGCTTTCCTTGCCGGTGACGAGGAAGCCGATCTCTCGATAGAGACAATGTTGAGTGACGTCATCTTGTCAGCCCTGAAAGAGGCGGCATTGCCAGTGCCTTTGCGTCTGGAAGCCCTCGGCGGGTTGGAGCGGAAGGTGGACACAGTCTTCGCGCCGCTTATTCACGACCTCAATGCTTTCCTTGTTGGCCGGCGCATTCTGCCTACGTTGCGACGCAGCTATGCGCGGAACCAGCGTTCTGAAAAGAACAAGACGCAGGCGAACGAGTCGAACCGGACAGCCGGCGTCGATGCTGGCGACATCTTCGCTACCCTTCAGCGCCTGGTGGCATCGCCAGCGATGCAAGGTGCGGCCGGAACTGCGATTTCATCTTGCGGCCTGCCGTCGGCAGCGATGATGAGTCCGGCCGACATGGCGGTCGCCATGGAGCGGGTGATGACCTCGCTCGATTCGCTGCAGCGATCGATGCCGGCCGCAACGGTAGTGCCAACCGGCAGCAACGTCCTGCGGGAGTTTCGCGATAGCTCGGTCGGACAGGGACTCGATCATCTGGATGCGGTGACAGTCGACATTGTTGCCACTTTGTTCGATTTCATATTCGATGACCCCGCTGTTGCCGACCCCATCAAGGCCCTTGTCGGCCGGCTACAGATTCCCGTGCTTAAAGTTGCAATGCTGGACAAGACCTTCTTTTCCAGCAAGTCGCATCCGGGCCGACGGTTGCTCGACAGCATTTCCCGCGCCGCAGCGCGTTGCGGTCCCGATGCCGGCCACGACGATCCGCTGTACGCGCATATCTCCAGTCTCGTCGAGCGCCTTCAATCCGAGTTCTCGAAGGATGCAAGCCTGTTTGACGTCCTCTGCGGCGATTTGAACGACTTCCTCGAACAACAGGAATACGAGGCCGATGTCCGTGCGATCAAGGCAGCACCGCTGGTGGCAGAACGCGAGCGCCGCGAGTTGGCGGCGGTGGCGGCGGATGCCGTGCTGTCCGCCTGGCTTTCCTTGCCATTGCCGGCCGTGGTTACCGACCTTCTGACGCACGAATGGCGTGCGCTGCTGGTCCGCGAATACCTTGGCGACGATCCGGCGGGTTGGGAAAATGCCGTCAGCACGGCTGGCGATCTTGTGGCAAGTATCGAACCGCTGTCCGACACGACTGGCCGACGAGAATTGGCGGCCAAACTGCCGACGCTGGTGAAACGTATCCATGACGGTCTCGACCAGGCCAACGTGATGATGGAACGCCGGGTGTCCCTGCTGGACTGCCTGTTCAGCTTCCATGCTGCCGTCCTGCGCGGCGCGGCGGCGCCCGCCGTGGTAGTGGTTCCGGTTGCAGCGGCAGCGCCGGCAAGGGTGGAGATCGTTACCGAGTCTATCGAGACTGACGAGGCCCTGCTCGATAGCCTGTCTCTGCTCGATTCCGACAATGTGCCTATCGACGAGGATGACAGCGAGTCACAGCGGCGGGTTGACGACTTGCAACGAGGTGACTGGGTCGAATTTCCCGGCGGCAAATCAGGATCGGTGCGCTATCGTTTGTCCTGGGTCAGTCCGGAGCGGGGAATCCTGTTGTTCACCAATCCGCATTCGCCGCGCGCCCTGTCGGTCGCGCCAGCCGCGTTGGCGCTCCAGCTCGAGCGCGGTGAGGCGTCAATCGTGCCGGTCGAACCCATTTTCGAGCGTGCAGTGAGTCGGGCGCTGGAGACACTGAAGGCGGCTTGACCGCAGCAGAGTTCTATGGCGGTGTTACCATCCACGATGGAGACGCTGCCATGGAAAACGATCATTCGCTGGACGACCTGCATCACCGCGTTGCCACGTTGCGCCGGGATCTGCACGCCCATCCGGAACTGGCCTTCGATGAGCGCCGGACGTCGGATGCCGTCGCGGCTGCGCTCGAACGGCTGGGTATCGAGGTACATCGGGGCCTGGCGAAGACGGGCGTCGTCGGTTGCCTGCGCATGGGTTCAGGCCAGGGGCCGGCGGTCGGGTTGCGCGCCGACATGGATGCGCTGCCGCTGGCCGAACTGAATTCCTTCCCGCATCGATCGAAGCACGAAGGGCGCATGCATGCGTGCGGCCACGACGGACACACGGCGATGCTGCTCGGTGCGGCGGAACTTCTCGCGGCGCGCCGCGAGCGCGGTCCCGACGGTATGATCTATTTCATTTTCCAGCCTGCCGAAGAGCACGAGGGCGGCGGTCGCTTGATGGTCGAGGAAGGACTCTTCGATCGCTTCCCGATGGAGCGTGTTTTCGGGCTGCACAACTGGCCCGGTATGCCCGCCGGCAGCTTCGCCGTCATGGCCGGGCCGGTGATGGCCGGCACGGATCGTTTCGAGATTACGATCACCGGCCGCGGCGGGCACGCCGCCATGCCGCATCAGGCACGGGATACCGTACTCGCCGGCGCGGCGCTGGTGCAGACGCTTCAGCAACTGGTCAGCCGCGCGGTCGATCCTCTGGATGCCGCGGTGGTGAGTGTCACCCGGTTCCATGCCGGCCAGGCCGACAACATCCTGCCGGAAACGGCCGTGCTCGGCGGCACCGTCAGGGCATTCGATCCGGAGATGCAGGAGATGCTCGAAGCCGGCATGCGCCGCATCTGCCAGGGCATCGAACTCGCGCACGGAGTCGAGATCGATATGGACTACCAGCGCGGCTATCCGCCAACGATCAACGACGCGGATGCGGCCTTTCTGTGCCGCGAGGTGGCGCGGCAGGTCGCTGGCGGAGAACAGGTACTGGTGGTGGCCAAGCCGAGCATGGGTGCCGAAGATTTCGCGTATCTGTCGAGCGTCGTGCCGGGCTGCTATGTCTGGCTGGGCAACGGGCCGGGTGAGGGTGGCTGCATGCTGCACAGCCCGCACTACGATTTCAACGACGCCATCATCCCGACTGGAATTCGCTACTGGGTTCGGCTCGCCGAGCGCGCGCTCGCCGGCTAG
Source organism: Rhodocyclaceae bacterium (assembly GCA_003158255.1). GTDB lineage: Bacteria > Pseudomonadota > Gammaproteobacteria > Burkholderiales > Rhodocyclaceae > Fen-999. Next base: position 34,121 of record PMIH01000062.1, read on the forward strand.
AGAACGAGGCGCGAGCCCAGGCAGGCGTGCCAGCCTTCAAGACGCATCACGGTTGGCAGCAGATTCAGGCCGGTCTCTTTCTTCAGGAGCCTGGAGGCTGCCCGGAGTTCCGAAAGCTGGCAATCGATCAAGTCACCGGTGGCCGCGAAGGCTACGGTGTTGCCGGAATCGCAGGAAGGGAACGCCAGCGCGCGGCCGCCGAAGGCCTGCTCCAGACGTTCGATGCTGCGCAGGACATTCTTGCTGCGGCCGAGGAGGTTGGTTGCCAGCAGGCCATCGCCGGTCAATAGAGCGCGGCAGTTGGCGTAGAACGGCAAAGTGTTGAGCATGCCGGTACGAGCCTCGGCATCGAAGCCGTCCACCATGATGAGATCGAAGCGCGCCTTCGAGCCGGCGACAAAATCGGCCCCGTCGCCGATGACGATGTCGAAGCGGTGGTCCTCATCGGGCAGCTTGAAGTGCTGGCGTGCCGCAGCAACCACCGCGGGTTCTATTTCGACCACGGTCAGTCGGGCGTCGGGCCGGTAGCGATGCAGGAACTTGGTCAATGAAGCTGCGCCCAGTCCAATCAGCAGCACCCGGCGCGGCCAGGCTGTCTCGGGCCGCAGCAGCAGGCTGGCCATCATTTCCTTGGTGTAATCGAGTTCCAGCGCAAACGGGCGGGCGATGCGCATCGCACCCTGGATCCAGTCGGAACTGAAATGCAGATAGCGGACGCCCGCTTCCTCGCTGACCAGGATCTCCATGCTCAATGCAGCGTTCGTGGCGGTGACGCGAACAGCAGTTCGATGACCTCGGGGCCGAAGCGGTATTCCTGGTTGCAGATGTCGTCGTTGATGAGGATTTCGCCCTGCTCGGCGAGCGTGGCTGCCACCTCGGTGCGGCCGAGAGAGCGCAGCATCTCCAGCACCTTTGCCTCGTCGCGCGGGCAATGGTAGGTGACGCTGCGCGGCTCGAACAGCCGCACGTCTTCTTCCGCGAACAGCCGCGTCAGCAGCGTTTCCGCCGGCAAGGTCAGTTCGGCCGCCGTCACGGTCGCGGCCAATTGCTGCACACGGTTCCAGCCATCGGGATCGCGCCGGTCGGCATCGGGCAGTTTTTGCAGGAACAGGCCGCAGGCGTGACCGGCATCCGCCATCAGCCAGAGTCGTGACGGTGTTTGTTCTGATTGCATCAGGTAGTGCTCGAATACCGCCGCGATCGTGTTGCCGTCCAGCGGCACGATGCTCTGGTAGGGCTGGTGTGCGGTGTTCGTGTCGAGCGTCAGGGCGAGTTGGCCATCGCCGAACAGCTCCGGAATTGGCGCAGCCGGGAGATCCGGCGGCACCTTGGCCAGACCGCGCAGGCGCAATTGTTCGTCGCAATCGACAAGCAGTAGGCGTACGGGACCGTGGCCGCGCAGGTGGAACGTCAGCCGGCCCGGCGTCTTGAGTGTACTGCCGATGATCGTTGCGACGGCCATGAGCTCGCCCAACAAGGCTCTTGCCGTGTCGCCATAGCCACGTTCGGCCTGCATCTGCCGCCAGGCCGGGCCGAGTTGCACCAACGCACCGCGGATATCGAGATGTTCGAACAGGAAGCGATGAATGCTGTCCATCACTTGACGAAACTGCCAAACATGGCGGGGTCGAAGCCGACCAGCAATTGACCGCCATCGGTTTCCACGACGGGTCGCTTGATGCAGTTCGGATGCTCCATCATGGTCGCCACGGCCTTGCTCTGGGTCTGGATGTCCTGCTGCTCCGGCGTCAGTTTGCGGAAGGTCGGACCCTTTGTATTAAGCAGGGTCTTCCAGCCAGCGGCCTGACACCAGGCAACGAGCCGGTCGCGCGGGACACCGAGTTTTTTGTAATCGTGAAATTCATAGGTGACGCCGCGTTCGACGCACCAGGCGAAGGCTTTTTTCATCGTGTCGCAATTTCGGATGCCGTAGATTCGAACCATCGATCATGCTCCTGTCGAGGGGGCGAATCATAACGCGGTGCCGCCTGTCCGGCGTGTCGGGGTGCTCATTCGCAGACAGTAATCATAGGTGAGTCGATAATGCTTATTATCCGCGCTTGGAATCCAGTGGAAGATGGGTGATGAAGAAGACGATGCTCGCACTGTTGGGCGGTTTGGTTGTTTCGCTGTGCGCGGCGATGCCGGCAATTGCGGATCAGAAGCTGCTTGTCTATACGTCGATGCGGGAATCGCTGATCAGCGAACTCAAGGTAGCCTTCGCCAGGAAATATCCCGACATTGACGTTGACTATCAGTCAGGTGGTGCCGGCAAGCTGATGGCCAGGATCGCAGCCGAGCAAGATGCCGGCGCGATCCTCGCCGACGTGCTCTGGACCAGTGAAGTGCCCGACTTCTACCAGCTCAAGAGCCAGGGCCTGTTGCAGCCCTATACACCAACCGAGATCAAGTCCGTCATCAACCCCTTTAAGGACTACGACGGCTCGTTCACGGCGGCTCGGCTCGGTACGCTGGGCATCGTCTACAACACGCGTTTCGTCAAGGATGCACCCAGGACCTGGCAGGACGCACAGAAGCCGATCTTCAAGGGCGCGTTCGGCATCGCCAACCCTTCCATTTCGGCCACTGCCTACATTGGCGTCGCATTGTTGGCGAAGACGTTCGGTTGGAGTTATTTCGAGGCCCTGCAGGCGAATGGCGCCAGGGTCGGCAAGGGATCCGGTCAGTTGGTCGACGAGACGGGTTCCGGAGATTTGCTGGCCTGTCTGGCGGCGGACCATGTTGCGCTCGACAAGATCGACAAAGGCGCTACCCTGGCCTTGGCTTATCCGCAGGAGATGCTGGTGATCCCGAGCCCGATCGCCATCCTCAAGGGCGCGCCGAATGCCGAGGCAGCACGCCAGTTCGTCGATTTCGTGCTGTCGAAGGAGGGCCAGACCATCATCGCCGACGACGGGATGCTGCCGGTGCGTTCCGATGTCACTATACCGGAGCGCTTCAACCTGCCGTCGCCGGCGGATGCCATGAAGCGCGCGATCAAGATCGACTACTCCCAGTTGATGGCCGAGAAGGAAGCAACGATCAAGCGCTTCAGCGAGATCATGCAGAAAGCGGTTGGCGACAAGCGTTAGCGCTTGAGCTTGGCGAAGGCGGCCGCCATCGCGCCTTCGGCCTGCGGCCGCGGCTGGGGGCGGGATTCCGGTCGCCGGCTTGGCGTACCACCAGCGCTGACTCTAGCGTTGCTCTTGGGCACGGCCTCGTCGCTCATGCGCATCGACAGGGCCACGCGCTTGCGGGTGGCATCGACTTCCAGCACCTTCACCTTCACCAGATCGCCGGCCTTCACGACCGAGTGCGGGTCCTTGACAAACTTGTCGGCGAGCGCTGAGATATGGACGAGACCGTCCTGATGTACGCCGATGTCCACGAAGGCGCCGAAGTTGGTGACATTGGTCACCACGCCTTCGAGCATCATGCCCGGCTCCAGGTCCTTCAGGTCCTCGACGCCTTCGCGGAAACTGGCCGTCTTGAATTCCGGACGCGGATCGCGGCCGGGTTTCTCCAGTTCGCGCAGGATGTCCTGCACGGTCGGCAGGCCGAATTTCTCATTGGTGTAATTCGCCGGATCGACTTTACCCGGCGTACTCCCACGGGGATTCCCTCCGCTCACGCCACGACTAACTTTCGCGATGTCGGCGAGGATGCGCGCCGCGACCGGGTAAGCCTCGGGGTGCACCGCCGAGGCGTCGAGCGGATTGTCGCCGTTGGTGATGCGCAGGAATCCCGCCGCCTGCTCGAAGGTCTTGTCGCCGAGGCGCGGCACGGACTTTAGCTGCTCTCTGTTCTTGAAGGCGCCGTGCTGGTCGCGGAAGGCGACGATGTTGGCCGCGAGCGTGCTGTTGAGGCCGGAGATGCGCGTCAGCAGCGGCACCGAGGCCATGTTCACGTCGACGCCCACGGAGTTCACGCAGTCCTCGACCACCGCATCGAGGCTCTTGGCGAGCTTGCCCTGATTGAGGTCGTGCTGATACTGGCCGACGCCGATGCTCTTCGGGTCGATCTTCACCAGCTCTGCGAGCGGGTCCTGCAAACGGCGGGCGATGGAGACGGCACCGCGCAAGGATACGTCGAGTTCCGGAAACTCGCGCGCCGCCAGTTCCGACGCCGAGTACACCGACGCGCCGGCCTCAGAAACCATCACCTTGGTCAGCTTGAGTTCGGGATGGCGCTTGATGAGATCGGCGGCCAACTTGTCGGTCTCGCGGCCTGCCGTGCCGTTGCCGATGGCGATCAGGTCGACCGCGTGCTTCTGGCACAGCTGGCGCAGCGCGGCGAGCGAACCCTCCCAGTCGCGGCGCGGCTCGTGCGGATAGAGCGTGGTCGTATCGAGCAGCTTGCCGGTGAGGTCGACAACTGCCACCTTGCAGCCGGTGCGGATGCCGGGGTCGAGCCCGAGCGTGACGCGCGCGCCAGCGGGAGCGGCCAGCAGCAGGTCGTGCAGATTGCGCGCGAAGACGCGGATTGCCTCTTCCTCGGCGCGTTCGCGCAGGCCGTTCATTAGGTCAAGTTCTAGATGCAGCGAGAGCTTGACCAGCCACGCCCAGCGCGCGGTTTCCAGCAGCCACTTGTCTCCGGCCCGGCCCTGATCGCCGATGCCGAAGCGGCCGGAAATCATGGCGATGCATGGTGAGTTTTCCGGTGGATCGCGCAGTTCCTGTTCGGTTTTCAGTGCCAGACGCAGGAAGTCCTCCTGCCGGCCGCGCAGCAGCGCCAGCGCCCGGTGCGAGGGCACGGTGGCAATGCGCTCGCGGAAATCGAACCAGTCGCGGAACTTGGCGCCTTCGGTTTCCTTGCCGGCGACCACGTTTGATACGATCAGCGCGTGATCGTTGAGATAGGTGCGCAGTTTTTCCAGCAACGCGGCATCTTCCGCGAAGCGCTCCATCAGGATCTGCCGGGCGCCGTCGAGTGCGACTTTGATGTCGGGGACGTGCTGCTCCGGCGGTTCGGTGGCGGTGTTCACGTACTTCGCTGCTTCCTCCTCGGGCACCAGCGTGGGATCGTTGAACAGCGCGTCAGCCAGCGGCTCCAGCCCCGCTTCGCGGGCGATTTGGGCCTTGGTGCGACGCTTCGGCTTGTAGGGGAGGTACAGGTCTTCGAGATGCTGCTTGGTGTCTGCGTTCTCGATGTCGTTCTTCAGCGCCGGCGTCAGCTTTCCCTGTTCGTCGATAGAAACAAGGATGGCGGCGCGCCGCTCCTCCAATTCGCGCAAGTAGCCGAGACGTTCATCGAGCAGCCGTAATTGTGTATCGTCGAGACCGCCGGTGGCCTCCTTGCGGTAACGAGCGACGAAGGGTACGGTGGCGCCTTCATCCAGCAGTTGGACAGCGGCGATGACCTGTTGCGGCCGGGCGCCGAGTTCGGCGGCAATGCGTTGCTCTATCGATGGCAGCATAGGGTGCGTCGTGAGGCAGAAGGGCTGCGCACCATAGCGCAGCCCGCGTGCCGGTTCAAGGCTTGACTTTCTCCAGCTTCAGCGACGCCGAGTTGATGCAGTAGCGCTGGCCGGTGGGCGCCGGGCCATCCGGGAAGACGTGGCCGAGGTGCGCGCCGCATTGCGTGCAGACGACCTCGGTGCGGACCATGCCGTGGCTGCGATCGACATGCTCGTCGACGATGGTTTCGCTGGCCGGCGCCGTGAAACTCGGCCAGCCGCAGCCGGAATCGAATTTCTGTTGTGAGGTGAAGAGCGGCGCGTCGCAACAGATGCAGCGGAAAGTACCATCGTCATGACAATCCCAGTATTCGCCCGTGAACGCCCGTTCGGTGCCTTTCTCGCGGGTGACTTGATACTGGGTCGGTGTCAGTTGGGCGCGCCATTCGGCATCGGTTTTCTCGATCTTGGGCATGGTGGCGTTACCATTCGCAGTGTGATGTAACGACGGACAACAAATGCGTGTATTGGTTCTTGGCGCCGGCCTGGTCGGCGTTTCATCGGCATGGTACCTGAGACAGGCCGGCCACGAAGTCACTGTGATCGACCGCCAGCCCGGCGTCGCTCTGGAGACCAGCTTTGCCAACGGCGGGCAGATTTCCACCAGCCATGCCGAACCATGGGCGAATCCGGGAACGCCGTGGAAGGCGCTGCAATGGCTGGGCCAGGAAGATTCACCACTGCTCTGGCGCCTGCGCGCCGATCCGGCGCAGTGGGCGTGGGGCCTGCGCTTCCTGCGCGAATGCACACCCGGGCGGACGCGTGCCAACCTGGTCGCCATCCTGCGCCTGGCGCTGTATAGCCGCGCGCTGCTGAAGCAACTGCGACCCGCGCTGGGCTTGCAATACGACCAGCAGGAGCGCGGCATCCTGCATTTCTATACCGACGAATCCGAGTTCGAGCACGCCATTCCGCAAGCGGCGCTGATGCGGCAGTACGGCTGCGAGCGGGTGGTCAAGACCGCTGCCGAGTGCCTCGCCATTGAACCGGCACTCGCGGCATCGACCGTGCCCGTCGTGGGCGGTACCTACACGGCCGAGGACGAGTCGGGCGATGCCCGCAAGTTCACGCAGGTATTGGCGGAGCAGGCTGCTGTGCGCGGCGTAACGTTCCGGTTCGACGTCAGCGTCGCCACGCTTGTCCATGAGGGCGGCCGTGTCGCGGGCGTGCGATTAACAACCGGCGAGACCTTGAGCGCCGATGCCTATGTCGTTGCGCTCGGCAGCGATTCGCCGCTGCTATTGAAGCCGCTCGGCATTCGTATTCCCGTCTATCCGGCCAAAGGCTATTCGGCTACCTTCCCGCTCGATGCCGACAGTGTGGCACCGACGGTGAGTCTCACCGATGATGGCCACAAGATCGTTTTTTCACGTCTGGGAAATCGTTTGCGCGTGGCCGGGACGGCCGAATTCACCGGCTACGACATGTCGTTGAACGAGGTACGTTGCGAAGCTCTGGTGCGGCGGACGGCGGCGATATTCCCGGGATTGGTCAGTCGGGACGACGTCGAATTCTGGGCGGGCCTGCGCCCGGCGACGCCGAACAACGTGCCACTGATCGGCCGTTCGCGGCTATCAAATCTCTACCTCAATACCGGCCACGGCACACTGGGCTGGACCATGGCCTGCGGGACGGGAAAACTGCTGGCCGACCTGATGACCGGCAAGGCGCCGGACATTGACGCGACGGCGTACCACCACGACTGACTATCTTAGTGCAGGTGCCGCGGCGCGGCTTCGGCCTGTTCTTCAGGCAGTTCGGCGTGGCTGGGTTCGCCGTCCGGATTGGGATAGAGCGGGGCGCCACAGTCGTCGCAATATTCCATCGGGAAGCGATGGTCGAGGGTGATGATTTCGCGCAGCCCGGCTTCGCGCAGGACGGCTTCGATCTGCGTCGGCGTATCGGCGGATTCGTCTTCGGCTTCGAGCAGCGGCCAGACCACGCCGTGCACGACATCGGTGGAGTCGGTCATGGAGAAGCCGATGCGGAATTCCTCCAGCTGCCGGTCGTAGTAGGGCGCCAATACGGCGCGCAGGTCGGTAGCGGCGATGTTGAGCGTTGTTTGCAGGAAGGCGACGGCGGCACGCAGCGAATAGGGACGCGAAGCGCGATCGGCTTCGCGGGCGGCGGCATGGTAGGGCTGCGGCAACAGCAGCTCGACGGCGCAGGCGGGCAGGAGCGGCCGTAGCGCGTCGCCACCCTGCGCTCGCCACTGCTTGAGCGCATCGCCGCGAGAACCGTCGTCCTCCTGCCAGCGGAACATGGCGCTGCCGCGTGCCACGGCGGCGGCGCCGATCAGGTAGCGGGTGTCGGAAAGAAAGTTTGTCGTTTCCTGCAAGCCGGCGGTGTCGAGTTTTATGTCTTTGTCATGCAGGGCGGCCTTGGCCAAACGTTCGGTCAACTGCGCGGTTTCGGAATAGCTCTGCGGTAGCTGGTCCGGGCTCCAGAGGTAGTCGGCAAGGCCGATCTTCGTATCGGCCGCGAAGATATGGGCCTGAAGCTGAACGCGCAGCGTGGTTAGATGGTCAGGTGAAATGGGGCCGGACGGAATCACGAAGCGCGACCACGCCAGCACCGGCGCGGCAAAGAGGACCACGTCCTGGGCGGCACCAGCCTCCAGTTGCTTGCTCTCGCAACACGATTCGGCCATATCGGCCAGTTCGTCATACGCCCGTCCGCCAGCACCGTAGAGATGATCGAGGGCGCCGTTGAGGATGTCGTCGTCGCCTTCGGCCAACAGATGATTGATGGCGGCGGCAAGGCGATTTTGCCAAAAGGCATCTTCGATCCGGCTCGACGATTGGGCCAGGCTGCCGGCAAGGCGAATCAATTCTTCGGCGGCGGGGTTCTGTTTGGTACGGCGGGTAAAGCGGCTGCGTTTCATGGGGTTGCCTGGGTGGGGCTCGATGCTCGGGCCCGGAGAAGGGAAGGCATTCTAACAGCACGCGTATGTCCCGGTCTGGAGAGGGGAAACTGCTAGAATGCGGAAGTTTTATTTTGCGCGGTGGCCCTATGTTTGCACGCTTGATGCCCCAGGAAGGCAAGTTCTTCGATCTGTTCAATGCACACGCGGAACTGATCGCCCAGGGGGGCCGAGAGCTCGGAGCAATGATCGACGACATGGTCGATGGCAAGGACGACGCGCTAGCTCGTCATACGCAGAAAATCGACGAGATCGAGACCCGTGCCGACAAGATCACCCACGAGACTGTCGCCCTACTGCACACCACCTTCAATACGCCGCTCGATCGCGACGAGATCCACAAGTTGATCACACGCATGGACGACATTCTGGACTTGACCCAGGATGTGTCGCAGTCGATCAATCTCTATGACGTACGCAAGCTGACGCAGGAAGCCTGTCATCTGTCCGACATCTGCGTTTCCTGCTGCGAACGCGTCAAGTCGGCCGTGTTTCTGCTCAACGACATGGACAATGGGCCGGCGATCCTGAAGACTTGCGAGGAAATCGACCGCCTGGAATCGGACGCCGATCGCGCCATGCGCACCGGCATGGCGAAGCTGTTCCGCGAGGAGCAGGATACGCGCCAGTTGATCAAGCTGAAGGCCATGTACGAATTGCTGGAAACCATTACGGACGCCTGCGAGGACGTGGCGAACATCATCGAAGGCATCGTCCTCGAAAATTCCTGACCCGCGATCATGTCGGGCATAGAAATCAGCCTCACCACCGTCGTCGTGCTGGTTGTCCTGGCGCTGCTGTTCGATTTCATGAACGGCTTCCACGACGCGGCGAATTCCATCGCCACCATCGTCTCGACGCGGGTGCTGAAACCGCATCAGGCGGTCATCTGGGCCGCGGTCTTCAACATCATTGCCTACTTCATCTTCGAAACGAAGGTGGCCAGCACCATCGGCAAGGGCACCATCGACGCCAGCATCGTCGACCACTACATCGTCTTTGGCGCGCTGGTCAGCGCCATCATCTGGAACATCATCACCTGGTATTACGGCATTCCGTCGAGTTCATCGCATGCGCTGGTCGGCGGCCTGGTCGGCGCGGCGCTGGCCAAGTCCGGGCCCGGGGCGCTGGTCTGGGGTGGCGTCGGCAAGATTGTCGCGTTCATCTTCATCGCGCCCTTGCTCGGCTTCTTCATGGGCGGTTTCCTCATGGTCATCGTTTCATGGGCGTGCAATCGAACGTCGCCAACCAAGGTTGATCGCCTGTTCCGCCGGCTGCAACTCCTGTCCGCGGCGGCCTACAGCCTCGGTCACGGCGGCAACGACGCGCAGAAGACCATCGGCATCATCTGGATGCTGCTGATCGCGGCCGGCATGTCCAATGGGGCCGATGGCATTCCGGGCTGGGTCGTCGCTTCGTGTTACACCGCCATGGGCCTCGGCACCATGTTCGGCGGCTGGCGCATCGTCAAGACCATGGGCCAGCGCATCACCAAGCTCAATCAGCCGAAGGGCTTCGCGGCGAACTCCGCTGGCGCCGCCACGCTCTTCCTGGCCACCTGGCTCGGCATACCGGTTTCCACCACCCACACCATTACCGGCTCGATCATGGGCGTCGGCGCCACCGGCGGCGTCAAGAAAGTCCGCTGGACTGTCGCAGGCGGCATCTTCTGGGCTTGGGTGTTAACCATCCCGGTCACCGCGCTGATTTCCGCCATCGCCTGGTGGCTGGGACAGACCATCCTGTAATCCTGTCGTCGCCGGAGGCTTCGTCATGAGGGAACGCGTCGCGCCCGGCCCCGCCGCCTTCGCCATCATGGTCCTGCTTTGCGCCATCTGGGGTTTGCAGCAGGTGGCGATCAAACTGACGCTGAGCGGCATCAGCCCGATCCTGCAAGTTGGTTTGCGTTCCGCCATTGCCGCCGTGCTGGTGTTCGGCTGGGCGCGGGTGCGTGGCATCGTGCTGTTTCCGGCCGATGGTTCGTTGCGCCCCGGCTTGCTGGCGGGCACGTTGTTCGCGCTGGAATTCATCTGTATCTACACCGGCCTCGAATACACGGGCGCTTCGCGCATGGTGGTGTTCCTCTACACCGCGCCGTGCTTCACCGTGCTCGGCCTGCACTGGTTCGTTCGCGGCGAGCGCATTGGCGTCCGCCACGGCTTCGGCGTTGCGCTGGCCTTTGGCGGCATCGTGCTCGCTTTCGCCGAGGGCATGTGGCGTACTCCCACGGGGATTCCCTCCGGTCACACCACAACTGACTATTGGATTGGCGATCTGCTCGGCGTGCTCGCCGCCATCCTCTGGGCTGCGACCACCGTGGTGATTCGCGCCAGCGGCCTCGCCCGCATCAGCGCCGCCCGCGTGCTGCTTTATCAGCTTGCCGTGTCGGCCGTGATTGTGCTGCCGTTTTCCTTCCTGATGAACGAGCCGGGCATCACCGCGCCGACTGCGCCCGTGTTGTTGTCGCTAGCCTACCAAGTCGTCATCGTTGCCTTCGCCAGTTATCTGACCTGGTTCTGGCTGCTGACCAAATTTCTCGCCAGCCGCCTGATGGTGTTCTCCTTCCTCACGCCGTTGTTCGGTGTCGCCTTCGGTGTGCTGCTGCTCAATGAACACATGAGCGCGCAATTCGGCTTCGCCGCGTTGCTCGTCGTGGCCGGCATCATGCTGGTGAACGCGCCGTCCCGTCGCCCATGAACGAGCGTCGCGCCGCTTTCTGGCTGGGTGTGCGCGCACTGCTGCCCATGCATCTCGGTGTCATGCCCTTCGGTGTCATCTATGGCATCGTCGCCCTGCAAAGCGGCATTCCACCGTTGGTGGCGGTGCTGATGTCCTCCATCGTCTTCGCCGGTTCCGCGCAGTTCCTGCTGGCGCAACTGGTCGGCCTTGGCGCACCAGCATTGCTGATGATCGGCGCCGCCGGCCTCGTCAATCTGCGCCACGCGCTCTACAGCGCCTCGGTGGCGCCCGCGCTCGAACATCTGCCGCGGCGCTGGAAATTGCTGCTGGCCTACTTCCTCACCGATGAAGCCTATGCCGCCGCCATCCCGCATCTGCTGGCGTCGCCGCGCAGCCGGTTCGCGCACTGGATCCTGCTCGGTGCCGGCTTCGCCCTCTGGGCCGGCTGGCAAATCGCCACCATCGTCGGCGTCGTGCTCGGCGCCGGGTTGCCAACCGACTGGTCGCTCGACTTTGCCCTGCCGCTTACCTTCATCGCCATCGTCGTGCCGCTGCTCACCGACCGTCGGCGCATCGCCGTCGCGCTTATCGCCGGCGCGCTGGCCGTGCTGCTTGCCGGCATGCCGTACAGGCTCGGCCTGTTCTGCGCCGCGCTCGGCGCGCTGCTGCTGGCCGGCCTGTTGCCGGGGAAGGCGGGACGATGAACCTCTGGTTCGTGCTCGTCGGGTCGGGGCTCATCACCTTCGCCATCCGCCTCTCGTTCATCGCCATGGCCGGCCGCTACCAGCCGCCGTCCTGGTTCGTCGTCCTGCTGCCCTTCGTCCCCATCGCCGCCCTCACGGCACTGATCGCGCCCGACCTGCTGCTCGTCGCCAGCCAACTCAGCTTCGGCCTCAACAATCCGCGCTTCTGGGCCGGCCTCGTCGCCATCGCTGTCGCCGCGTGGCGCAAGAACATCCTGCTGACGATTGGGTGCGGGTTTGTGGCGTTGTGGGCGATTCAGGCATTGCAATGACAGGCGTCAATGCGGACTCATGATGCGGGGCGCGGCGCGTCAGCCCCCGCGGCAGTATTGGCAGATTCGGCGAGCCTGGGAAAGCGGCATCAGGTCACCGGACAGAGCTCGCAGATATCGCCGGGATTCAGATGCGTCCCGGAGGTGCACTGTGCGATGGCCGTCGGGGCAGGCGCGCCATTGATTGGGGTTGCCGGAACTCCGTTGATCGGGGTTACAGTAAGGCTTACTCCTCCGACGACCGTGGTTCCAAGAATGTGCGAAGTGGTGCAGTACAGGGTCATGGAACCTGAAGGCGTGGTGATGTTATCCGTGGGACCAACTAAAGCCAAGGCCGTTTCTTGTGTATTCAGGGTCAAACCGGCCACGAGAGCGGCACCCGCCAACATCATCATTGCCCGACCCGACCGCTTTCGCAAGAAGGCGTAGGCCGCAAAGGTCAGCATGATCGCGATGGCGGCACTTGCCCAGGGGCTGAGCGGCACCGATTGAATGCCCCATCCCACTTGATAGCCCTGGATAACTTGCGCCCAGACATCGGCGGTAACGAACAGTGCCAGCAGCGCCAATCCAGTCCTATGCTTCAAAGCCATGGTATGCCTCCCAATTCATTGATTCGGTTAGTGATCGCCCAACGTCTGCGTGTCTGACGTTGTATGCTGTTCTTGGAACACGGCCGTACAACAGAGCTAGCCCGAGATTTCCACCTGCCCTGTCACTGTCTCACAATTCGTGTTGACTTGGTAAACGCGTGTCAAGTGTGTGGCAAGAGCGACATAACGACGGTGTCTTACCAACGCTCGCCTTAGTGGGGCCATGATTCGCAAGGTTGGCGTAGACCCAGCTGGATAAGGTCTTTTTGAAAAGTCAGCCGTCGCGGTACGGCTCGTGATGGCAACGGTTGCAAGTAGTGCTTGCTTTTTGCTCTAGTGCTGTATAAGAATACAGTCATCGACAAGGAGGCAAGCATGGCCGACAACCTCACCCCCCGCCAGCAGGAAATCCTCGAATTCATCCGCAGCTCGCTCGAAGTGCTGGGCGCGCCGCCGACGCGCACCGAGATCTGCAACGCCTTCGGCTTCGCTTCGCCCAATGCCGCCGAGGACCACCTGCGTGCGCTGGCGAAGAAGGGCGTCATCATCCTCGAACCCGGCTCGGCGCGCGGCATCCGGCTGGTCGAACAGCTCGGCTTGCCGCTGATCGGCTCGGTGGCGGCGGGTAGCCCGCTGCTGGCGGTGGAAAACCAGCTCGGCAAGGTGCAGCTCAATCCCGGCTTGTTCTCGCCACGCGCTGACTACCTGCTCAAGGTGCGCGGCAACAGCATGGTCGATGCCGGCATTCTCGATGGCGACCTGCTCGCCGTGCATAAAACCAGCGAAGCGCGCTCCGGCCAGGTGGTGGTGGCGCGACTGGACGACGAGGTGACGGTGAAACGCCTCAAGCGCACCGGACGGCGCATCGAACTGATGCCCGAAAACTCCGACTACGCGCCCATCGCCGTCGAAGGGCACGAGTTCTCCATCGAAGGCCTGGCCGTCGGGCTGATCCGCGGCGGCAAGGCGCTGTGATGGGCGCTGTTGCCATGCTTCCCGATATCCTCGCCCGGCCGGACATCTGGCGCGGCGACCGGCTGGCGCAGGCGCTACTGCCGACGGTTGCGAGTGGCTTCGCGGCGCTCGATGCCGAACTGCCTGGCGGTGGCTGGCCGCGCGGCGCGCTGACCGAATTGCTGGTCGATGGCGCAGGACTAGGCGAGTTGTCGCTGCTGACTTTCGCGCTAGCCGGCGTGCGCGAGGCGGGCGGCTGGTCGCTGCTGGTGGCGCCGCCGTATCCCTTGCATGCGCCGGCCTGGGTGGCAGCAGGTGTTGATCTCGCCCGCCTCGCCGTCGTTTCGCCGGCCTCACCGCGCGACGCGCTCTGGGCCATGGAACAGGCGCTGATGAGCGGCGCGCCGCGCGCCGTGGTCGGCTGGGCGCCTTATGCCGATGCTCGCGCCTTGCGACGCCTGCAAGTGGCGGCGGTGGCTGGCGGTGCGCTCGCTTTCCTGTTTCGGCCGACGCGCATGGCGACCGAGGCTTCCGCCGCGCCGCTGCGCCTGCAACTGGCGGGCGATGGCGATCATCTCGCGGTACGCATCCTCAAGCGGCGCGGCCCGCCGCTGATCGCACCGATGAGCCTCGCGATACCGCGGCCGGCGCGGTTGCGCCGTCATGAACGTCCTTTGGCTAGCCGTCCGGTTCTCCGACAGTTCGCTCACGCCTAGCCTTGCTTGTTGGGCGGGACAATTCACCCCGCGCGTGAGTATTGCCGAGGGAGCGTTGCTGCTGGAGATCGGCGGCTGCCTGCGCCTGTTCGGCGGTCTGGAAGACCTGCGGCAGGATGTGATGCAAGGCTTGGCGGAGCAGGGTATCGCTGCGCGCATCGCCGTTGCGGCCATGCCGCAGGCCGCGCTCTGGTTGGCCGAGGGCGGTGGTGATTCGCTTGATGCCTTGACGATCACCGACCTCAGCTGGCCAGCTGGCGTCGCGGAGAAACTCACCCGCTTCGGCCTGCGTCGGCTCGGCGAATCGCGACGGCTGACTTTCAGTGCACTGGCGCGGCGCATCGGCAAACCGGCCGCTACCATGATCGCCCGTGCCTACGGCGAGGCACCCGATCCGCGTCCGGACTTCGTGTTTCCGTTGCGTTTCGACGAGGCCATCGAACTGCCTGCGGTGGTGGAGAACGCGTCGGCGCTGTTGTTCGCCGCACGCCGTCTCACCGCGGCGCTGGCTGGCTGGCTCAATATTCGTCAGGCCGGCCTGCGCGAATGCCGCCTCGATCTAATCCATCGGCAAGGCACTACGCCACTGCCGCTGCGCTTCGCCGAAGCGACCCGCGACGGCAACCGCTTCGAGCGTGTACTGCGCGAACGGCTGGAGCGCTTGCAACTCGCCGCGCCTGTCGAGCGCTTGCGACTCGTCGTCGATTCAGTCGAGGCGCTGCCGGGTGCAAGTGGCGGCTTGTTCGACGAAGGCGGTGCAAAGGAGAGCATGGCGGCGCTGGTCGAGCGCCTGCGCGCGCGCTTAGGCGAGGAGCGCGTGTTCGGCATCGCGCCGGTGGCGGAACATCGGCCCGAGTGTGCGACACGGCAGGCTTCGACGGGCGGGGTGATTGTCGCGTCCGTCCCGCCCCGCCCGTTCTGGCTGTTGGCGCAGCCCGAGTCGCTGGCCGAAGTCGCCGGCCGGCCGCATCGGCGCGGACCGTTGCATCTGCTCGCCGGCCCGGAGCGCATCGAGTCCGGCTGGTGGGATCATGAAGAAGGCATTGGCGATCTGCGTCGCGACTATTTCATTGCCCTTACACATGATGACCGCTGGACCTGGGTATTCCGGGAATTGAGATCGCCGGGCGGCTGGTTTCTGCACGGCTGGTTCGGTTAGCATGGCGTTCCTTTTGCCGAAGCCTGCCGCCGTGATCAGAATTCTCTCCTTGCTGCTTCTCTCGGGTGCCGCCTGCGCTGACGAAGTTGCCTGCCACACCACCTATGGTGGCGAGGAGAAGCTGCTGGTCGCCAAGTCGGTCGCCTCGCCCTACGTTGTGTCCGTGGTTCAGGTGGGTTCCTATTTCCAGTTTCGCGTCGTGTTCCAGAAGGAGCCGCGCGATCTTGCCTCGATCAAGGTCTATACCTACGCCGACAGCGACGATGGTTCAGTGCCCATCCATCAGGCTACCTATCCGTATCCGCCGGCGAAGACGAAAGGTCGCTACGGCTTCACCGGCTTGCATTTTGTCTATGAACCGGTGCGCGACGGCGAACTCCAGTACTGGTGCGAATTGCGGCCATGAGCCTGCGGCGCTTGTTGTTTCTCTTGATGTTCGCCGGCATTGCGCATGCCGAACCCGTCCGGTTGATTTTCGTCGGCGATGTCATGCTTGCCGACGGGCCGGGGCGGACGATTGCCGCCGGCCGCGATCCGCTGGCGCCTTTCGCGGCCGAACTGGCCGCTGCCGATTACCGCATCGGCAACCTGGAATGTCCTCTCGCTTCGATTGGTCAGCCGATGGAGAATAAGATTTACAACTTTCGCGCCGATCCAAACGCGGCGGCCGTGCTCAAGGGGCGCTTCGACGCCATGTCGGTGGCCAACAATCATTCCGGCGATTACGGCAAGGAGGCGTTTCTCGAAACGCTGGCCGTTCTTGACGCGCAGGGCATTCACCATTTCGGCGGTGGCCGCAACCTCGCCGAGGCGCATGCGCCGCTGTGGATCGAGCAGAAGGGTCTGCGCATCGCCGTGCTCGGCTACAACGAGTTCAAGCCGCGCTCGTTCGAGGCTGGTGCCGAATCGCCGGGCATCGCCTGGAGCGAGGACAGCCAGGTGATTGCGGACATTCGCGCTGCCCGCGCGGCCGGCGCCGACGTGGTGATTCCCTTCATGCACTGGGGTTGGGAACGTGAGCCGCAGCCAAGCGAACGGCAAAAGCGACTGGCGCGAGCGATGGTCGACGCCGGTGCCGCTATCGTGGTCGGCAGCCATCCGCATGTCACCCAGGGTGCCGAGCTCTATCGCGGCCGGCCGATCATCTACAGCCTGGGCAATTTCGTCTTCGACGGTTTCAAGACACCGGCGGCGAAGTTCGGCTGGCTGTTGCGCCTGGATGTTGAGCACGGTGGCGTGTCGTCATGGCTGACTTTCGCGGCGCACATGGACGAAGAGGGTACGCCCCATCCGGAACCCGGCGCCGTGACGCCGTGCGGAAAAATAGGCGACCTTGCCGTCGGTACTTGTACCAATCCGTGACTTGCCTGCGGCGCTAGTTGAGCAGGCTGGCCGCAATGTTGATCGTCAATGCCAGCAACGTCGTGTTGAAGACGAAGGCGACCATGCCGTGGGTCATGACCAGACGTCGCATGCCGGTACTGCAGATCGCCACATCCGCCGTCTGCGAGGTCATGCCGACGATCATCGAGAAGTAGAGGAAGTCCGGGTAGAGCGGTGCTTCCTGACGAGGAAACTCGAGCGGAGGATTCCCGTTCTGGCCAAGGCTGATGTAGTAGGTGTGGGCGTAATGAAGCGCGAACGAAGTGTGGACAAGCAGCCACGACATTGCAAACGTCAAGGCGACAAAGCCGACGTGGTAGCCCTGCCTGCCGATCGGCATGCTCTTCAGGCCGGAAAGTTCCAGGACGATGGCGGCAAGGCTTGCGATGGCGGCAGCGACCGTCAGAAACAGTACCACCGCTGCGCCATCGTCCTGCACGCGCGCCTGCCACTTCATGTGTTCCATCGGAGCCCGCATGATCGTGAGCCAGGCGAGTGCCAGGTAAAGGCCGGCGCCGCTATCCCAGGTGAGAAGCGCGCGGCTCGTTGCTGTCAGTGACGGCGGCAGCATGGCGAACACGATTGCGCCGGCAAGACCCGCCGCCAGGAGCCTCGGACGGACGCGAATCTGATGCCACAGCCTGACGATGAAAGAGGGAGAGCGACTCATGGGAACGCATTATGCC
>PMIH01000062.1:51709-58888 GCA_003158255.1 Rhodocyclaceae bacterium
CATGTCCATTTCGGTATTTCCGTGGGGCCGTATTGGGGCCCCTGGTATTTCCCGCCACCGACTTACTACTATCCGCCCGTGGTCGTCGAGCGGAGCAGTCCTGTCTATGTGCAGCAACAGCCGATGCTGGAGGCGGCGCCGCAAACGAGTTACTGGTACTTCTGCCGGGCTGCCAATGCTTACTATCCGTATGTCAGGGAATGCCCCGCCGGCTGGGAGAAGGTGCTGTCGACGCCGCCGGGACAACCGTAGCGGGATGAATACAGCGTAATTGTCATTGGCGTCCGGCGGGCTATACTGTATCAAAATACAGTATAGCCCGCCATGCTGCCCGACTACGCCGAACTCCACTGCCTTTCCAATTTCACCTTTCTGCGCGGGGCCTCGCACGCCGAGGAACTGGTGGCGCGGGCGCGCGAACTCGGCTATGCGGCGCTGGCCATCACCGACGAATGCTCGCTCGCCGGTATCGTGCGCGCGCACGTGGCCGCGAAGGAGGCCGGACTCAAGTTGATCGTCGGCACCGAGATCGCGCTGGCCGACGGCATGAAGCCGAATCTAAAGCTGATTCTGCTGGCACAGAACCGCGCCGGCTATGGCAACCTTTCTGCGCTGATTACCCTCGGCAGGCGGCGTACCACCACGGCTGACAACGCGCCTGCGCCAGCAGGCAAGACTTCCTTATCGAAACTGACTGGTTGGACGCCCAAAGGGCGGCACTTTGAGTTAACGCGCAATGACATCGACTGGGGCGTGCCCGATTGCC
This sequence comes from Rhodocyclaceae bacterium, assembly GCA_003158255.1. GTDB lineage: Bacteria > Pseudomonadota > Gammaproteobacteria > Burkholderiales > Rhodocyclaceae > Fen-999. Next base: position 52,476 of record PMIH01000062.1, read on the forward strand.
TGTGCCTCTGGGTGGCGGATCGGGCCGCGACACGCGCTGATGCCGACTGGCTCGCTGCACGTTTTTCCGGTCGCTGCTGGATTGCCTGCGAGCGCTTCCTTCGACCCGATGACGCGGAGTGCCTCGCACACCTGAAAACGCTGGGTCTGCCGCTGGTGGCAGCTGGCGACGTGCACATGCATGTACGTGCGCGGCGACCCTTGCAGGATGCGCTCACCGCCTTGCGACTGAAGACGACGGTCGATGCTGCCGGCCATACGCTGTTCCCGAACGGTGAGCGGCACCTGCGTTCGCGACTGGCCTTGTCGCGTCTCTATCCACCCGAACTGCTCGCCGAGACACTGAAAGTGGCGGCGTTGTGCGAGTTCTCGCTCGATGAATTGCGCTACGAATACCCGGAGGAGATCGTGCCGAAGGGGCAGACGCCGGCGCAGTATCTGCGTGCCCAGGTGGAGAGGGGTTTGAGTGTGCGTTATCCGCAGGGCGTAGTGGACAAAGTGCGGCGCCAGGTCGAACACGAACTGGCGCTGATCGCCGAACTCGGTTACGAACCCTATTTCCTGACTGTCTACGACATCGTCGCTTTCGCTCGCCGACAGGAGATTCTCTGCCAGGGGCGCGGCTCGGCAGCCAACTCGGCAGTCTGTTACGCGCTCGGTATTACCGAGGTCGACCCGGCGCGTTCCTCCATGTTGTTCGAGCGTTTCATTTCGCGCGAGCGCAACGAGCCGCCGGATATCGACGTCGACTTCGAACACCAGCGCCGTGAAGAGGTGATCCAGTACATCTACAGCAAGTACGGCCGCAACCGTGCCGCTCTGACGGCGACGGTGATCAGCTATCGAAGTCGCTCGGCACTGCGCGATGCCGGGCGGGCGCTGGGATTTCCGCTCGATGTCATCGGTGCGCTTTCAGGCAAGCTGGCCTGGTGGGACAAGATGGAGCAGTGGCCAGAACGCATCGCGGCGGTCGGTCTCGACCCGGCGAGTCCGCGCGTGAAGAAGTGGCTGTGGCTGGCACAGCAACTGAAGGGTTTTCCGCGCCATCTCTCGCAGCATGTCGGCGGCTTCGTTATTTCGCGTGGTCGGCTTGATCGCCTGGTGCCGATCGAAAACGCCCGCATGGAAGCGCGCAGCATCATCCAGTGGGACAAGGACGACATCGATGCGCTCGGGCTGCTGAAGGTCGATGTGTTGGCGCTGGGCATGCTTTCGGCGATTCGGCGCGCGCTCGACTGGGTGTCGAAGAAACGCGGTGCGCCGTTCCGCATGCAGGACATTCCAGCCGAAGATCCGGCGGTCTACGACATGCTCTGCAAGGGCGATTCGGTCGGTGTCTTCCAGGTTGAATCACGCGCACAAACGGCCATGCTGCCACGCCTGCGACCACGGCGCTTCTATGATCTGGTGGTCGAGGTGGCCATCGTCCGGCCGGGGCCGATCCAGGGCAACATGGTGCATCCCTATCTGCGACGACGGCAGGGACTGGAAGCGGTGAGTTACCCATCCGAAGCCGTGCGCGGCGTGCTCGAACGCACACTGGGCGTGCCGATCTTCCAGGAGCAGGCAATGCAGCTTGCCATCGTCGCCGCCGGTTTCACGCCCGGCGAGGCCGATCAATTGCGTCGCGCGATGGCCGCGTGGAAACGCAAGGGCGGCCTCGGCCCGTTCCGGGAGAAGTTGCTCAACGGCATGGCGCAGCGCGGCTACGCGCCCGAGTTCGCGGAGAACCTCTACAAGCAGATCGAAGGCTTCGGCGAGTATGGTTTTCCCGAGTCGCACGCCGCCAGTTTCGCGCTGCTGGTCTATGTCTCGGCCTGGCTGAAATGTCATGAGCCGGCGGCCTTCCTGGTCGGCATGCTTAACGCCCAGCCGATGGGGTTCTATTCGGCCTCGCAACTGGTGCAGGATGCGCGCCGCCATGGCGTCGAAGTGCTACCGCCGGACGTGATGGCAAGCGAGTGGGAAACGACGCTGGTGGGCGATGCTGTGCGCCTTGGGCAGCACATGGTGAAAGGGCTCGGCCAGGCGGCGGGCGAGCGCGTGGCGGCGGCGCGTGGGCAATTCGTCGATGTCGCCGATCTGGCGCGGCTGGCTGCGCTGGAGCGCGGTGATCTCGAAGCCTTGGCCGCTGGCGGCGCTTTGAAACGCCTCGCCGGCCATCGCTTCGGCGCCGCATGGGATGCGGCAGCAGTGTCGATCCGGCACGATCTGCTGGAAGCAGCGCCAGTGGCGGAAGCGCCGGCCGCTTTGCCCGCGCCGACCGAAGGCGCCGATCTGGTGGCCGACTACGCCAGCCTGGGCCTCACGCTTGGCCGTCATCCCATGATGTTGATCCGGAGCCATCTGGATCGGCGTTACGCCACGGCTGACTTTCTACGACGAATGGCGCACAACGCTCCGGCCCGCTGCGTCGGCCTGGTCACCTGTCGTCAGCGGCCGGGTACTGCCAGCGGCGTGATTTTCCTTACCCTTGAAGACGAAACGGGTTTAGCCAATATCATCGTCCATCCGAGACTTGCCGAGCGGCAGCGCGAAGAACTGCTCGGCGCCGGGCTTCTCGGCGTACTCGGTGTCTTGCAGCGGGAAGGCGAGGTGGTACATCTGGTGGCGCGGCGGCTGGTTGATCACAGTCGCCTGCTGGGCCGGCTTGCTATCTCCAGCCGGAATTTCTGCTGAATGCGCGGATATACTTAGCCACCCATCATTTTCGTCATTGCCATCGATGTTTGAAATCGTTTCCACCCTGGACTTGACGCTTGGCATGTTCGTCGCCGAGCTCGACCGTCCATGGCTGGATTCGCCATTTCTCATGCAGGGATTCCTGGTCGAGGAGGGCGAGCAACTGGCGACGCTGCGTGAGCTCTGCCGCTTTGTGACCGTGGACCGTACGCGTTCCACCGGCAACGAATATCGTGCTGACAACACTATTTTCGTACCGGAAAAGCGGCTGCCGATGGCGTCGCGCAGCGAACCGGTGATTCAATACGCGAGCAAGAAGAAGCTGAAGCTGCCGCGGCTGGTGATCAGCGCGGCGCGCGAGGTGGGTCGTTACAAGTTTACGACCGTTGCCTACGCCGACGAGGTTCGCATCGAGGACGAACTGCCAGCGGCGCAGGTTTCCTACGAAAACACGCAAAACCTCCTCCAGGACATCACCGAACAGGTGGCCGCCGGCAAGGTTCCGGATATCGAGCATGTCGATCGTACTGTCAGCGGCCTGGTCGAATGCGTCGTGCGCAATGCCGATGCGCTGCTCTGGATGTCGAAGCTGAAGCGCACCGACAACGAGACCTACGACCACGCCCTGAGCGTTTCCATCCACCTGATGGCATTTGGTCGCCAACTCGGGTTGCCGCCAGACGAACTTCACAGTCTCGGTATGGGCGGCCTGCTCAAGGATATCGGCTTCATCCAGTTGCCGGCGGAACTGGTGCACAAGCCGGGCGGACTGACACCAGTGGAGCGCGCCCAGATGCGCCAGCATGTCCAGATCGGTTGCGAATTGCTGGCCCGGGATTTCGCGATGCCGGAAACGGTATTCGATATCATCGTCAAGCATCATGAGCGCATTGACGGCAGCGGCTATCCGGCCCAGCTGACCGGCGAAGAAATCGGGCTGTATCCCGAGATGGCCGGCATTGTCGATAGCTACTGCGCCATGTCCTATCCGCGCGCTTTTCGTCCGGCGCGCAACCCGCAGTGGGTAATCGACGAGATCAACGCCATGCGCGAGTTGCGCTTCACGGCCTCGGTGGTCGACGAGTTCGTCCAGTTCGTCGGCCTGTATCCGGTTGGTACGCTGGTCGAGCTCAATAGCGGCGAAGTCGGCGTTGTTTACGAGCAGAACCGGGTACGTCGGTTCAAGCCACGCGTCATGGTTCTGCTGGGACCGGACAAGACCAGAAATCCGTCGCCCGGCATTCTCAATCTGCTGAACGATCCGATGGTGCGGGAAGGCGTACCCTACTGCATCGTTCGCGTTCTTCCGGTCGGATCGTTCGGACTGGATGCCAGGGAGTTCTACTTTTGATCGTCGGGCATGTCGGGGAGGGATTCGTTTCGTCGCCGGGAGCGCTGGCCGCGGCGGAAGCGGCGGGCGATCACTTGCGGCGCTATGGTCTCGACGCCCGTTCGCGTTCCGCGCTGCGGGCCTGTTTTCGTCAGGGCGATGATGCCGACGCAAACTTCAGGCGCGGCGAGGCGCTGCTCGCGACGCTGATGGAGGCGGATCCGCACGCCACGGCGGATATCGCCGCGCTGCGGCAGTTTCTCGACCTGTTTGCAGGCATGCCCGAGGCGGATTTTTCTTGCGATTGGCAGGATCGCCTGGCGGAAGCCTGGCGTACGCTCAGGCTGGCCGGTTGCAGCGATGATCTTCCCTTGCGTGCCGCCCAGGCCATGGTCGTCATGGGCAGTCGCCAACTGCTCGGTGATCGGCCGGCGTTGTCGGCGCTGGAAGTCGAGATCGTCACCGCGCTGTCGGCGGCCGGCATTTGCGTCGCGGAATTCCTGCTCCGTGCGGCGCGCCAAGAATCGGTCGCGGCCGTGGTCGACGGGCTTACGGGCATTGGGGCGGGCGATATCCTGCTTGAACATTTGGGCGCGGCGTTGGCGAGCACTACCGGCAATATGGTCGGTTTGTTGTCACTGCGTCTGCGCTTGCATTCAGGGGCCTTGGCGTTGGGACGGGAACAGCGCGACGCGCTGGTCGATGCCGCCATGGAGCGCATTCGCGGNNACCGAGTTGCATGCCTGTGCCGCCATTCTGCCCAATCTGCAAACACAGGCCCAGGTTCAGCTTGCCGCCGCACGCGTGGTCCAGGTGTTGGAGCATCCCTTGCCGGTTCAGGGAACGCTCGTGCGGGCGACCTTCGTGCTTGGTGCCGTCTGGGCGCCGACGCACGGCGAGACGGCCGAGGAGTTGATCCGCTGTGCCGACATCGCCGTCGAGACGGCTCGGCGCGAAGACAAGACTGTTGTCTTCTTTGATGATCGTCTGCTTGCGGCTGCCCGGCATGATGCAATGATCGAAAAGGAATTCATGAACGCCATGGAAAACGGGCAGTTGACGATCCATGTGCAGCCACAGATCGATCTTGCCAGCGGTCGCTGCATTGGCGGTGAACTGCTCCTGCGTTGGACGGACAGTGATGGCAACGCCGTCCCGCCGGGCACCATTCCGGACGTGGCGCAGCGGATCGGTGCCGCGTCGCAGATGACGCGCTGGCTGATTTTCGGTGCCTGTCGCATCCTGAGCGACTTGATCAAGGCCGGTCTTGACATGCAGTTGAGCGTGAACTTGATGGCGCGCGACCTCATGGATCAGGAACTTCCTCTGCTGGTGGAGCAAGCGATCAAGTTCTGGCGCGTGCCGCCGGAGAAGCTGGTTTTCGAGTTGATCGAAAGTGCGGTGCTGGAGGATCCTGCGGTTGGCGCTGCCGTCATGCACAGACTGATCGATCTCGGCGTCTCGACGTCCATCGACGATTTCGGCATCGGCTATTCGTCGATTCTTTACCTGCGGCGCTTGCCGCTGGACGAACTGAAGATCGACCGCGCGTTTGTCAACGTCATCTTTCGTTCGCGCGAAGACAAGGAGATTGTCGCGACGCTGATCAGGCTCGCGCATGGGCTGGGTCTTCACGTGGTGGCGGAGGGGGTCGAGAACATCCAGACGCTGGACCTGCTGCGCGAAATGGGCTGCGATCGCGCCCAGGGCTACCTGATCAGCCGGGCCATGCCGGCCGCTGATGTTCCGGTGTGGTTCGAGAAGTGGAACCGTCAGCACGCCGTTGCGGGTTGACGCGGCCGGTATCAGTCGCTTGAGGTGAGGTCGTAACTCGCCGTGGTGTCGATAGCCAGCGCGTCGACGAGAAACGGCAGCGCTTCGGCCAGCGCATCGGCCAGTGTCCACGGCGGATTGACGATGAACAGGCCGCTACCGTGCATGCCGAATCCGTCGGCTGCCGGCGACCGGACGGTCAGGATTGCGTTCAGCCACTTTACCGGCAGTTTCTTCAGCTTTTCCGGTAATTGGCGTGCATCGCCGCGCTGCAACTGCGGGTACCAGACCGCGAAAGTGCCGGTAGCGAAGCGGCTCAAGCCTTCCTTCAGTGCGGCGATGACGCGCAGGTAGTCGCGCTTGTCTTCGTAGGCGGGGTCGATCAGCATCAGCCCGCGTCGTGGTGGGGGCGGCAACGTCGACTTGAATTCCATGAAGCCGTCTGCCTGACTGACGGTCACGCGCGTGCCGGCCTTGGCGAAGGTCTTTTCCAGTAGCCGGCAATCGGTGCTGTGTAGCTCGAAGAGCCGCAGGCGATCGTCCGGTCGCATCAGTTCGTAGGCCAGCCACGGCGAGCCCGGATAGTGACGCAGGCGCCCGTCCGAGTTCATGGCGCGCACCTGGGCAAC
>PMIH01000104.1:0-416 GCA_003158255.1 Rhodocyclaceae bacterium
GCCGGCTTGCCCTCCAGCGCGCGACAAGCGTTGACCGTCGAAATGGCAACATCGTTGAAAGGCTGGGCACGCCCGGAACCGAGGTTGAAAATGCCAGACTTCTCCGGATGGTCGAAGAAGAACAGGTTGACCTTGACGACGTCCTCGACAAAAACGAAGTCGCGGCTCTGCTCGCCGTTGCCGTAACCATCGCAGCCTTCAAACAGTTTGACCTTGCCATGCTCCAGGTACTGGTTGAAGTGATGGAAAGCCACCGAGGCCATACGCCCCTTGTGCTGTTCGCGCGGACCATAGACGTTGAAATAGCGGAACCCGACTATCTGCGAGTTGGCATCCGGTAGCCGCCGCCGGACCAGTTGATCGAACAGGAACTTCGAGTAGCCGTACACGTTGAGCGGCCCCTCGTGTTCGCGCGA
>PMIH01000104.1:455-4428 GCA_003158255.1 Rhodocyclaceae bacterium
ATGAGGTCGAGAAATTCCTCCTTGTCGAGGTAGTCGGCGATTTCGCAGTCGATCAGATTGCGGAACTTGTCTGCTTTCTTCAGGTTATCGACCGCAATGACGCCTTTGACGCCGCGCTCGTTGAGCGCCTTGACGAGGTTGGCGCCAATAAACCCGGCCGCGCCGGTGACGATGGTGTACATGGGTTAGCTCGCTCTCAATTCGTCCAGGGTGCAAACAGCCGTGCCGAGCTTGCCGACGACGACGCCCGCGGCATGATTGGCCAGGCGCATGGCATCGGCGAGGTCGACGCCACTGGCCATCATCACAGCCTGGGTGGCAATGACCGTGTCGCCGGCACCGCTGACATCGTACACTTCGCGGGCCAGCGCCGCTTCGTTCACGACGCCGTCGGCGGTAAACAGGCTCATGCCTTCTTCGGAACGCGTCAGCAAGAGCGCATCGATACCGAGTTCCGTTCGCAATTTCTCTACCCGCTGCCGCAAGTCGGCCTCATCGCGCCAGCGCCCAACCACCTCGCGCAACTCGGCGCGGTTGGGCGTAATGACGTTGACGCCGGCATAGCGAGCGTAATCCTCGCCCTTCGGATCGACCAGTACCGTCTTGCCCGCTGCACGCGCCAGCCGGATCATGTCGCCGATATGGGTGAGACCGCCTTTGCCGTAGTCGGAGAGGATCACGACATCGCAATCGGCCAGGCGCTGGGCGAACTCGGCCAGCTTGGCCTCCAGTACCTCGTGCGTCGGCGAGTTTTCGAAATCGATACGCAANNGACCACGGACAGCAGTGCCACGTGCGCGCCCAATGCCGCACAGTTGCGGGCGACGTTGGCGGCGCCACCCGGACGCTCCTCGACCCGCTCCACTTTCACCACGGGCACGGGCGCCTCCGGCGAAATCCGGCTGACATCGCCGAACCAGTAGCGGTCAAGCATGACGTCGCCGACGACGAGGATTCGCGCCTTCGATGTATCGGGAGTCTGCATCACATTACTTGCGACCGATGGTGTGATACTCGAGCCCGGCAGCACGCGGTTGGGCCGGATCGTAGAGATTGCGGCCGTCAAAGATCACGGCAGATTTCAGCTTGGCCTTGATGGTCTCGAAGTCAGGCGCGCGGAATTCCTTCCATTCGGTGACAATGACCAGAGCCTCGGCACCATCGAGCGCGGACATTGGCGAGTCGGCGTAGGCAATGCGCGGCTCATCGCCGAAAACGCGTTGCGCCTCGTGCATGGCGACGGGATCATAGGCGCGCACACGAGCGCCCCGCGCCAGCAGATCGGCAATCAGGACACGACTGGCCGCTTCGCGCATGTCGTCAGTGTTCGGTTTGAACGCCAGTCCCCAGACGGCAAACGTCTTGCCATCGAGCTTCTCGCCGAAGCGCTTGACGATCTTGTCGGTCAACACGCGCTTCTGTGCCTCGTTGGCATCTTCGACGGCCTGAAGCACTTTCAGTTGCTGGCCGGCTTCACGCGCCGTCCGTTCCAGCGCCTGCACGTCCTTGGGGAAACAGGACCCGCCATAACCGCAGCCCGGGTAAAGGAAATGAAAACCAATGCGCGGGTCGGAACCGATGCCCTGGCGCACCAGTTCGATGTCGGCACCCAGCTTCTCGGCCAGGTTGGCCAGTTCGTTCATGAAGCTGATGCGGGTGGCGAGCATGGCGTTGGCAGCGTACTTGGTCAGTTCGGCCGAACGCACATCCATGACAATCAGGCGCTCATGATTGCGCTGGAAGGGGGCGTAGAGCTGACGCATCATTTCGGTAGCCTTCGCATCTTCGACGCCGACGACGATGCGGTCCGGCTTCATGAAGTCGTCGACTGCCGCACCCTCCTTGAGGAACTCGGGATTCGACACCACACTAAAGGCAATGTCGGTTCCGCGTTTCTTGAGTTCGTCGGCAATGGCGGCACGCACCTTGTCGGCGGTACCGACCGGGACGGTGGACTTGTCCACGACCACCTTGTAGCCGGTCATATGACGGCCGATGTTCCGAGCGGCGGCAAGTACATATTGCAAGTCGGCAGAACCGTCTTCATCCGGCGGGGTACCGACTGCGATGAACTGGATGGCGCCATGAGCGACAGCTTCCTCGACGGACGTCGTGAAGCGCAGCCGGCCTGCGGCCTTGTTGCGCGCCACCATCGCTTCCAGACCCGGCTCGTAGATGGGAATGCCGCCCTCGTTGAGGACGCGGATCTTATTTACGTCGACATCCAGACAGAGCACGTCGTTGCCAACCTCGGCAAGACAGGTGCCCGAAACGAGACCGACATAACCGGTGCCGACAACGGTGATTTTCATGACTGCATCCTCAAGGTGTTAAATCGAATTCTTCCGTGCGCTTGGGCGGATAGGTCTCCCAACCGCCGCAAGCCGGGCAGCGCCAGTGGAACTGTCGCGCCTTGAAACCGCAATTGTCGCAGCGATAGCGGGCGACACGGCGGGTATGGCCGTGAATCAGGTTCTTGACGAGTTCAAGGTCGGCCCGCCCTTCGGCCGGCGCTACCAGCACTCTGGCCTCAAGCAGTTTGTCCAGGCCGAGCAGGGTCGGATTTCGCTGCAACTCGTTGCGAACCAACTTGTAAGCTGGTTCCGGCCCGCCGCTTTCCAACTCGGACTGGAATGCGGCGTCGAGCAGATCCAATGAGGAATGGCGTTCGAGGTAACCGCGCAGCAGCTGGCTGCCGTAGGCGCTGCGGCCATGCTTATGCAACACCGCCATCAGCTTGTCCGCGACCAGGGACAGATAAACCGGGTTCTGCTGCTCGACGCGCGTCCACGCCTCGATGGCCTGCTCATCACGTCCTTCGGCCAGTGAAAGATCGCCCAGCAGGATGGTTGCCCGCACACACTTGCGATTGGCCGCCAGCGCAGCATCGACGTGGCAATGCGCCTCGTCGTTGCGGCCATGGAGGATGGCGTTCGATGCCAGCTCACAATGGAACTCGGCGATATCCTTCTGCCACAAATAGTCGGTCTGGTTCGGCATGCCCTCGGCAATATCAATTGCCTTCAGCCACTCTTTCTCCTGCTGGTAGATTTCCAGCAGCGCGCGCAGCGCCTCTTCGTCACGGGTGGTGCCACGAAGTTTGACGAATATGTCTTCGGCGCGATCAAGCAGACCGGCTTTCAGGTAGTCATGCCCCAGTTCCGCCAGCGCGTGCAGGCGCTGGTCGTCGCGCAGCCCCTCGCGCTCGATCAGGTTCTGGTGCACCCTGATCGCGCGGTCGGTTTCGCCGCGGCGCCTGAACAGGCTACCGAGGGCGAAGTACAGTTCTATCGTCTCCGGATCAACCTTGGCAGCCTCAAGGAACGCTTCGATCGCCTTGTCCGGCTGCTCGTTGAGCAGAAAGTTGAGGCCCCTGAAGTAGGAGCGCGGCAGCGCCCCCGATTCGCGCAGCAGGTGCTTGAGGTCAATTCGAGCCGCCACCCAGCCCAGGGTAAAGAAAACCGGCAGGGCCAGCAGCCACCAGAGTTCGATCGACATCATGAGCGGATCGTCGCCTCATCCGACGAGGTGTGCCGACGCAAGCGCCGGAGTTCCCGGCCTTGGCGCGCGAGCGCCGTGAGGGTTGCAGTCAGGCCAACGGCAGCACCGGCGGCGAATGCAAGCAGGAGCACGACCGACAATGGCGCCTGCCAGACGCTATCGAGGTAGAAGCGCAACTCCACCGGCTCGCTGTTCTTGACCGCCAATCCGAACAGAGCAATGAACACGAACCCGCGCAACAGCCACAAGAGGACTTTCATCACGCCTCGACACGAAAACGCGGCAGCCACGAATCGCAGCTGCCGCCTGACTTACCTCTTTGCACCGACCATGAGACGGCTACTCAGCCGTCCCGGCCATCAACGCGTTCACGCAATTCCTTGCCGGCCTTGAAGTGCGGAACGTACTTGGCGGGCACCTGCACCTTCTCGCCCGACTTTGGGTTACGCCCAACGCGCGGCGGCCGGTAGTT
>PMIH01000104.1:4521-5840 GCA_003158255.1 Rhodocyclaceae bacterium
AGCTTCTGCATCGCCTCGTTCTGCTCGACCTGATCCTTGGCCTTGATCGACAAGCTCAAGGAGCGGGTCTTGCGATCGACGTTGACGATCAGCGTCTCGACGGTATCGCCTTCCTTCAGCATCGTGCGCAGATCCTCAATGCGCTCGCGCGAAAACTCGGAGGCACGCAGGTAACCTTCGACTTCGCCGCCGAGATCGATTACCGCACCACGCGGATCGACACTCTTGACCGTGCCATGGACGATGCTGTTCTTGTCATGGGTGGCAACAAAGCTGGTGAAGGGGTCACCATCCATCTGCTTGATGCCCAGGGAGATGCGCTCCTTCTCGACATCGATCGACAGCACCAAAGCCTCGACCTCGTCGCCCTTCTTGTAGTTCTGCTTGGCTTCGTCGCCGGTGGCAGACCAGGACAGGTCGGACAGGTGCACCAGGCCATCGATGCCGCCGGGCAAGCCGATGAAGATGCCGAAGTCGGTAATCGACTTGATGGCGCCCGTCACCTTGTCGCCCTTCTTGTGGTTCATGGCGAAATCGTCCCACGGGTTGGCCATGCACTGCTTCATGCCCAGGGAGATACGGCGGCGCTCTTCGTCGATTTCGAGGATCATCACTTCGACCTCGTCGCCGAGTTGGACGACCTTGGAAGGATGAATGTTCTTGTTGGTCCAGTCCATTTCGGAGACGTGCACCAGGCCTTCGATGCCTTGCTCGATCTCGACGAACGAACCGTAGTCGGTGAGGTTCGTAACCTTGCCGAACAGGCGGGTGCCGGACGGGTAACGGCGGGCGATTCCCACCCACGGATCTTCGCCCAGCTGCTTCATGCCGAGCGAGACGCGGTTCTTTTCCTGGTCGAACTTGAGCACCTTGGCGGTGACTTCGTCGCCAACGTTGAGCACTTCCGACGGGTGACGGACACGGCGCCAGGCCAGGTCGGTGATGTGCAGCAGGCCATCGATGCCGCCGAGGTCGACGAACGCGCCGTAGTCGGTGATGTTCTTGACGATGCCCTTGACGACGGTGCCTTCCTGGAGGTTTTCCAGCAGCTTCTGGCGCTCTTCGCCCATGCTGGCTTCCAGCACGGCACGGCGCGACAGGACGACGTTGTTGCGCTTGCGGTCGAGCTTGATGACCTTGAATTCGTATTCCTTGCCTTCGTACGGCGTGGTGTCCTTGACCGGGCGGGTATCGACCAGCGAGCCGGGCAGGAAGGCGCGAATGCCATTGACCATGACGGTGAGGCCACCCTTGACCTTGCCGGTGATCATGCCCTTGACCAGGATCTGATCGGTCAGGGCCTTGTCGAGGTCGTTCCA
>PMIH01000257.1:0-30251 GCA_003158255.1 Rhodocyclaceae bacterium
AGGACGACGCCGAAGATGATCGCCACGACGGTCAGGCCCTCGATCCAACCGTTGGCGACCACCAGCAGCCGATGCGGCAGGTATTCGGTCAGAATGCCGTACTTCGCTGGCGAATAAGCCGCGGCGCCGAGTCCGACGACGGCATAGGCCACCAGCGGGTGAGCGCCGAAGAACATCAGCGCACAACCGAAAATCTTGATGCCGTTGCTGATGAACATGACGCGCCACTTCGGCATCGAGTCGGCGAAGGCGCCGACGAAAGCCGCCAGCGCAACGTAGGACACGGTGAAGAAGGTCTTCAGTAGCGGTTCATAGGCGACCGGCGCGTGCATGTCGCGCAGAATGGCGATGGCAGCGATCAGCAGCGCGTTGTCGGCGAGCGCGGAAAAGAACTGCGCCGCCATGATGATGTAGAAGCCAAGAGACATGGGCCGGGGCTTTATACCATGAATGAATTGCGGCGACCTTTCATGTCCGGAGGCGCCGAAAAAAGCCGGGCATCAAGCAACCTTATGTGAGGGATTTGTGATTGAATATCACTCTGAACTAATGAAAGATTTCCGGAGAGGAATGTTCCATGGCTGATCGCAGGTTGCAGGTATTCCATGCCGTCGCCAAGCAATTGTCGTTCACCAAGGCGGCGGAAATCCTTTTCATGACTCAGCCTGCCGTGACGTTCCAGATCAAGCAACTGGAAGAGCACTTCAATACGCGCCTGTTCGATCGCGGCCATGGCCGCATTACCCTGACGCCGGCCGGCGATCTCGTGCTGACGTACGCCGAGCGCATTTTGGGCTTGTCATCGGAGATGGATGTGCGCCTCGCCGAAATGACCGGCGAAATCGGCGGGTCGCTGCTGGTCGGCGCCTCGACCACCATCGCCGAGTTCATGTTGCCGCGCATTCTTGGTGAGTTCAAGTCGGCGCATCCGAACGTGCGGCCACGCCTGGTCGTCGCCAACTCGGAGACCATCGAGACCCGGGTGGCGGAGCATACGATCGACATCGGTTTCATCGAGTCGCCTTCGCACCAGCCCAACCTCGAAACCGAGACCTGTTGCGACGATGAACTCCAGGTCATTTGCAGCCCGAAGTTTCCGTTTGCGAAGTTCAAGGAACTGACTCCGCAGCAACTGACCGACCAGCCCTACGTATCCCGAGAACCGGGATCCGGCACGCGCGAGTTTACGGACACCTACTTGCGCAAGGCTGGCATCGCTCCGGATCAGATGAAACTGGTGATGGAACTCGGCAGCCCGATCGCGCTCAACGGCGTGGTCGAGACCGGTCTCGGTTTTGCCATCGCCTCGATCGGTTCGGTACGTAAGGCGCAACGTTTGGGCGACCTCATTTCGATTCCGCTGAAACCGCGCCTGATCCGGACGCTGTCGATGGTTTATCCCAAGGAAAAGTTCCGCTCCCGCGTGGTGACCACGTTCGTCGATTTCGCCGCCGGAAAGCTCAAGCAGCTGTCGATCAAATAGCGTGGTGTGAGAGACTTGCGGGCATGACACGTCCTATCCGCGCCCGCTTCGACTCCGCCGCCCTGCGGCACAATCACGCTGTCGCTCGCCATTACGCCGGCTCTGCCCGGCTGTGGAGCGTCGTCAAGGCCAACGCCTACGGGCACGGCTTGCAGCGTACCGTCGCTGCCCTGGCAGATGTTGCCGACGGCTTTGCCCTTATCGAGATGGAGTCCGCCATCGCCCTGCGGGAGACGGGGCTACGGCAGCCGATCCTGATGCTCGAAGGTTTCTACGCGGCCGACGAACTGCCGACATTCGCCGAGAATCAACTGACGCCGGTGTTGCATCGTGTGGACCAGGTCGAAGATTTTTGCGCGCTGGCGCTGCCGGTCCGCGTGCCCGTGTACCTCAAACTCAACACCGGCATGAATCGCCTTGGCCTGAACCCGTACGAATTGGGGCGTGCGCTGGCGATGTTGGCGGCAGCGGATGTGACGGACGCGATCACGCTGATGACGCATTTCGCCGATGCCGATGGCGATCATGGCGTCGCCTGGCAGATGGCGCGCCTTCAGGAGATGTGCGCCGGATTGACGCTGCCGGTTTCGCTGGCGAATTCGGCCGCGCTGCTGCGTTTTCCGGAAACGCGGGGCGATTGGGTACGCCCCGGCATTATGCTTTACGGGTGCTCGCCCTTCCCCGATCGGCAGAGCGCCGAGGAACTCGGGCTCAAGCCGGTGATGACACTGGAGAGCGAGTTGATCGAAGTGCGCGATATCGCCGCCGGCGAGCATGTCGGCTACGGCTGCTCTTTCACGGCCGATCAGCCGATGCGTATCGGCGTCGTCGCTTGCGGCTATGCCGACGGCTATCCGCGTCAGGCACCGACCGGTACGCCGGTGCTCGTCGACGGGGCGCGTACTCGCACGCTGGGCCGCATATCGATGGACAAGCTGTGCGTCGATCTCACGGACTGCCCGAAAGTCAGTCATGGTGGTACGCCGGTAACGCTATGGGGCGAAGGCTTGTCGGCGGACGAAGTGGCCGCGGCCGCAGGCACCGTCAGCTACGAATTGTTCTGCGCCCTGGCCGCTCGCGTTCCCGTTGTCGAAGTCGAGTGATGGCGAAGGCGAAGAGCGTCTTCAGTTGTACCGAATGTGGTGCCAGCAGTCCGAAATGGCAGGGGCAGTGCGCCGGCTGCGGGCAGTGGAACACGTTGGTCGAGACCATTGCCGATACCGTTCCGAGCGGCACCAACCGCTATGCGGGGTTGGCCGGCAGCGGTCAATTGCAGGATCTGTCCACCATCCGGCCGCGTGAAGAGCCGCGGCAGGCGACCGGCATCGAGGAGTTCGATCGCGTCCTCGGCGGCGGGCTGGTGCCGGGCGGCGTGGTGCTGATCGGCGGCGATCCCGGCATCGGCAAGAGCACCCTGCTGTTGCAGGCGCTGGCGCGGCTGGCCGAGGCTGGGCAGTCGGTGCTCTACGTCTCCGGCGAAGAATCGAGCGAGCAGGTGGCGCTGCGTGCCCGGCGTTTGCAACTGGAAACGCGCGGCCTGCGCATGCTGCCCGAGATCGGCCTGGAGAAAATCCTCGCCACGCTGCAAAAGGAAAAGCCGCTGGTGGCGGTGATCGATTCGATCCAGACGCTGTATTCCGAGGCGCTGCAATCGGCGCCCGGCTCGGTCGCCCAGGTGCGCGAATGCGCGGCGCAACTGACGCGGCTGGCGAAGCAAAGCGGCATCTGCGTCATCCTGGTCGGGCATGTGACCAAGGAAGGCGCGCTGGCCGGGCCGCGTGTGCTGGAACACATCGTCGACACCGTGCTTTATTTCGAGGGCGATACGCATTCGAGTTTCCGCCTGGTGCGCGCGGTCAAGAATCGCTTCGGCGCGGTGAATGAACTCGGCGTCTTTGCCATGACCGACAAGGGCTTGCGCGGCGTCTCGAATCCTTCCGCCATTTTTCTGTCGCAGCATGCGCAGGAAGTTTCCGGCTCGTGCGTGATGGTGACGCAGGAGGGAACGCGGCCGCTGCTGGTGGAAATCCAGGCGCTGGTCGATGAAGCGCATTCGCCCAGTCCGCGCCGCCTGACCGTCGGTCTCGACCCGCAACGACTGGCCATGTTGCTGGCCGTGCTGCATCGCCATGCCGGCGTTGCCTGCTTCGATCAGGATGTGTTCGTCAATGCCGTCGGCGGCGTGCGCATCCAGGAACCGGCGGCCGACCTGGCGGTATTGCTGGCCATCGTTTCTTCGCTCAACAACCGGCCGTTGCCGGCGAAGCTAGTTGCCTTCGGCGAAGTCGGCCTGGCCGGCGAAATCCGCCCGGCGCCGCGCGGCCAGGAGCGACTGAAGGAAGCCGCCAAGCTCGGCTTCACGCATGCGTTCGTGCCGAAGGCCAATGCGCCCAAGCAAGCGATCAAGGGTATCGAAGTGATCGCGCTGGAACGCGTCGAACAGGCGATCAACGCGTTGCGCGAGTTGTGAGCGCACTGCGCCTCGCGCTGCGCATGCTGGCGCGCGACTGGCGCGCCGGAGAATTGACCGTACTCGGTTTGGCGCTGGTGCTGGCGGTGACGGCGCTGTCCAGTGTCAGCTTTCTGGCCGACAGGGTGCAGCAGGGCATCGTGCAGCAATCGCATCAGTTGCTCGGCGGAGATTTGCTTTTGTCCGCAGATCATCCCTGGCGCGACGAAGTCCGTAGCGAAGTACGCCGACGCGGTTTGCAACTCGCCGAGAGCGCAAGTTTCCCGAGCATGGTGGCCGCCGGCGAAGTCACGCAACTCGCCGAGATCAAGGCGGTGAGCGACAACTACCCGCTGCGCGGCGTTCTTCACATTGCGCCGGCGCTCAATGTTGCCGATGCCGAAACGCACCGCGTGCCGGGCGCGGGCGAGGCCTGGCCGGACGAACGACTGGCCAACGCGCTGGGTGGTGGCCGGGTTCGGCTGGGTGCGATCGAACTCGATGCACACACCGTGCTGACCCTCGATCCGGATCGCGGCATCAACGTCTTTTCGCTGGCGCCGCGTTTGCTGGTCAATCTGGCCGATCTGCCGGCGACGAAATTGATCCAGCCCGGCAGTCGCGTGACGTGGCGCTTGCACGTTGCCGGCGAGACGCGCGTGGTCGAGGATTTTCGGCGCTGGGCCGAGTCGCACCTCGAACGCGGCGAGCGCCTGGAAAGCATCGACAACGCACGACCGGAAATTCGCAACATGCTCGATCGCGGCGGGCGATTCCTGCGCCTGGCGGCACTGCTGTCGGTGGTGCTGGCCGCCGTCGCCGTCGGCCTGGCCACGGATCGCTACCTGCGGCGTCATCTGGATGGCTGCGCCATCATGCGCTGCCTGGGCGCTTCGGCGAACCGGATTCTTGCCATTCACGGCGGCGAGTTCGTCATCTTCGGACTGTTGGCGACGACCGTCGGTTGCCTGCTGGGTTATGCCGCGCAGGCCGGGCTGCAAGCGGCCTTGTCTGGTTTCCTGAGTGCCGATCTGCCGCCACCGTCGTGGCCGCCCTGGGCCCATGGCGCGGCGGTGGGGCTGACCTTGATGGCGGGATTCGTGTTGCCGCCGCTGCTGCGCTTGCGGCGCGTGCCGACCGTGCGCGTGCTGCGGCGGGAATGGGATGCGACGGAACCCGGGCTGCTGGCCGCCTACGGGCTCGGTGCGGTGCTGCTTGCGCTGCTGATGATCTGGGTGGCCGGCGAGGCGAAGCTGGGCGCAGTGGTCATCGCCGGTTTCGCGCTGGCGGTGCTGATCTACGGCGGCGTGGCACGGGGGCTGCTGCTGTTCGGCAGGCGCGGGCGCGTGGCGGCGTTCGACCCCTGGCGATACGGCATGGCGAACTTGCGTCGCCGCTGGCGCGGCACTGTCGTGCAAGTGGTTGCGCTGGGCCTCGGCTTGACCACGCTGCTGCTGCTCACCATCGCTCGCAACGACCTGCTGGCGAGCTGGCAGAGCCGCATGCCGGTCGATGCGCCCAACCGCTTTGTCATCAACCTGCAAGCGGATCAGCGGCCCGCGTTCGCTGAATTCTTTTCCGCACGCGGGTTGCCGCTGCCGGCGATCGAGCCGATGGTGCGGGGGCGTCTGATAGCCGTCAATAGTCAGTCGCGGCGGTACGCCGATTATGCGGATGAGCGGGCGCAGCGTTTGATGGAGCGCGAGTTCAACCTCTCCTGGGCAACCGAACTGCCCGCCGGCAACACGGTCGTGGCGGGCACGTGGCACGGCAGCGACCGGACAGCGCAATTCTCCGTCGAACAGGGCTTGGCGGAAACGCTGGGCCTGAAGCTGGGCGACGAGTTGACCTACGAGGTGGCGGGGGTGCCGCTGTCGGGACGCATAAGCTCGTTGCGCAAGCTCGATTGGGATTCGATGCGCGTGAACTTCTTCGTCATCGCGCCACCGGGAATGCTGGAAACGTCTCCGGCAGGTTACATCACGAGCTTCCATTTGCCGGCCGAACGGGCGGCGCTCGTCGGCGAACTGGTGCGCGCGTTTCCGAATATCACCGTCATCGACGTTGCCGCCGTCATGCGGCAGTTGCAGGATAGCTTCGACCAGATCGCGCGAGCCGTGCAGACGCTGTTTTCTCTGGCGCTGGTTGCCGGCTTGCTGGTGCTCTATGCGGCCTTGCAGTCGACCGCCGACGAGCGTCAGCGCGAGCTGGCGGTGATGCGGGCGTTGGGCGCGCGGCAGCGACAGTTGCGAGCGGTACTGCTGGCCGAGTTCGGTCTCCTCGGCGCCATGGCGGGGCTGCTCGCAGGCATTGGCGCGGCGGGGATCGGCTGGGCGNNGTCGGCGTGGTGGCAGCGGGGGGGTGGGCAACGCGCAACGCGTTGCGACAACCCATCACGGCGCAACTGCTGGCGGCTTAGCCGCCGATGTAGGACATCTCGATTTTGTGGACCACGGGAATGCCGGCCCCACGCAGTTCCGAGTAGTGGTCGTCTCGCGCCTGCCAGATGCCGGCTATGGCGGAGGCAATCTGTTCATCGCTGCTTCCCGCGCGCAGTAGTCGGCGCAGGTCGTGGCCACTGCTGGCGAAGAGGCAGGTGTAGAGCTGCCCATCCGTCGACAGCCGGATGCGCGTGCAACTTGAACAGAATGCCTGGGTGACCGAGGCGATGACGCCGATCTCGCCGCCGCNNCCGATGCGCTGGATCACCTCGGCCGATGGAACGACTTCGTCCATGCGCCAGGCGTTGGCGTTGCCGGTATCCATGTACTCGATGAAGCGCAGGATATGGCCGCTGTAACGGAAATGCCGCGCCATCGGCAGGATTTCACTGTCGTTGGCGCCGTGCTTGACCACCATATTGACCTTGACCGGCGCCAGGTCAGCCGCTCCCGCCGCGTCGATGCCTTCCAGGACTTTGCCGACAGGATAGTCGGCGTCGTTCATGCGTTTGAATATGGCGTCGTCGATAGCGTCCAGGCTGACCGTGACACGGTGCAGGCCTGCGTCGCGCAGGCCGCGCGCACGACCCGCCAGCAAAGAGCCGTTAGTAGTCAAGGTCAGCTCGATTCCGGGAATCGCCGCCAATTGTTCGATCAGCCTTTCGATGTCTTTCCGCAGCAGCGGTTCGCCACCGGTCAGCCGGATCTTGCTGACGCCCTGATCCGCAAACAGGCGGGCCAGACGAACGATTTCCTCGTAGGAGAGCAACTCCTGCTTGGGAAGAAATGGGTAACCGCGACCGAACACCGTTTTCGGCATGCAGTAAACGCAGCGAAAGTTGCAGCGGTCGGTGACCGAGATGCGCAGGTCGCGCATCGGCCTGCCGCGGCGATCGGCTGCCAGCTGAGAGTCGGCAGGTTGAGGCTGGGTCATATCAATTACTGGCGGGCCAGGCGAAAGGCGGCGCGAACTTCCCGCACCAGGGCTTCATCGTCCCAGGGCTTGGTGATGTACTTCCAGATGGCACCCTTGTTGATCGCATCGGTCACCATGGAAATATCGGAGTAGCCGGAAAGCGACATGCGCACCGTCTCCGGGTAGAGATCCTTAACCTTCGACAGAAACTCCACGCCCGACATGCCAGACATGCGCTGGTCGGAAATAATCACTTGGACCGTGTGCAAGGCCAGCAGTTCCAGCGCGTCTACCCCGCTGTTGGCGGTCAATATCCGGTAGCCCTCGCGGCGCAGCAAGCGGCGCAGCGAATTGATGACGTTCTGCTCGTCGTCGACCAGCAGCAGGGTGTTTTCAGCGACCGCTTCCGGCTCCGAGCCGAAACTCAGGTGTTTGCCTTCGCGCAGGATAACGGCCAGATCGTCGGCGGGAACCGGCCGGCTGAATAGGAATCCCTGCATTTCGTCGCAATCGTGGCGGCGCAGGAACTGCATCTGCGCCTCTGTTTCCACGCCTTCGGCGACAACGATCTTGCCCAGCTTGTGCGCCATGGCGATGGTGGCCGTGGAGATCGACGCATTGACCGGGTTGGTCGTAATGTCACGAATGAAAGACTGATCGATCTTCAGGCGGTCGATGGCGAAACGCGACAGGTAGGCCAGCGACGAGTAGCCAGTGCCGAAGTCGTCGAGGGAAATATGGACGCCGAGATTCTTCAGCCGGTCGACGATGCGTATCGCCTTCGCCGGATCCTGCATGATCGCGCTCTCGGTCAGTTCCAGTTCGAGGAACTTTGCCTCCAGGCCTGTTTCGGCGAGCACGCTGGCGACGGTTTCCGGCAGGCTGCTGTAGCGGAAATGGCGCGCCGACAGGTTGACGGCAACTCGAATCGGCGGAAGTTTGCCGTTCTGCCATTCCTTCGCTTGCCGACAGGCCTCGCGCAAGACCCATTCGCTGATCGCGATGATCAGGCCGGTTTCTTCCGCAACCGGAATGAAGGCACCCGGGGGCACCAGTCCCTGAACGGCATGTTGCCACCGAACGAGTGCTTCGACGCCGATAACCTGTCCCGACGAGAGTGATAGTTGCGGCTGGTAGTGCAGGCGCAGTTCGCCGCGATCGACGGCGTGGCGAAGCTGGCTGGTGATGTCCAGGTGCGTATTGGCCTGCGCTTCCATCTCCGGAGCGAAGAAATGAAAGCGGTCGCCACCTTCGCGCCGGGCGTCGGCTTGGGCCAGTATTGCGGCGCGCAGCATGTCTTCGGCGTTGCCGGCGTCCAGCGGATAGCGGGCGATACCGATGCTGCCGGTGATTTCCAGCAAACGCCCGTCGATGTTCATCGGCCGGGCGAGCGCCTGAAGGATGCGGCCGGACGTTTCGCCGCAAACCTTCTTGTCGAGCGTGCCATCCAGTACCAGCACGAACTCGTCGGCACCGGTACGAGCGATCAGGTCGTTTCTGCGGATGGCGCTGGAGAGGCGGGCCGCGACCTCGATCAGGACCTGGTCGGCGGCGATGGGCCCAAGGCTCTGGTTGCAGGAGCGAAATCCGTCAAGGTCGACATACAGGACGGCGAAGCCGGAACCGTTGGCGTGGCTGACGGTGAGAACTTCGCCGAGTTTTTCGATCAGGGCATCTCGATTCGGCAAGCCGGTCAGGCCGTCCGTGGCAATCTGGCGGCCACCCATGAGCTGGCTGGGCGGCTGGTTCCACTGTCCTTCGGCGATGGCGATGAAATGGCTGGTTTCGCCGTTTGCATCCACGATCGTCGAGATGCCGATTCGTTCCAGGAGCAGGTCGCCGTTCTTGCGCCGATTCAACAATTCGCCATGCCAGGTTCTGCCGGCGAGAATCGTTGCCCACAGATCCCGATAAGTGGCAAGCGGAGTGCGGCCCGATTGGAAAATGCGCGGATTCTTGCCGATCAGTTCATCGAGCAAATAGCCGCTCGACTCGCACAGGCGCGGATTGACGTAAACGATGTTGCCGTCCAGGTCGGTGACGAGTACCCCGAAGCTGCCGTTATCGACGATTCTGCGGTAGAGGTCATCCGGGACGGGGAAGCCGCTACCGGTTTCGTTATCGCTTTCCGGCACGGTCATGCCCGATCCCCGATCGCTCAGGACGCCGGTCCGGCAACGGGCAGCCAGAGGCGGATTGTCGAACCCTGATCCGGCGCGCTGCGCACGTCAAAGCGGCCGCCATGGCGCTTGACGACAATGTCGTACGACAACGAGAGCCCGAGTCCGGTACCCTTGCCAACCGGCTTGGTCGTGAAGAACGGCTCGAAGATCCGCTTTTGCGTTTCCGGCGTCATGCCTTTGCCGGTATCTTCGATTTCTACCCAGACCTCGTTGCGGGTGACACCCGAGCGAACCGTGATGGTTCCGTGACTCTCGATCGCCTGAGCCGCGTTGACCAAGAGGTTGACCAGCACCTGGTTTATCTGGGCGGGGATGCAGCGCACGGCGGGAATCTCGCCATACTGGCGTACCACATCCGCCTTGTACTTGAGCTCGTTCGACACCACGTTGAGCGTGCTTTCCAGTCCGCTATTGATATCCGCTTCCTGCCACTCCGCCTCGTCGACGTGCGAAAACTCCTTCAGATCCTGAACGATTTTCGTCACCCGCGCCAAACCGTCCTGGGATTCCTGCAGCAGGGTGATGATGTCCTCGCGCAGGAAATCGAGGTCGGCTTCGGCTTTGGCAGCAGCAATTTCTTCCAGCGGAACATTCGTTACCTTGGCTTCGCATGCCTCGTAGGCTCGGATCAAGCCCAATAGTCGCTCGGTATAGCTGCGCAGCGTGCCGAGGTTGGAATTGACGAAGCCGATCGGGTTGTTGATCTCGTGCGCGACGCCAGCAGCCAACTGGCCGATGGCAGCCATCTTTTCGGATTGCAGCAGTTGATTCTGAGCGTCCTCGACTTTTTTGAGCAACGCCGTCAATTCCTCGTTGGCGCTGCTGAGCTCGTGCGTGCGCTCGGCAACCTTTTCTTCCAGGCGCACGTTGGTTTCCGCGAGATCCTGGTTGGTGACGGAAAGCACGTGATAGAGCTTGCTGAGTGCATCGAGGAGTGCAGAGGTGCTGCTGTCCACTTCCCGGTGTTCGAGGTCGAAGGCGACCTCGGGTGTCTTGCCGGCCTTGACCTGCGCAATCTGGTGGGCCATGTCCTGATCTTCAGACAGGATATGGAAAGTCAGCCAGGCCGTGAGAAATCCGTGCAGCACTTCCGCCGGGTTCTTCATGGTCGCCCGCGACTTCCACATCGAGATGACCTGCTGGATGAAGTCCTTGTGATGTCCCTTGTGAATGTCGGAGTGGCGTCGATCCAGCGCCAATTCCTTCATCAATTGTTCTTCGTCGGCAAAGTGCTGGACGGCATAGTCGGCCAATTGCTTGAAGAGTGCCTGCAAGGCGCTTTCGGAGAACTGGCTGCCGCCCAGCAGCATGTCGCCGACCTGATTGACGATATCGACAAGGTGACGATGCTGGGTGTCGACGATATCGATCCCGGTGACGAAACGTTGATCCCAGACAAAGGCTTCCATGTTCTAAGGCTCCCTCGCTGCTGTGGTTATGGTACGTCCATCAGTCCAGATCGTCGAAATCCTGGTCGAGAATCACGGAGCCGTCCGGGCCCCAGCGAACCTTGGTGATCCCGGGCTCCAGGGCTTCCAGGCGTTTGGCTTCAAGCTCCTCGGGCGTCAGTTTTCCCATTTCGAGACGTCGTTCGTCGGCCAGATGACGGTTTTCCAGGAGCAGCCGGCGATTGTCGAGCGCCTGGCCGATGGCGGCCACCAGTTCGTAGTCGTTCCATGGCTTGGCGATGAAGCGGTAGATACGAACTTCGTTGATGGCGCGCATCAGAACATTCAGATCCCCATAGCCCGAAAGGATCAGGCGCGCCGCGTCCGGCTGGATGTCCTGCATCTGCCGCAATATCTCCACGCCGTTCATTTCCAGCATCCTGTAATCCGTCAGTACGAGCTCGAAGGTGGTGTGCCGGGCGCGCTCCAGCGCCAGCAGGGGCGAAGTAAACGCCTCTACCTCGAGCGGATATACGGTATTGCCGCAACTGCACGGTACGGCACGCAACAGTCGTGTCAACGAATTCAGGACGGCCTGATCGTCGTCGATTAGCATAATGCGGTGAGTCACGGGGTCGGTTCCTGGCGGATGTAAAGGGTTAAGGGATGCTGTTCGCTGCGTTCGATGTCCTGAAGCTGTTCGATGATTTTGGCATCCACCGCATGCTCCTTGGCGAGTAGCAGGTAGCCGTCGCGATGCAACAGGTCACGCGAGAGCACCATGCCAGGCTTGAGCTGTGAGAGACGCATCGGTACTTCGACGATGACGTTCTTCAGGGATTCGGCCATGAGCCCTGCAAAAGCATCGACGACCGTCGGATCGTAGCGCTTGCCCCGATTCTCAATGAGGAAGGCGAGTGCTTCCGTCGGCTTCAGCGAACGATTGACCAAGGTACCCATCTGCAAGGCGTCGTAGTCATTGGCTACGGTGAGGATGCGCGCACCGACTGGCAACGCAAGGCCGACGAGTCCGTCGGGGAAGCCACTACCATCCCAGCACTCGTGATGATGGCGTACGAGCGGTGCCACCGCTTTCAATTGGGCGATGCCTATCAGCACCATCGCACCCTTGGCGGGATGCTTCATCACCTCGGCGCGCATGTCCGCAGGCAGGGAATTGAATGGTTTGTCGAGCACGTGGTCGGGCAATCCGAGTTTGCCGATGTCGTGCAGGAGGGCGGCAAGCAAGATGTCCTGTGCGGCGGCTTCGTCCAGGCCCATGCGCTGAGCCAGGCGACGGGCGTAATCGGCCACTCGGCGCGAGTGCCCGGCCAGCTTGCCTCCGCGCAGTTCGATCAACCCGGAAAATACACCGACGGTCGACAGAAAGCCCTTCTTCAGTTCCTGATGGGCCTGATCCAGAAAGGCCATGGTTTGCCGGATCTCCGCCGTACGCTCCGTCACCTTTTGTTCCAGTCCGGCATTGAGCGCTTTCAACTCATCGTTCTGCTGCGCAGTCAATGCGATGAGACGAAGGTTCTCGGCTTCGAGTCGCTTGCGTTCCAGCGCGTCGCGGATCGTGAGGACGATTTCGTTGTCATCCCACGGTTTGGCAACATATCGGTAGATTTCGCCGCGATTGATGGCCGCGATGGTCGAGCCGACATCCGCGTAGCCGGTCAGGAGAATGCGCACGATTTGCGGCCAGCGGTTGCGAACCTGCTCCAGAAAGTGGGCACCATCCATTTCCGGCATGCGCATGTCGGAAACGACTAGGTCGACCGTTTCCTTCTCCAGCAGGGATAGCCCCTCCGCGCCGCTGCCCGCCGTCAGAATCTTGTAACCATGGGGGCGAAACAAACGCTTCAGCGACGAGAGAATGCTCAACTCATCGTCAACGAACAGCAGAGTCAGCGGGCTTGCGGCGACGTTTGCTTGGTCCATGGGCCTAATCTTACTACGTTGGCTTCGTCATTCACCGTCCGCGAGCGATGACCGAAACCTGTGGGCAAAAGGTCAAAAAATGTGTCGCTACTGCAATCGGCGTACCGATGGTGGGAGAATTTGCTCCCGGGAAATCTAAATCTATTGTCATTATGAGCATTCCAGGCAACACCCCCCGCCTTCTCATCATCGACGACCAGCCTGATTCGGTCGCTCTTCTGGTTGCCTATCTGGCGGACAAGGCGGTCGAGATCTTCGTTGCCCTCGATGGTGCCGACGGTCTGGCCAAGGCAGTTACCGTGAGGCCGGATCTGGTCCTGTTGGATGTGATCATGCCTGGCATGGGCGGACTGGAAGTCTGCGAACGGCTCAAGACCGATTCGCGGACAGCGAACATCCCAGTCATTTTTCTCTCGGCCAGTGCCGCGATCGAGGATAAATTGAAAGGATTCTCGCTGGGCGGGGTCGATTACATCACCAAACCATTTTCGGAGGATGAAGCTGTCGCCCGCGTCTTTCTGCACCTGCATTCAAAGCGGCGTTTTGATCGCCTCGAAACCATGGCGGCACAGGCGGCGCTGGATCGGGTCGGCGAGCAGGCGTTCCCCGACGATCAGTTGTTCGCACAGGCATTGGCGGCGCTTGACAAGCGACTGGCGTCACCGCCCGGCCTTATCGAGCTGGCACGCGAACTCGGGACCAACGAACGCAAGCTGACTGACATATTCCGTCAACGCGTCGGCATGACTGTGTTCGACTATTTTTCCGAACTGCGCCTGGAAACGGCACGGCATCTTCTTGAGGGCAGTGGCATGCGGATACAGGCAATTGCCGGTCATGTCGGCTATCGCAATGCCGGCGACTTTACGCGCGCCTATCGCCGTCGTTACGGGCTCAGTCCGCGGGAATATCGCCAGACCCGTCAGGGCGGCGAGGCAGCGGAAGCGGACTGATGCCACGCTGGCGCGACCTGTGGGCTGGACTCGCGCTGGGTTGGGTCGGTTCGCTGGTTGTCGCTGCTCCATCGGCATTGCCGATATTGATTGACGACGCGCCCAGAGTCTCCTTCGCCGGCCATCTTTCCGTGCTTGAGGATCCTGCTGGTACGCTGGATCTGGCAGCGGTTCGCGTCGCAGATAGCGCCGAGCGCTTTCGATCGATCACCGCCGGCAATTTCAACTTCGGCTTCCCGGAAGGTGCGGTCTGGCTGCGTTTTTCCGTGGCAAACCCGACACCGGAGGCGCAAGAGCGCTGGTTGGCGCTGGACAATTCCCTGCTGGCGTCAGCGATTTTGTTTCTGGTGGACGGTGACGGCGCCGTTACCACCATGACCAATGGCGCCAGTGTTCCAGTCGAACGGCGGCCGTTGGCGAGTGGGCGCATCCTGTTTCCATTGGTCTTGGATGCCGGGCAGACACGGACAGCTTATCTGCGTGTCAGTGGCGCCATGGCTCTGGCGAGTGACATGGCGCTTTGGCGACCGATCGCGTATTCGGAAGCCGAATGGCGCCGAATGGGCGTGAAGTCCCTCGTGATTGCCGGTGCAATTGCTGCCGTGGTCTTGTTCAGCCTGTATTTCTGGCAATACAACAGACGTTTGGGCGTGCTGGCAATCGGGCTGGGCGACGTCTGTTATGGCATCGCGACGTTCATGGTCGATGGCGTCGCCGCCACGTGGTTCCCGGCGAACGAGCAACTCTGGCAATGTCGCTTCAGCGGTGCGCTTGTCCTGCTGGGTGGCGCTTTCCAAATTGTCTTTGCCCGGGTGTTCCTGGATTTACCGAGAACAGCGCCGCAACTGGCCAGGGCCATGAATGTCCTGGTGGGGGTGTCTATCCTGGCCGCTGCGATGCAGGGCTTGATGCTCAACCTGAAAGTCTTCACCTTCTACAGTGTTTTGACGATCACTACCGCCGCGACTGTCGTAGTGGCTGTTGCGGCATGGCGTGGGATCAGGAATGCGCGGTTCTACCTCGTGGCTTGGGGTGGGCTGCTACTTGTCATCTTCCTCGTGATGGCTGGCGCAGTCGCTAAAGTGTCGACGGCGATTTACGCCAGTACGCTGCCTTTGCCAAGCTTTCTTCTCGCCAGTCTGGTCCTTGTCTACGCCATGTATCGCGACGCCAAGCTTAGTGGCGAAACCAGTGCGCGTGCGCGCCAGCATCTGCTCGACTTGCGGCGCACCGAGCAGGAAAGGTTGACGATGGCGGTAGAAGCGCGCACCCAAGAGCTTCGGCAGGCAAAGGCCGAGGCCGAGGAAGCTGGCCGGGCGCGTTTGGCATTCCTTTCGACCGTGAGTCATGAGTTGCGCACGCCCTTGCATACCATCCTCGGCTATGCGCAACTGCTCAGGAAGACAGGAGGCCGGCGTGAGGCCGATGCCAAGCTGGCGACCATCGAGACCAGCGGCTTGCAGCTATTGCACCTGATCGATGAGATTCTCGAATTCATCCGCGGTGACGCCCACGCGGTGATGCTGCGACCGACAAGCGTCGTCCTCGACGAACTGGTCAAGCAGCTTGACGATACCGGTCAGGTGCTGGCGCTCGCGGGTGGCAATCAATTCCATATCGAATTGGCGGAAGACTTGCCGCCCGCGGTGGAGGTCGACGAACATCGCCTGCTTCAGGTGCTTTGCAACCTGATCAGCAACGGCTGCAAGTACACGTCGAACGGTCGAGTCGTATTGCGCATAGAGTCGGTCGCGGCCGACGTGGCCGAGACATTGCCCGCCGGAATGCATCAGCTTCGAT
Organism: Rhodocyclaceae bacterium; assembly: GCA_003158255.1. GTDB lineage: Bacteria > Pseudomonadota > Gammaproteobacteria > Burkholderiales > Rhodocyclaceae > Fen-999. The sequence goes on from PMIH01000257.1 coordinate 15,558, forward strand.
TTTTGGTCGAGGACACGGGCATTGGCATTGCGCCCGATCAACAGACAAAACTCTTCGAGCCCTTCCAGCGGCTGCACGGCGACGAGTATCGGCCGGGCATCGGGTTGGGGCTGTCCATTGCCAGACAGGTCGTTCGCACCATGGGGGGGGATATCGGCGTCGAAAGTCAGCCCGGCCTGGGCAGCCGCTTCTTCTTTACCCTGACGGTTTCGGGGGGACAGGCCGGGCCAAGTCGCGATTTCGCCCCGATACCGAGGATAGTCGGCTATCTGGGTACCGAACGTACGCTGTTGGTGGCGGACGATATTGCCGAGAATCGCGAGTTCCTGAGCGACCTCTGTGGCGCGTGGGGCTTCAGGGTGCTGGTGGCCAAGGACGGCGCCGAGGCGCTGGCGATCTGCCGCCAGGGCGATCCGGCGCTCGCATGCGTGCTGGTGGATCAGTTCATGCCGGGGATGGACGGCTGGGCCTTCCTGCGCGAACTTCGGGCTGGCGGCGATCTGCTCGCCCTGCCGGTGATTCTCATTTCTGCAGCGGAGCCGCAACGACCGCCCGGATTTCCGGCAAACCTTGCTTTTGATCGTGTGCTGCTCAAGCCGATTCGGCAGGATGAACTGGCAAATTCTTTGCGACGTCTGCTCGGAATCGAGTGGCAAGTGGAGTCGGCAAGTCATCCTGCGTTAGTTTCGGCCGAGCAGCACGAGGTACCGCCGGCCAACGACCTCGACGAACTGCGGGAAATGCTTGCCTTGGGGCGCGTGGTCGCAATCCGCCGTTGGGCGGAAAAGCTGGTCGAGCAAGGTCCTGAACTGGCTGGATTCGGCACCGAAGTGGCTGCTCTTGCCGAGGCGGTCGACTTTCCGGGGTTGCATCGACTGTTGAAGCAGGCGGACATGCGTGCGGACAGGGCGGTACGCTAGGCACCGACAGGCACCGCGGAATTTCAACTGAAACAAGAAGGGGATTTGGCCCCATTCTTCCGGTTAATGATGGTTCGAGCCGGGCGCAGGATAGGCCCGAAATCAGTTCAGGAGATGCGCGTGATCATCCAGTCCGTCATATTGGTCGCCCTGCCGAATGCACCGGCGTACCAGAGCAAGATTTATCGTGCCCACATGGATACCGGCGAGGACGTCGACTTGTTCCAGCAACACTGGGATGTGCCCCTGGCGCCCGAGTCCCTGGTTGGCCTGACACCGGAGGAGGCGCGCCGAAAACGGACGGAGCGGATGTTGGCGGTGGCCGAGGGTCATCACTGACCGCTGGCCAAACCTGAGTTACGGCTGCGGCTTGTTCGGATTGTTGCCGGGCCGCGGCCGGCGCTTGCCACCGCTACCGCTACTACCGCCGCCACCGCCGCTACTACCGCCACCGGTTTTGGGCGGATGCTTCTTCTGCTGAAACTGCCGACCGCCGCCTCCGCCACCACCACCGGCAGGTTTGTCGGACGATCCGGCCTGATGGCCCGGGCTGACCCGATTGCCAGGCGCCAGCTGGATTTCCAGTTCGTTGATTTCGTCCCATTGCGGGTCTGTCCGGTCGCGCTCCGGCACCGACAGCAATTCGCGCAGACGGCGGCGAGGATCCATCGGTTGCGGTTGCTGCGGTTGCGGCTGTGGAGCCGCCTGCTGGACCTGTGGAGTCGGCGCGGCGGGCAGTGCCTCTTGGACGGGCTGGGTGTTCTCGGGGGTATCGGGTTCCGTACTCATGATCAGATTATAACCGCAGGTATGTTTGTCAGGCGCTTGTCCGTGCCTCCAGTGTTTCCCAGCGTTCCAGCAGCACCAGGAGGTCCGTCTCGATTTCGCCCAGGCGGGCGGCAATACGTGCCGCCGCTTGTGGTTCCCGGGCATGCAATGCCGGGTCCGCAAGCTGCTGGGTCAGCTCCGTTTGTTCGCTTTCCAGGGTCGTGATTCGCTCTGGCAATGCTTCAAGCTCCCGCTGTTCCTTCCAGCTTAACTTGTTCGCCGGGGTCTTTGGCGCCGTTTTGGTTTCGTTGGCTTTGGCCGGAACCGACTTTTCCAGAGAGACGGCTTCCTTGCGGCAACGCAGCCAGTCCTCGTAGCCGCCGGCATATTCCTTCCACAAGCCCTTGCCTTCGGCGGCGATCGTTTGGGTCACCACGTTATCGAGAAATGTTCGGTCGTGGCTGACCAGGAAAATCGTGCCTGGGTAGTTCTGCAAGAGATCTTCCAGTAGCTCCAGCGTTTCGATGTCGAGATCGTTGGTCGGTTCGTCGAGAACCAGCACGTTGGCCGGGCGGGCGAACAGGCGTGCCAGCAGGAGCCGGTTGCGTTCTCCGCCCGATAGCGACTTCACCGGCGAGCGGGCGCGCGCCGGGGCGAACAGGAAGTCGCCCAGATAGCCGACGACATGCTTCCGGTCGCCGTTGATTTCGACATAGTCAGATCCCGGCGAGATGACATCGGCCAGGGTTGCTTCGGGGTCCAGCGCGGTGCGGAACTGGTCGAAGTAGGCGATTTGCAGGCGCGTGCCAAGGCGCACGGTGCCGGCGTCCGGCGCCAGTTCGCCGAGGATGAGCCGCAGCAGCGTCGTCTTGCCGGCGCCGTTGGGGCCGATCAGGCCGATGCGGTCGCCGCGCAGGATGCGCGCGGAAAAGTCGCGCACGATTTTCTTGTCGCCGAAGGCCTTGTCGACGTGCGTCAACTCGGCGACCAGTTGACCGCTCTTGCCCCCCGTATCGAGCGCCAGCCGCGCTTCGCCAAGTCGTTCGCGACGGTCGGCACGCTCGCGGCGCAGCGCTTCCAGGCGCAGCACGCGCCCTTCGTTGCGTGTGCGCCGCGCTTCGACGCCTTTGCGGATCCAGACTTCTTCCTGCGCGAGGAACTTGTCGAACTTGGCGTTCTGGAGGGCCTCGTCTTTCAGCATCTCGACCTTGCGCTTCTGGTACTCGGCGAAGGAGCCGGGAAAGCTGGACAGCAGGCCACGGTCGAGTTCGATGATGCGCGTGGCCAGTCGATCGAGAAAGCGCCGGTCGTGGGTGATGAAAAGCAGCGTGATACCGCTGCCCGCCAGCAGTTCCTCCAGCCATTCGATGGCGGCGAGGTCGAGATGGTTGGTTGGTTCGTCGAGCAACAGTAACTGCGGCTCGGTGGCCAGTGCCTGTGCCAGTGCCAGGCGCTTCTTTTGTCCGCCGGAAAGCGAGCCGACGCGAGCGTCGGCATCGAGGCCGAAACGCTCGATGGCGCGTTCGGCCTGCGAGGTGACGGACCAGGCGCCCAGCGCCTCCAGGTCGTGCTGCAAGTGGTTGAGGCGTGACAGCAGCGCCTCGTGGTCGGCACCGGGTTCGGCCAGCCGGTGCGAGACCTCGTGCCACTCGGCGAGCAGGCGGGTGGCTTCGCCCATGCCGGCGACGACGGCCTCGAAGACGTTCTGGTCGGCGTCGAGTTGCGGTTCCTGGGCGACGTAGGCAAGCCGCAGCCCGGGCTGGCGCCAGACTTCGCCGTCGTCGAGATGAGCGAGGCCGGCCAGTGCCGACAGCAGCGACGATTTGCCGCTGCCGTTGCGGCCGATCAGCGCGACGCGCTCGCCGTCGTCGAGCTGGAAGTCGGCGTGATCGAGCAGCGGCACGTGGCCGAAGGCAAGGCAGGCTTGGGAAAGGGAGATCAGTGGCATGGGCGGAGAGGGCGCATTGTAGTCGCGGACTTGATGTTGTCGCCGTTCATTCCATCGCCGGCAACTTTGTTAGGATGGCGCTTTGTCGTCCGGGCATTCCATCATGAGCCACAAGCATGCCGCCCTGCTGCGCAGCATCTTCCATGACCCGATCAGCGCCAACATTCACTGGCGCGAGATCGAATCCCTGCTGACTCACCTTGGCGCGACGGTCGATGCCGCCCATGGCGCGCGCTTTCACGTCAAGCTGAACCGCGCCGAGGTCTACTTGCACCACCCGCATCACAGCAACGTCTGCGACCGCAACTTGATCAAGCAAATGCGCGAGTTTCTCGGCCACGCCGGCGTCAGCGTTTCGACCTACGAAGCCGCGGAGAAGGACTGAACGCCGCTTGTCCGGCTGGCGGGCCGACAATCAGCCGCCACCCCAGAAGAGGCGTACTGCCCGGTTGAAGGTCCATACGGCGGGAACCTCGATGATGTCGTATTCAGCCGCCAGCTCGCGTGGAAAGCGGTTGTATGGCGCCAGCATCAGGATGATCTGCCGCACGGCGGCGTCGATTTCGGGTACACCGCTCGAACGGTCGAATGTCACGCTATCGACCTGGCCGTCGGCGCGCAACCCGACCGTCACCCAAGGGTTCACATAGGTTCCGGTCTTCGCCTTCTCAAGCACTTCAAAAGGTGCGCGGGTATTGATGTTGCGGCGCCATACTTCCGCGAATATCAGCAACTGGGTGTCCTGATCCGCGCGGCCGATCAGTGTCTTCCGGCGAGAACTGTCCGCCGGGATCGTCGGCGAGGAAACGCCCGCCTGCTTCTCTTCCTTGGCCCTTTCCGCACGCAGTTTTTCCAGCGCTGCCGCAGCCTGTTGGCGGGACCGGTCATCAGCCGCTTTGCGGGCTTCGGCCTCGGCCGCGAGGCGGCGATCTTCTGCTTCCCGCGCCTGGCGTAGCGCTTCCTGGCGCGTGCGTTCATCGGCGACTCGGCGCGCTTCCGTTTCAGCTACACGGCGGGCTTCAGCCTCAGCCATCCGGCGTGCATCCGCTTCCGCCTCGCGCCGGCTTGCCTCGGCCTCGGCGGCCAGTCGGCGTTCTTCCGCCTCCTTGGCGAGCCGGCGTTCCTCCGCTTCACGAGCCTGGCGGATTGCTTCCTGGCGCGCACGCTCCTCGGCGACCTTGCGGGCTTCGGCTTCAGCCGCGCGCTTGCTTGCTTCGGCTTCGGTCGCGATCCGGCGTTCTTCCGCCTCCTGCGCCAGCTTGCGTTCCTCGGCTTCGCGCGCTTGACGGATCGCTTCCTGTCGCAAGGCCTCCTGCCGTTGCGCTTCCTGGCGTGCGCGCTCCTCGGCGGCCTTACGGGCTTCGGCGTCGACCAGTTTTCGGGCTTCGGCTTCGGCGGCGCGTTGTTTGGCCTCGGCTGCCGCCGCCAAACGGCGTTCCTCGGCGTCCATGGCGCGTTTTCGTTCCTCGGCCTCGCGCGTCTGGCGCAAGGTTTCCTGGCGGGCTGTCTCCTGTCGTGCAACTTCCTGCCGCGCTGCCTCTTGCCGTGCCGCTTCCTGACGCAAGAAGTCCTGCCGTGCAGTTTCCTGCCGCAGGAGTTCCTGGCGCGCAAGCTCGTTTGCCACCCGGCGCTCTTCGATCTCCTGGGCGACCTTTCGCTCTTCGAGTTCACGCGCCAGCCGCTGCGTCTCCTGGCGTTGCAACTCCTTTGCGGCCTCGGCGGCGGCAAGTTCGGTGGCGCGTTGTTCCGCCTGCTGCTTTTCCAGCGCGAGCACTTCCTGGCGGGCGCGTTCCTTGTCTTCCGCTGCCTTCGCCGCCGACGCGAGCTCCTCGGTCAGCGGTTTGGCAACGACGGGCGGTTCTCGCTCCGGTGTCTTCTCGACCACGACCTTGGGCGGCGGTGGCTTGGGTGCCGGCGGTACCGCCGCGCTGATGACCGGTGCGGGCCCCGCAATCGCCGGTGGAGGCGGCGGGACGGGTGCAGATGCGATGGCGATATCGGGCGGGGCAACCGGCGTACGTGGCGTCGGCTTGTTGTGTCGTTCAGCGCGTATTTTGCGTGGCGCAGTCGGCGTCCGCGAGTCGGCCTTTGCGGGTGTGGCCGAATTGGCAGGTGCGGACGTCGGCAGGGGTACCAGAACAATGTCCAACGTGTTGGTGCGCCGGTCCTGCCAGGGCAGGCCGAGACCGGGTAAACCAAAGCCCGACGCATCGAACTGGAGGGCGAGCAACAGCGCATGGATCGTGAGCGATGCGAGTACGGCGCGGGTGAAGCGCACACGGTCGCGCCGTCGCCATCCCCGCGGCCAGCGGATGAGGCTCCGTTTGCGGGCCCGGGTTGTTGCGGCCCTACCAGTATTCATGATGGCAAAGGCTGCTCATGTGCCAGGTCCACTCAGGCGGAAAAACGGGGCCGATTGTAGCGTATGGCAAGCCACTCCCGGCCTTGTCGCCTGGAAACGTCGGTCGGTCGGCGCTCTGGCGAAAGTCAGTCGTGGTGGTACGCCGGGCCGGGGGCGCGATTTTGGCGCCGAAGACCATACTATGCTTATGGCCTCAAAATCCGGAGTCGGGCAAATTTCATATCTCCGGATCCTTTCAAGGAATGCTCCATCATGTTCAGATTGCTGGCCCTGCTGATTCTTGCCTTCTCCTGCCCCGTCCAGGCTGCGAAGACGGCCGATGCGCCGGACATCCTGCTGGCGAAGATCTTCATTGCAACCGCCGATCCGGCCGATTACTGGATCAGCGAAAAATACGACGGCGTGCGCGCTATCTGGGATGGCCATGAGCTGCGCTTCCGCAGCGGCCGCCCGGTGCCGGCGCCGACATGGTTCATCGATGGATTGCCGACGCAGCCGCTGGACGGCGAACTGTGGCTCGGCCGCGATCGATTCGACGAACTCTCTGCCATCGTGCGCAAGACCGACCCGGTCGATGCCGAATGGCGGCAGATCAGATACATGGTCTTCGAGCTGCCCGGCGCGCCTGGCACCTTCACCGAACGCATCGTGGCGATCCAGCAGATCGTTGCCGCCAGCCGCTTGCCCAATCTGGAAGCCGTGCCGCAATTTCGCATCGGCGACCGCAAGTTGCTCACGCGTCGGCTGGGGGAAATCGTCAAGGCCGGCGGTGAAGGCCTGATGCTGCATCGCGCCGATGCACCGTATCACGGCGGGCGCAGCGACGACCTGCTCAAGTTCAAGCCCTTCGAGGATGCCGAAGCGCGCGTGATCGGCCACGAAGCCGGCAAGGGGCGTTTCACCGGGCTGACCGGTGCGCTGCGGATGGAAATGCCCGACGGCAAACGCTTTCGCATCGGCAGCGGTTTGACCGACGCCGCGCGCCGCAATCCGCCGCCCATTGGCAGTCTCGTCACCTATCGCTACCAGTCGCTCACGGCCAGGGGGCTGCCGCGTTTTCCGCGCTACTGGCGGGTGCGCGACGAGCCCTGAAAGTCAGCCATCGCGGTACGCCGCGGCAACGCCGTCAACGCCCGCTTCCCGGGGGCAGCAGCACCCGGCTTTGGCGCAGGAACGAACGGGCCAGTTCCTGGGCGGGCGGGGACATTTGCCGCTTCAGGGTGAGCCCGGCCGAGCGCGCGGCGGTGCCGCCGGCCGGCGGTGCCAGGCAGGTGCCGTCGGCCATGCGCTGGAGGGCCGTGGCGAGCATGCGTTCGGACGTGCTGCCCAGGCTGTGGTCGAGATCGTCGACCGTGGGGCAGCCGATCAGGTCGGTGCTGCTAGCATTGGCGGTGACGGGCGAGAAGCCATCGGCATAGTCGCCGAAGCCCTTGTAGTTTTCGCCCCTGAACTCGATCGGGAAATAGGAGACGCCGCAGTTGTCGCGCGCCACGAAGCCGTAGGGTTTGCCGCATGTCTTGCCGCCGATCAATATCACCTCGACGTCGATGCCCATCAGGCTATTGATGATCGACTCGCTGGCGGAGCAGGTGTCGCCTTGGGCAATGACGAAGACGCGGCCAAGGTTCAACGTCGGCAGAGCTTGCCTGCTGGTGCAGTTGTAACTGGCATCCAGCACGCATGAGCTGTTGTAGAACGGCGTCGCGTCCGCTGCATTATCGATCATGCGCTTGGCGTTGTAGTTCAGCTTTTCGAAATACTTGCCGCTGACCCGATACGCACCGGCGATCATGTAGGCCATTTCGCTGGACAGGTAGAGATAGCCGCCGCCGTTGTAGCGCAGGTCGAGCACCAGGTCGGTGACGCCCTGAGCCTTGAAGTCGTTGATCGCCGCGATCAGCTTCACTTCGGAAGAGGCAATATGGTCCGTGAAGTGCAGGTAGCCGACCTTCTGCGCACCGTTCGTGATAACGGTGGCTACGGGCACCGGATCGACGACGACGTTATCGCTCGCGGTCAATACGGCGGTGACGGCAGCACTGCCTGCGCGGGAAAACACCAGCGTGTGCGATGTATTCGATGCTGGGAAGAGACCGTTGTTGAGCGCATCGATTTCGGCATTTGTCGCGCCATTGATGAAATCGACGCCATCGACCGTGACAAGCGTATCGCCACGCTGGATGCCGGCAATGGCCCCGGGCGAGCCCGGCTGAACGATCGCCACGCGCCACGAACGGGGAGTGTAACTACTGTTTCTGGTCCACTCGATGCCGTAGCCGGCCACGATGCCCGATTGCGAGAGCTGCTTCCAGGCGGCGGTCGGATAGGCGAAGCTGAAGCGATCCAGCAGGTTGCCACTCGCCGTGGTTGCCTTCGTTTTCAGTGCCTGGAAGTAGTTGCCCAACGGCAAGGGCACGCCAAGGGAATCGAGCGCAGTCATCGAGCCGGAATAGGCCGCCGCCGAGGCGTCGACGCTCGGCACTTGGTCGTACCACAGGTAAGCGGCGTCAAAATGGGACCGAATCCAGTTCTTCTCCGTGGCTAACGTGGCGATCGTGGTCGCACTTGTGGCGTCCGTGCGGTACGGGTTATCCGGCGCGCATTGCTGGGCATATAGGCTTTCCGGGGCGATAGTGCTTGAACTGCTGCCGCCGCCGCCGCCCCCGCATCCGGTCAGTACTGCCGTGCACGAAAAGACTACCGCTGTCCGTCTAAATGTATTGGTCATGTAAAAAAAACATTCTCAGTCAATCGGTTTCACGGCGCGGCCGGCAGGCGGACGACAATGGCGACGCCACTCGCATCGGCGAGATTTTCCGCCGCGATGGTGCCGCCGTGGAATTCGGCGATCAGGCGCGCGACGTAGAGTCCCAGGCCGAGATGCGGCTCGCTGCCCGCGCTTGAACCCGGGCGCAACGAGATCATCGAGCCGAACAGCTTGTCGCGCAATTCTTCGGGCAGCGGCGCGCCGCGGTTTTCGACGCGCAGTTCCACGCGGCCGTCGGCAAGCGACAGGGCAACGCGCACCGCCGATCCTGCGATACGGAAATCGAGCGAATTGGAAATCAGCTTGTCGAGCAACTGGGCGGCGAGGTCGGGTGAACCGAGCACGCGGATCGGCGTGTCGAGAACGGCGAGGTCGAATTTTTCGTCGGGATAGGCGAGCCGATATCCGGCCACGCATTCGCGCACGACGTGCGCGAGATCGAAGCGTTCGCGTTCCTGCTCGGCGAGGCTGGCTTCGAGGCGCGTCGCCTCGGTCATGCGCGAGAGGATGCGGTTGAGACGGACGATGCCTTCCTCGGCGCGGTCGAGATAGACGCGCTGGTCGTCGGGCAGTTCGGCCAGGCGCAGGTTTTCGAGCGACGAACGCACGACTGCGACTGGCGTGCGCAACTCGTGGGAAAGCCGGCTGGCCAGGCTTTGCAGGTAGTCGTGATGCTGCGACAGGCGTCCAAGCATCGCCGAGAAGCTGCGCGAGAGGTCGCCGATTTCATCGCCGGCGTTCGAGGCGGTGGCGAGTTGAGCGATGCGGCCGCGAGCGTCGAGCGCGCCCTCGGCCTCGTCGCGCAGGCGACGGATGCGGCTCGATAGCCGCGTGGCGAAACCCAGCACCAGCAGGGCGATGGCCGCCAGCGTCAGCAGCGTGACGGCCAGCAAGTTTTCCAGGGCTTTGTTGCGCAGGGCAAGCACGGGTTGGGTGGTTTCCTCGGCGACCACGACGCCAACCACATTGCTGCCCGACCAAATCGGATGGGCGGCGGAGGCGACGACCGCGCGGCCATCCGGCGTGTTGCGCAGTCGCGTGCTCGGGGCGCCGAGCAGAGCGCCGACAATTTCCCGGCCCTTGATGAGCACGTCCTCGTCGATGGCGTCGTCGAAATCCTCGGCGGGTGGCGCAATCAGCGGGGCCAGCAGGCGACGCAGCGTGCCGGCCGTCTCGGTGTGGGAGGTCACCGGTTTGAGGCTGCCCGCCACCGCCAGCACCTTCAATTCGCGGTTCACCACCCAGACGCGGGCGCCGCTGTTCTCCATGCCTTTGAGCAGATCTGCGATTTCCCTGTCGTCCGGTGGCGTCTCCGATGCGCGGCCGAGTTCAATCATCAGCGGATCTTCGGCGGTTTCGTCTGTGGCGGGCGGTGTTTCGGCTGATGGTTCCGGCGCCGGTTCGGTGAGCTTCATCAGCCGGGGCTTTTCGTGCAGCATGGTCGCCACGGCCCGCGCGGTAGCCAGCAGGGCCTGCTGCTGGTTCTCCAGCAGAAATCGCTCCATCTCCTGCACGTAGCGATAGCCGAGCCAAGGCAGGGCCAGCAGCACCAGGGAAACCAGCGCCAGCTTGGCCCTAAGCGTGAGGCGCAGCTTCACTGTCGGACCTCCAGCGGTAGCCCATGCCGTAGACCGTATCGATGCGGTCGAAGCCGGGATCGACCGCGGCGAACTTCTTGCGGATGCGCTTGATGTGCGAGGTGATGGTGGCGTCGTCGACCACCAGTTGCGCATCGCGCATCAATTGGTCGCGGTCCTTCACGTGGCCCGGATATTTGACCAGCGTGTGCACCATCCAGAACTCGGTGAGCGTCAGTTCCACCGGCTCGCCGCGCCAGGCGACCGCGAAGCGTTTGGCGTCGAGCACCAGTGGGCCATGTTCGAGGATCTCCTCGCGCGCCGGCTCGGCAAGCGCGTCGACGCGGCGGAACAGGGCGGCGATGCGGGCGAGCAGGTGGTGCAGGCTCACGTCCTTGGTCAGGTAATCGTCGGCGCCCAGCCGCAGGCCGGAAACGATGTCGAAATCGCTGTCGCGTGCGGTGAGGAAAATGATCGGCAGGCGGGTCGAAAGACCGCGCAGCGCGCGGCACAGGTCGAAGCCGCCTTCGGGCTCGTCGCCGAGGCCGATGTCGATGATCGCCAAGTCCGGCAGGCGCAACTGGCAGGCGGCGAGCGCCTCGGGCCGCGCGGCGTGGGCGACGACGGCATAGCCCTGGCGGCGCAGCGCGTCAGCGTAGTTGGCGCGAATGGCGGGGTCGTCTTCGACGAGGGCGATGGTCTTGGCCATGGCGCAGGAATATACCGCGCCCTTGCCGCCGCCGAGCGGCCGGGGCGGCAAATCAGAATTTCGCCACATTTGGTCGCCGGCTCGCCATGAGTGCGACTCCGGGCGACCCTTTTGCGGTTCTTTAATGGCATCCATGCGGCCACCGCCGCGCCACTCGTGCCAAAGGGAGAACCAAGTGAACACTGCAATCCGTCACCTGCGCGGTCCGCTGACCGCCCAACGCCGCCTTGCCATCGTCGATATCGTCGCCTTCATTGTCCTGGCAATCGGTACCGGGCTGGCCGTCGGCATCGCGTTGATGGGGATCGTCGTGTTGCTGTCGGGCGAGGCGCGCGCCGACGAAACGGTCGCGATGAAACCGGCTGAGGTTCGTCAAGGCACGCTGTTGCTGAAATCGATGCTGAAAGGCGAGACGCTGATCGTACCGGTGCTCGACACCGAGGTCGAGATTCGCGTCGCCGGGCCCATCGCCCGTACCCGCGTGCGCCAGACCTTCCGCAACCCGTACGACGAGTGGCAGGAGGGCATCTACGTCTTTCCGCTACCCGAGGACGCGGCCGTCGACCACCTGAAGATGAAGATCGGCGAGCGCATCATCGAAGGCGACATCAAAGAGAAGGCCGCCGCCCGCGCCGCCTTCAAACAGGCGCGCCAGTCCGGCCAGCGCGCCGCGCTGGTCGAGCAGGAGCGGCCCAACATCTTCACCACCAGCGTTGCCAACATCGCCCCCAAGGGGGAAATCGTCGTCGAGATCGAGTACCAGCAGAACCTGCATTTCGAGTCCGGCAAGTACCGGATGCGTTTTCCGATGGTGGTCGGGCCGCGCTACATCCCTGGCGCGCCCGACGGCACGACCGGCCACGGCTGGGCCGAAAACACAGACCAGGTGCCGGATGCCGGCCGCATCACGCCGCCCGTTCCGAAAGTCAGTCCTGGCGGTACGCCTCTCAATCCCGTGCGGCTGCGCGTCGAGCTCGATGCCGGCGTGCCGATTGCCGATGTCGCCAGCAGCTTCCACGTGGTGAAGGTGACGCGTGCCGACGAACGCCACGCCAGCATCGAACTGGCAACCGGCACGACGCCGGCCAACCGCGACTTCGAACTCGTCTGGCAAGTGGCGGCCGGCAACGCGCCGCGCTCGGCACTGCTGGTCGAACAGAGTGGCAATGACAAGTACCACGGCCTGCTGATGGTGATGCCGCCTGCCGACACGGCCGCCGTGCCGGCACTGCCGCGCGAGACCGTGTTCGTTATCGACACTTCCGGCTCCATGACCGGGCCGTCGCTCGAGCAAGCACGCGAGGCGCTGACGCTGGCCGTGGCGCGGCTCAAGCCCGCCGATCGCTTCAACATCATCGAGTTCAATTCCACCGCGCAGGCGCTCTTTCCGGATGCCGTGCCGGCCAACGCGGAGAACCTGCGCAAGGCGACCGCCTTCGTGCGGCGCTTGCAGGCCACTGGCGGCACCGAAATGGCGGCGGCCTTGAATCTGGCGCTCAATGGTCGCGAAGATCCGCGCCGCGTGCGCCAGGTGATCTTCCTCACCGACGGATCGGTCGGCAACGAGGACGCGCTGTTTTCGCTCATCGACAAGAAGCTGGGCGACAGCCGGCTGTTCACCGTCGGCATCGGTTCCGCGCCGAACAGCTGGTTCATGACCAAGGCTGCGCGCACGGGGCGCGGCACCTTCACCTACATCGGCAAGATTGAGGAAGTGAAGGACAAAATGTCGGACCTGTTCGCCAAGCTCGAATCGCCGGTGCTGAAAGGCGTGACGATCAACTGGCCGGCCGGCGTCGACGCCTGGCCCAAGCGCCTGCCCGATCTGTATCTCGGCGAACCGCTGATCGTTTCCGTGGCGTTGGACAAGCCGGTGCAGGCCGTGAGCGTCAGCGGCTTCATGGGCAACGCGCAGTGGCAGGAAACCGTGGCCGCGCAACCGGCGCCCGCTGGTTCGGGACTCGGTGTGCTCTGGGCGCGCCGCAAGATCGAGTCGTTGTCGGATGGATTGCGCGAGGGGAAGACGGAAGATGAGGTCAAAGCGCAGGTTGTCGAAGTGGCGCTGGCGCACCATCTGGTCAGCAAGTACACCAGCCTGGTGGCGGTCGACAAGACGCCGGCCCGGCCGGTCGACGCGACGCTCAAGGGCGGCGCCATGCCGACCAACCTACCGGAAGGCTGGGACCACGCCGCCGTGTTCGGCGAGTTGCCGAAAGGCGCGACCGATATGCGCTGGCACCTCCTCGTCGGCGCGATCGCTTTGATGATGGCGATGCTGCTGCGCCGTCGCCAATTCGCGTAGGGAGATGAACATGAGTTACGCCGACATTCCCTTGGGCGTCGAATGCGCCTGGCCGCACACGGTGTCTGGATCGTCGTCCCCAAGAGTCAGTCGTCGCGGTACGCCGTTAGCACGCCTTGCCTTCGTGCTGGCGTTGCTGGTCGGTGGCTGGCACCTTGGTCAGGCCGCCTACATCGCTGCCAAGGCCGAACTGGCGCAGGTCTTGATCGGCAAGGCATGGCAGCGCACGCTGGCCGGCGAGCAAGCCGTCAAGCCCTGGCCCTGGGCCGACACCTGGCCGGTGGCGCGACTCGAAGTGCCGGATCGCGACGTCAATCTGTTCGTCCTCGCCGGCGCCAACGGCCGCACCATCGCCTTCGGCCCCGGCCATGTCTTCGGCACCGCGAATCCCGGCGAAGCAGGCAACAGCGCTATCGGCGGCCATCGCGACACGCATCTGCGGTTCCTCAAGGACGTGCAGATCGGCGAGCGGCTGGTGATCGAACGCCCGGACGGGCGCCGCGTCACCTACCGGGTAAGCGACGCACGCGTGGTCGACAAGTCGGCGGTCGAGGTGCTCGGCCAGAGCGGCCCCGACCGTCTGACGCTCATCACCTGCTGGCCCTTCGACGCCCTGCGCGCCGGCGGGCCGGAACGGTATGTGGTGGAGGCCCTACGCGAAGCCAACTAGACCGCGACCGTATCCGCGACTTCCTGGAATTCTCCGATCTTGTTGAAGTTCAAGTAGCGGTACACATCGGCGGACTTGCTTTCCAGTATTTGCACTCGCTCCAGGTACTCGGGCAGCGTCGGGATGCGGCCGAGCAGGGCGCAGACGGCGGCGAGTTCGGCGGAGCTGAGATAGACGCGGGTGTCGATGCCGAGGCGGTTCGGGAAGTTGCGCGTCGAGGTCGACACTGCCGTGCTGCCCTTGCGCACTTGCGCCTGGTTGCCCATGCACAGCGAGCAGCCGGGCATTTCCATGCGTGCGCCCGACTTGCCGAGCACCGAGTAGTAGCCTTCCTCGTTGAGCATCATGGCGTCCATCTTGGTCGGCGGCGCGATCCACAGGCGCGTCGGCAGGTCGCTCTTGCCGTCGAGGATCTTGCCGGCGGCGCGGAAGTGGCCGATGTTGGTCATGCACGAGCCGATGAAGACTTCGTCGATCTTGTCGCCTTGCACGGCGGAGAGTGGCTTGACGTCGTCCGGGTCGTTCGGGCAGGCCAAGAGCGGCTCCTTGATCTCGTTCATATCGATCTCGATCACGGCCGCGTACTCGGCATTGGCGTCCGGTTGCAGCAGCGTGCCGTTGGCGATCCAGTCTTCCATGGCCTTGATGCGATTGCCGAGCGTGCGCTTGTC
>PMIH01000257.1:30273-30490 GCA_003158255.1 Rhodocyclaceae bacterium
CTTCTTGCCCTTCTTCTCGACGGTCAGCAGGCCGGCCTTGATGGCGTAGTACGGAATGGCGTTGACCATGTCGCGTAGCGTGATGCCCGGTTGCAGCTTGCCCTTGAAGCGCACCAGCACGGACTCGGGCATGTCGAGCGGCATCACGCCCGTGGCGGCGGCGAAGGCGACCAGGCCGGAGCCAGCCGGGAACGAGATGCCGATCGGGAAGCGGGTG
>PMIH01000250.1:0-1488 GCA_003158255.1 Rhodocyclaceae bacterium
TTCGAAGAGATGGTGAAACTGCGCGGAATACCTTCGGCGAGGTTGCGCCCCTTGACTTCCATCTCGCGCACTTCGGAGCCGGGGAAGGCGGAACCGATTTCCTTCTTGATCGCTTCGGCCGTGGTTTCGCCGATCAACATGCCGTAGTTGCGGCGGATGTAATTGATGATGGCTTCATCGAACTTGTCGCCGCCGACGCGCACCGAGCCGGCATAGACCATGCCGCCCAGGGAAATTACGCCGACTTCGGTGGTGCCGCCGCCGATATCGACCACCATCGAGCCGGTGGCATCCGAAACCGGCATGCCGGCACCGATGGCCGCGGCCATCGGTTCCTCGATCAGGTACACCTGGCTGGCGCCGGCGCCAAGCGCCGATTCGCGGATGGCGCGGCGCTCGACCTGGGTCGAGCCGCAGGGCACGCAGATAATGATGCGCGGGCTCGGCGAGAACAGGCGCGAGTCATGCACCTTCTTGATGAACTGCTTCAACATCTGCTCGGTGACGGTGAAGTCGGCAATGACGCCGTCCTTCATCGGCCGGATGGCGGTAATGTTGCCGGGCGTTTTGCCGAGCATCTGTTTGGCGGCGGCGCCGACAGCCTGGATGGTCTTCTTGGCGTTGGGACCGCCTTCGGTGCGGATGGCGACCACGGAGGGTTCGTCGAGGACGATGCCTTGGCCGCGGACATAGATCAGCGTGTTTGCGGTGCCGAGGTCAATCGCCAGGTCGTTGGAGAAATAGGAGCGGAGAAAGCCGAACATCGGAAGTTCCAGTAACGGTGGAGGCTGCGGTCAGTAGGTGGCGGCCGGCTCGCATGGGCAGGCGCCGAATTGGCTTATGATAACGTATCCCATCACGCACGATAAGTTTTCGCCCTGCTTTTCGCCCATATGTCCCTGAATCCAGAAGAGGTTCGCCGCATCGTCCGGCTGGCCAGACTTGAACTCTCGCCCGAAGAAGCAGGCCGTACCCGCGACCAGTTGAACGACATCCTGTCGTTCATCGAGCAGTTGCAGGCGGTCGATACCACCGGGGTCGCGCCCATGGCCCATGCCATGGACGTGGTGCAGCGCCTGCGCGCCGACGCGGTGACCGAGCCCGACCGCCGCGACGTCTTCCAGGCGATCGCGCCCGAGACGGAGGCCGGCCTGTACCTGGTGCCGAAAGTCATCGAATGATCCAGTCCAGCCTGAAACAGTTGTCTGCCGCCCTGGCGGCGAAGCGGATTTCCAGCGCTGAGCTGGCAAGCCAATTCCTGGACCGCATCGAGCGGCTCAATCCCTCCCTCAATGCTTTCGTCACCGTCGAGCGCGACCGGACGCTGGCCATGGCGCGCGCCGCCGACGAACGCCGCGCCAAGGGCGAAAATGGCACGCTGCTCGGCGTTCCGCTTGCGCACAAGGACATCTTCTGTACCGAAGGCTGGCGTACCACCTGCGGTTCGAAGATGCTCGCCAACTTCATTTCGCCCTACGACGCCCACGT
>PMIH01000250.1:1514-7128 GCA_003158255.1 Rhodocyclaceae bacterium
GGCGGCTCCATCCGCCAGCCGGCGGCCTTGTGTGGCCTCACCGGTTTGAAGCCGACCTACGGCGTCGTTTCGCGTTACGGCATGATTGCCTTCGCTTCGTCGCTCGACCAGGCCGGCCCGATGGCGAAGTCGGCCGAGGATTGCGCGCTGCTGCTCTCTGCCATGGCCGGCTTCGACGAACGCGATTCCACGTCGCTCCAGCGCGACGCCGAGGACTACGCACGCGACCTTGAACGGCCGTTGGCCGGCCTGCGGATCGGCCTGCCGAAGGAGTTCTTCGGCGCCGGTATGGATGCTGATGTGCGGGCGGCGGTGGAAGCAGCGCTGGCCGAGTATCGCAAGCTCGGCGCCACCACCGTCGAAGTGAGCCTGCCGAATTCGGGATTGTCCGTGCCGGCCTACTATGTCATTGCACCGGCCGAAGCCAGCTCGAACCTGTCGCGCTTCGATGGCGTGCGTTACGGCCATCGCGCCGCCGAGTACACCGACCTGCTCGACATGTACTGCAAGAGCCGCGCGGAGGGCTTCGGCGACGAGGTGAAGCGACGCATCCTCATCGGCACCTACGTGTTGTCGCACGGTTACTACGATGCCTACTACCTGCAAGCGCAGAAGATCCGGCGTCTCATCGCGACTGACTTTCAGGAAGCCTACAAGGTTTGCGATGTCATCATGGGGCCGACCTCACCCTCTGTCGCGTTTCCATTCGGCGCCAAGAGCGCCGATCCCGTGCAGATGTACCTGGCCGACATCTACACCATCGCCGTCAATCTGGCCGGCCTGCCGGGCATGTCGATCCCCTGCGGTTTCGGTGCGGGTGGTATGCCGGTGGGTTTGCAGATCATCGGCGCGTGGTTCGCCGAGGCGAAGATGCTCAACGTCGCGCATCAGTACCAGCAGGTCACCGATTGGCACGCGCGGATGCCCGGGGGGGTCGCATGAATTGGGAAGTCGTGATTGGGCTAGAGACGCACGCCCAGCTACAAACGAAGTCGAAAATATTCTCGGGCGCGGCAACGGCCTTCGGTGCCGAGCCGAATCGTCAGGCCTGCGCGGTCGATATCGCTTTGCCCGGCGTGTTGCCGGTGCTCAATCGCGAGGCGGTGGTGTGCGCCATCAAACTTGGTTTGGCGGTCGGCGCCGACATCGCGCCGCGCTCGTTTTTCGCGCGCAAGAACTACTTTTATCCCGATCTTCCCAAGGGCTACCAGATCAGCCAGTTCGAGATTCCGGTCGTCCTGGGCGGCACGGTTCCCATCAGAGTCAGTCATGGTGGTACGCCGATTGAAAAGGCCGTGCGCCTGACCCGCGCCCATCTGGAAGAGGATGCCGGCAAGTCGTTGCATGAGGACTTCCATGGCAAGACCGGCATCGATTTGAACCGCGCCGGCACGCCGCTGCTGGAGATCGTCACCGAGCCGGACATGTGTTCCAGCGCCGAGGCGGTGGCCTACGCCAAGGCGCTGCACAGCCTGGTCACCTGGATCGGCATTTGCGACGGCAACATGCAGGAAGGCAGCTTCCGCTGCGACGCCAACGTCTCCGTGCGCCGGCCCGGTGCGCCGCTCGGCACCCGCCGCGAGATCAAGAACCTCAACTCCTTCCGCTTCCTCCAGCAGGCCATCGACTACGAGATCGGCTGGCAGATCAACGAAATCGAGGAAGGCCGCAAGATCGGCCAGGCGACGGTGTTGTTCGATCCGGATACCGGCGAGACGCGCGCCATGCGCTCGAAGGAAGACGCGCACGACTACCGCTATTTTCCGGACCCCGATCTGCTGCCGCTGGAAATTACGCCGGTGTGGATCGACGAGGTGAAACGGGGCATGCCGGAGCTGCCGACGGCGATGCAGGCGCGCTTCGAGGCCGAATTCGGACTATCCGCCTACGATGCGGCGGCGCTGACGGCAACGCGCGATACCGCGACGTATTTCGAAGATTGTGTGACGACGGCGGGCAAGGACAACGCCAAGACCTGCGCCAACTGGGTGATGGGCGAACTGGCGGCGCGGCTGAACCGCGACGAAATGGATACTTCGGCCAGCCCCGTTTCGGCCGGCCAACTCGCCGGCATGGTGCGGCGGATCGCCGACGGCACGCTGTCGTCCAAGCTGGCCAAGGAAGTGTTCGAGGCGCTCTGGAGCGGCGAAGCGGCGGACGCCGATGCCATCATCGAGTCTCGCGGCCTCAAGCAGATGTCTGACGCATCCGCCATCGAGCCAATCATCGACGAGGTGCTGGCGGCGAACCCGAAGTCGGTGGAGGAATTCCGCGCCGGCAAGGAAAAGGCCTTCAACGCCCTGGTCGGCCAGATCATGAAAGCCACCAAAGGCAAGGCCAACCCGCAACAGGTCAACGACCTCCTGCGGCGCAAGCTGACTGGCGCTTAGTGGAGCGGGGTCGCCGGCAACGCGGCCGGCGCGGTGTTGGTGAGCTGTAGATACCGCTGGCGGTCCTCGTCGTAGCGGGTCTGCGTGTCGACAAGCTCTTTCTGCCTTTCCACCAGCGTCGCCTGGCGGGCGGCGAGTTCGGATTCATTGTCCCGAATGCTGCCCTTCAAATTTTCCGACAGGGCCTTGTTGCGGAAGCGTTCGGCGTCATGCTCGAGTTTCTGTTTGCGCGCGATGCTGCCCTCGACTCGTTCCTGAGCCAACTTGAGGGCCGCGTTGGCGCCGGCCATGGCCCGGCTCCGCTTGGCGTCGAGGTCGGCAACGCTGCTGTAACTGGCGATCAGGGCGCGATCACGCCGGGCCGCCTCGGCTGCCCGATGTTCCTCGGCCGCTTTGCGCGCCAGCTCGATGTCGCGCTGCACGCGTTGTTCATGCGTCAGCGGCGCCTCATATTGGCGCGACAGCACGCCCT
Source organism: Rhodocyclaceae bacterium (assembly GCA_003158255.1). Classification (GTDB taxonomy): domain Bacteria; phylum Pseudomonadota; class Gammaproteobacteria; order Burkholderiales; family Rhodocyclaceae; genus Fen-999. The sequence continues at coordinate 4,377 of PMIH01000250.1, forward strand.
GCGAGTTGAACTCGTTGTAGGCACGACTCTGGCATTGCGCGGGCACAATATCGCCGCAGATCCGATGATGGTTTTCGTCGGTGCAACAGTAGGTGCGCGCGTGGGCGGGGATCGCGGCGAGCACGAACGCGATGGGGATGAGGTATTTAGGCCACGCCATACTGTTCCCTGTACCCGCTGACTGCGGGCAGCACCTGCTCCAGTTCCGCATGGCCGCGTAGATACTCGATCAAGTCGAGCAGGCTGGCGACCGCGATGACTGGCATGCCATACGAGTTTTCCACTTCCTGCACGGCGGAGAGCTTGCCCTGGCCGCGCTCCTGGCGGTCCAGCGCGATAACGACGCCGGCAGGGGTCGCGCCCGCCGCGCGGATCAACTCGACCGACTCGCGCACGGAGGTACCCGCCGAGATGACGTCGTCGATGACCAGTACGCGTCCTTTGAGCGGCGCACCGACCAGCGTACCGCCCTCGCCGTGGTCCTTGGCTTCCTTGCGGTTGTAGGCGAAGGGCGTGTTGCGGCCCTTGCCGGCCAGTGCCACGGCGGTCGCGGCGGCGAGCGGGATGCCTTTGTAGGCAGGGCCGAACAGGACATCGAAGGCAATGCCCGAGGCAAGAATGGCGCGCGCGTAGAAATCGGCCAGCCGGGCAAGCGAGTCGCCATCGCTGAACAGACCGGCATTGAAGAAATAGGGCGACAGTCGTCCGGCCTTGGTCTTGAACTCACCGAAGCGCAGCACGCCACGCTCGCAGGCGAAGGCAATGAAATCGCGACTAAAATCCATCTTCCCTTCGAATCCTCTATACCCCTCCCGCATGCTACGCATAACTACGCTCAACCTCAACGGTATTCGGTCAGCGGCGACCAAAGGCGTGTTCGAATGGATGACCGGCGAGGCGGCGGATATCGTCTGCACGCAGGAACTAAAGGCGCAGGACGGTGATTTGACCGCCGGGATGCGCGCGCCGGCGGGCTATCGCGGCTGGTTCCATCATGCCGAGAAGAAGGGCTATAGCGGCGTCGGCATTTATGCGCGCCACGAGCCCGAAAAGGTGACGATTGGTATTGGCAGCGAGGAATTTGATGCCGAGGGGCGCTATGTGCGTGCCGACTGGAACAATCTCTCGGTAATTTCCGTCTACCTGCCGTCAGGATCCAGCTCGCTGGAACGGCAACAGGCCAAGTTTCGCTTTCTGGATCTATTCTTCCCGCATCTGGCCGCGCTGCGGGCGGAGGGACGGGAAATCGTCGTCTGTGGCGACTGGAATATCGCCCACAAGGAAATCGACCTCAAGAATTGGAAATCGAACCAGAAGAATTCGGGCTTCCTGCCCGAAGAGCGGGCGTGGCTGTCCCGTGTCTTTGAAGAACAAGGCTGGGCTGATGTCTATCGCCGCCTGTATCCGGACACCACTGGCGACGCTTACACGTGGTGGTCGAATCGTGGCCAGGCCTGGGCGAAGAATGTCGGTTGGCGCATCGACTACCAGATCGCGACACCAGGCATTGCCGCTGCGGCCAGGCAGGCATCGGTATTCAAGGCACGGCGCTTCAGCGACCACGCGCCGCTGACGGTCGACTACGACTGGCAAATATGACCAATGTCATTGCGCGAGGCAGGTAAAGGCGTTAGCCTGACAGCGTTGATCGAGTGACCCGGAAAGGAAAAATCATGGACAAAGCACAAGTAGTAAACAAGGACAGGTTGATTGCCGATCTGAAAGTGGTCGTGACCGACGCGGAAGAACTGTTACGCGCCACCGCCAATCAGGCCGGCGACAAGGTTTCGGAGTTGCGGGCCAAGATCCAGGACAATCTGGTGCATGCCCGCGCCAGTCTTGCTGAAGCCCAGGCAGTGGTTGTCGGCAAGGCCAAGGATGTCGGCCGTGCCACTGACGACTATGTGCAGGACAATCCGTGGCGGTCGGTGGGTATCGCCGCTGGCGTTGGTCTTCTTGTCGGGCTGCTGATCGGCCGTCGCTGAGCCATGACCGAGTCGTCGTCCCGCAGCGGCTTGTTTGCCTCGCTGCGGGGATTGGCTGCGACCGGCCTCGCTCTGCTGCAAACGCGTCTGGAGTTGCTGGCGGTCGAACTTCAGGAAGAGAAACTGCGGCTGGCCAATGTGGCGGCTTTCGGCACCGCGGCGGTTATTTTTCTGGCTGCCGGTATCGTTTTCCTGGCCATATTCCTGACCGTGCTCTTCTGGGACAGCAATCGCCTGCTGGCACTGGGTGTGTTTACGACGCTTTTTCTCGGTGGCGGGTTCGTCTGCCTGTTGGTCGCGCGCCGCCACGCGCAGACGCCCTCGGGCCTGTTCGCCGCCAGCCTGGCCGAACTGGTGAAGGATCGTGCTGCCGCCGAAGCTGAAGCCGAATCGGGCACGAAATGAATTCCCGCTTGCTGGCGTTGGCGCTGAAGAAACAGCGCCTGCAATTCAAGAGCGATTCCCTGCGCGAACGATGGCGGGGCCATGCGTGCGGCCTGGTACCCGCGTTCGACGCTGCGGACCATGTCCGCGCCGGCGTGGGCTGGCTGCGCGGCCACCCCGAAGTGTCGGTGGCGGTGGGCGTCGCCCTTTTGGTGGCGCGGCCGCGTGCGGTATGGCGCTGGGCGCGCCGCGGTGTCGTCGCCTGGCAGTTCTGGCGCAACGGGCAGCGCTGGCTCGCTCGGTAGCGACTACATCGCCATGCAGATGTACTTGATCTCCAGATAATCTTCGATGCCGTAGCGTGAACCTTCGCGGCCGATGCC
>PMIH01000168.1 GCA_003158255.1 Rhodocyclaceae bacterium
TCCATCACGCGGCCGCGATGGATGTCGACGGTGCGGTGGCTGACGCCCAGTGTTCTCGCAATCATCTTGCTGGTCTTGCCCGTGAGCATCAGTTGCAGCACTTCCGCTTCGCGCGGCGTCAGCTGGGCGCGGCCTTGCTCGAAGCGATCATCGCCATCGTCCGGCACGTGAGGCCGTTCCGCTTGTGCTTCGATGCATTTCTTGACGCGCGCCACCAGGATCTCGTTGTCGAATGGCTTTTCGAGGAAGTCCTGTGCGCCGGCCTTCATGGCTGTCACGGCGGCGGGAACGTCGGCGGCACCGGTCAGGAAGATTACCGGAACATCGACCCGGCGCTCGTTCAGGATCGCCTGCAGCTCCAGTCCGCTCATTGCCGGCATCTTCATGTCGAGCAGCAGGCAGGCCAGCGGCGTCGGTCGGTAGCGGTCGAGAAACTCCGGACCCGACACATACGTTTGCACGGTCAAACCGCCCTGGACGAGCGCGCGCCGCAGCGCATTGCGCATGGCTTCATCGTCATCGACGACGAAAACGGTGGGCGCGGGGCCAGGTGGCTGCGGGGTTTTGGCAACGGCGTTCTTCATCGCTAACGATCCGACTCGTCACGGTCCAGCGCCCGATGATAGATCGTCAGGCAGGCACCGACCAGTACGGCGTAAAACAAGCCGAGGAAGATTGCGGCGGCCACGGTGGCCAGCATTTCCACCGCCCGGCGCGGATGCTTGCGGTCGAGCGATTTCAGGCTGCTCAAGAGCGAGATGCCGACCAGAACCAGTACGCCCGAAATCGCTGCGGGCGGAATCCGGGCCAGCCAGTCGCGTCCCAGGGCGAGCCCGAGCGCCAAAGCCAGCACGCCAATGACCCCTGCGGCCCGGCCGCGTGCGCCAGCTTCGACATTGGCCAGGGTCCGGTTGAAGCTGGTGGCGCCAGCCAGCCCGGACGTGAAGGTGGCGAGCAGATTCATTGTTGCCTGGCCGAGAATGTCGCGGCTGACGTGCATGCGTTCGTCGAGCATCACCGAGGTCGTGCGCGACATGATGGCGGCTTGCAGCGAGCCGACGGCTGCGACCGCCAGGCCGTCGCTGATTGCCGCGAACAAGGCCACCAGTTCCGTCAAATCGACGCTCGGGACGCTGACGAAGTTCATGGAGAGATCCATGCGCCCGAGCCGCTCGAAGGCGGTTGTGGCGCTGCCGAACAGAACATCGCACAGATCGGCGGCGGCCCAACCGGCGCCGAGGGCGATCAACAGATGATAGCGGCCGAGTCGACGTCGCTTCGACCACAGGCCGGCCCCGACCGCGACCGCGCCGACGCCAAGCGGCCAGAAATTTTTCGCGTCGTAGGCGAGCGCCTGCCCGAGCGATTCGATCGGCCCCTGGCCGTTGATGACCACGCCCAGCAGCGGGCCCGCCTGCTGCGAAAGGATCAGTGCACCGGTGCCGGCGATGATGCCCTGGGTGACCGAGGTGGGCAGATCCAGAAACAGCTTGCCGACGCGCAAGCCGAAGAAGGCGAACTGGAATATCGCGGCGAAGAAGGTCGTCAGTAGAACCTGGTTGACGTAGCCGGGACTGCCGGGGGTGGCGAAGGTTGTCGCCGATGCATAGAGAAGAATGCTCGCTGCGGTGTTCGGCCCCGACAATGCGACCCGCGAGTGTCCGATGAGGGTGGCGGCCAGCGCGGGCAGGAGCGACAGATAGAGCCCGTGTTCGACGGGCATGCCGGCCAGGGTGGCGAGGGCGATCGCCTGCGGCAACGTCAACAGCGCTGCCAGCAGGCCTGGCACCCAGTCGGCTCGACTTGCGGCGATGGCTGTCGCGAACTGTCGGGTGAGAGTGTCCGCGTTCACCGGAAGATGCTGAGCAGGCCGCGCCGGGGGTCCGGTGGCCGCACTTGGGCATTGATGTAGGCGGCGACGTCGAGCGCTTCCTGGTCGGTGAGCACGGGCTTGCCCAGGGGCATGTTGGCCCTGATGAATGCGGCGGCAGTCGTAACGGTGGCCATGCCTGCACCCTTGTTGTAGCTGGCGAAACCCCACAGCGGCGGCATTGGGGTCTGACCGGGAATGCCGGTGCCATCCTCGCCGTGGCAAACCTGGCAATGTTGCCGATAGACGACCCGGCCGCGGTCGCGATTGGGATCCTGACCCGTCTTCGCCAGCAACGGGAAACCTCGGCCGGGCGTTTCCGGCCCGACGGCCAAGCCGCGGGCAAGGAAGTGCGAATAGGCGGCGATGGCCGTGAGTTCAATGGATCCGAACGCGGGTGGAATTCCGTTAAGCGAATAGCGGAAGCACTGCTGGACCCGCTCGTCGAAGGTATCCACGCGATCGGTCTTGATCCGCCAGGCCGGATAGGCTACGAATGCGGCCCAGAGCGGCGCCGCGCCCGCCTTGCGGCCGCCATCCAGATGGCAGTTGGTGCAGGAAAGGCGATTGCCGCTGTAGCGCGACGCCTTGTCCGGAGTGTTGGTAATGATCGCGTATCCCATCTTGACAAGATCGCCATACTTGTCCTGGGGCGCAGTATCCAGCGCCGGCGGACGATGCCCGTCGCGGCCATGGGAGGGAATCCCCACCGCCAGCAACAATGCAGGAAGAATCGAGTGCCAGGAAGCCATAGCCAGACCGCATCATTCCTCAACTGCGGTTCGCCCGGTCGGATGATGCCGGTCGCACGTATTATCCACACGTACGAAAGTGATAAGAATCGGGAATAGCGGTACAAGTTGGCGGCTATCGCCGGGCAAAAAAAAAGGCCGGGGAGTCCCCGGCCATTTCCCTGAGCGCGTACCTACTTATTTGTTGGCGATCTTTTCCAGCTTGTCCGCCTTGATCAGTTGGCCATTGAGGCCGGCATCCTTGGCCGAGCCGCCATAGGCGACGGTCATGAGTTGAGTGTAATACACAACGGGGATGTTGAACTTGGTTCCTTGCTTTTTGTTGATCTCCGACTGATAGATCTCGACGTTGGCCTGGCACAACTGGCAGGGCGTGACGATCATGTCGGCGCCGCTGTCGTAGGCGGACTCGACGATGCTGCGGATCTGCTTCTGCGACTTTTCCGGCTCGGAGAACGCCAGCGCGCCACCGCAGCAGGTGACCTTCTGGTCGTACTTCACGGCTTCGGCACCGACGGTTTCGATCATCTTGTCGAGGTACATCGGATTCTCGAACGATTCCCCGGCGATACCGAACGGACGGTTGGTCTGGCAGCCGACATAGCCGGCGATCTTGAGGCCTTCGAGCGGCTTCACCACTGGCGCCTTCATGGCGGCGTAACCGATGTCCTCGATCAGGACTTCGGTCATGTGGCGCGCGTGCACGTGGCCCTTGAGGTTAAGGCCGGCTTCCTTGAGCGCTTCGTTGGTTTCTGCAAGCAGGCTGCTGTGTTCTTGCAGGCGCTCGGCGGTTTCGCGGCTAGAGAGCCAGCAGGCCGGGCAGCCGGAC
>PMIH01000258.1:0-1254 GCA_003158255.1 Rhodocyclaceae bacterium
ACCTGGCCTTCAACCATGTCGCGTGTGGCCTGATCCGGCGGTCGTGACCAGAAGGTCTCGACCTCGAGCGACTCGTCGCCCACCTGGAAAACCGAAAACATGACCGGCGTGTGCATCACCTGGTTGATGTCGACCAGCAACTGGGCAACGTANNACGTCCTTGTCCACCGCCACGGCACGCAGCTTGTTGACCAGGCCGCCCAGGTGACCGAACAGCCGGTTGAGCTCGTCGAAACCTAGGTCGTGCCGCTCGAATTCGAGCTTGCGCAGATCGGACACCGCTTCCACTTGCGACACCGCCGCGTCGACGACGGCTATCGACTGTTCCAGGCGCTGATTCACTTTCCAGACCACTGCGGCGGCGATAGCCATCGCCAGCGGTGCGATGGCCAGCAGCCAGTAAAGGAACTCGCGGTTGGCGGCGTCGATCAGTGTCGAAAAGTCCTGGTGCACTTCGATTGCGCCCAGGGTGGCACCCGACTTGGCACTAAGGTGGCAGCGCAGGCAACGCTCATCGGCAACCAGGGGCATCAGGTAACGGATGGTGCTACCGGTGGTTTCCGTTGTCGCGGGGCCGCCGGCCAGAATGCGGCGTATCGCATCGTCCAGCGGCGGCTGGGCAATCTCGCCGTAGTCGGCCGCCACAACCGGGCCGCGATAGATCTCGACATGGGTCGACGTGTCGCGGGCGGCGCCACGGATGGCCGTGAGAAATTGCTCCGCCTGCTGCCGATTCCAGCCGGTACTCATCAACTCGTACATGCTGGCGAAGGTAATGCGCGCGGTAGCCGCCGAGGATTGGCGGGCGTCCTCGCGCACGGAATGTTCGAGAACGCGGCTGACGGCGAAATAGCTGCCGGCAAAGAACGCGACGGCCACCACTGCCGACGCCGACATGACGAAATTACGGATACGCATTGCGCGAATCTCTTCCGGCTGGACGAGGCCGCCATTCTAGCCGACGGTCGGGAAGCCGGCTAACCGAACAGCCCCAGTATCGGCGTACCGCCACGGCTGACTTTCGCGCGCCCAATCGACGCCGGCGGGATCAGAGCACCAGCGTCACGATATGCGGCCGTGTCACGCCGCCACCAAGCAGCGCCGAGACGACGGCATCGACGAACGCCGTCGCGCCGACCACGTAGACATCCGCGCCGTCGGAGTCTGGCAGATCCGCCAGCAGCGCCGCGCCGGCGGCCTTGCCGGCGGCAGCCGCATCGCCGGCATCGATGGCGTGGTAACTGAAGTTGTCCA
>PMIH01000258.1:1271-1486 GCA_003158255.1 Rhodocyclaceae bacterium
ACGTTGATGGCATCGCCCGCGTGAATACCACCGGCGAACAGGCTGGCGGCGAAAGCGTCGCCCGCATCGGCCTGGGCGCGCGACATGTGGAAGAGAAGATTGCGGTCGTCGCAAGGACACGATGCCACCGGATGATCGCCCCGGCTGTCGGCCCGATTGCTGTAGATGCCAAGCGTCACGCACTGGCCGGCGAGGAAACGCAGCCGGTTGGTGCG
>PMIH01000258.1:1503-5214 GCA_003158255.1 Rhodocyclaceae bacterium
TGTAGTTCTGCGCCCGCTCCGCGGCCGAGAGCGGATAGTCGAAGTCGCGCACCTGGCGCACTTCGCCATCGATCACGCGCGCCTTGCAGAGCCCGCAATTGCCGTTGCCGCAACCATAGGACGGCGCCAGTCCCGCATGCAGCGCGGCTTCGAGGATGGTCTCGGAGCCTTCGACGAAGAACTCGTGGCCGGAAGGCCGGATGCGCACTTGCGCCGCCACCACCCGCAGAACTTCGTCCATCACCGCCACGCGATCGGCCGGCTCCTGGCTGCCGAGCACGGCCGCCAGGCCACCCTCGATCGTCTTTTCCATGTCCTTGAGCCCCGCCGAGGGGTTCTCGCGGATCAACGTTGCCACCTTCTCCTCAAGGCTTTCGATCAGGTCGTGATAGCGCGCCAGATGCCGACGCACGTCGGCGAGGTCGTTGCTCTGCGCAAACAGCCGCTGGGCGAGGATCTCCTTGGTCGGCAAGATGCGCTCGCGGCCGCACTTGGCGAGGTTGAAACCGGCAAGCGGCGTTACCGGCTCGAAGATGCCGAGGTCCTCGACTCTGACATCCGGATAGGCACGCAGCAGTTCCTCGGTGGCGATCATGCCGTCGTTGGCCGCCAGCTCACCATCGCGAATCTGTTCTTGCAACGCGTGGCGGGAAACGCCGATCAGTTGCGCCGCCCGCGAAACGGTCAGGAGCTGGGTCATGTCGCCTCCGCTGTATGCGTACTTGTTGTCGCGCCAGCATACCCCGATTTTTCGGGCCGATGATCCATAATGACGCCATGGACAAATGCCTGCGCATCCTGGTCGTCGAGGACAACCCGGACCTCGCTGCCAACATGATCGACTACCTCGGCGACCGGGGCCATGCGGTCGATGCCGCAGCCGATGGCCGCACCGGTTTGCACCTGGCCAGCACGCGCGATTTCGACGTCATCCTGCTCGACCTCATCCTGCCCGGCATGGACGGCATCAGCCTCTGCCGCCGCCTGCGCGANNACGCCGGTGCTGATGCTGACGGCGCGCGACAGCCTGGAAGACAAGATCGCCGGCCTCGAAGCCGGTGCCGACGACTACCTCGTCAAACCGTTCGCCCTGCGCGAGGTGGCGGCGCGCGTACAGGCGCTAGCGCGGCGCACCGGCGCGTTGCGGCCGCAAGGACAGTTGGCGGTGGCGGATGTCCGCTTCGACACCGCCACGTATCGCGTCAGCCGCGGCAACGTCGTCATCGACCTGGCGCCGATTCCGCTGCGCCTGCTGGAAACCTTGATGCGCGCCTCGCCGCGCGTGGTGCCGCGCGAGGAACTCGAACGCGCCGCCTGGGGTGATGCGCCACCGGATTCCGACGCCTTGCGTGCCCACCTGCACATCCTGCGCAACGCGCTGGACAAGCCGTTCGACCAGCCGCTGATCCATACCTTGCGCGGACTGGGCTGGCAGATGGCGCTGCCCGACGCAGTCCGCGATGCGCCGACGCCATAGTCTCCGCAGTCGCGTCGCTCTGGCTTTCGCCGGCCTCGGCGCCGCGCTCGCCCTGCTGCTGACGGTGGGTATCTGGTTCGCCGCCCACGACGTCTCGCGGCGCCTGATCGACCAGACCTTGCGTGCCGAACTTGAAGACTACATGGCGCGCCGGGCGCGCAATCCGAATTCGCTGCCGCCGGACACGGCCAGCCTGCGCGGTTATCTGGTGACGGCCGGCCAGACCCCCGACCACTTGCCCGAACCGCTGCGGGCGCTGCCGGTCGGCCAGCACGAGATCGAGCTCGACGGCGTGCCTTACCGGGTCGCGGTTGCCGAGCGCGCCGACGAGCGCTTCCTCATCCTCTTCAGCGAGGCACGCCAGCGGTTGCGCGAGCAGCGCTTTCTCGGCTATCTGATCGCCGGCGCCACGCTCATGACGCTGCTGGCCACCATCGGCGGCCTCTGGCTGGCCGGCCGGGTGATCGCGCCGGTGACCGAACTCGCCCGCGCCGTCAGCGCCGCGCCACCGGACGATCCGCCGCGCCTGGCGGTCGAAGGTGAACCCGACGACGAAATCGCCGAACTCGCCGGCGCCTTCGACCACTATCTGGATCGCTTGGCGGCCTTCGTCGAGCGCGAGCGGACTTTCGCCGCCGATGCCAGTCACGAGTTGCGCACGCCGCTGGCGGTGATTCGCGGCGCCGCCGAAGTGCTGGCCGAAGATCCGACGCTTTCGGAAGCGCAAGCGCAGCGCATCGCCCGCATCGAACGCGCGGCGGCGGACATGTCGGCGCTGATCGCCGCACTGCTGCTGCTGGCGCGCGAAGAAACCACGACGATCGAGGAGCCCTGCGATGCGGTGCAGATCGCCCGCGAGTGCATTGCCCGCTATCAACCGCTGGCCACCGCACGCGGTTCGGTGCTGAGCCTCGACGCCCCGGCGCCGGTCTGGCTGCCGGTACCGCCGGCCATGGTCGCCATCGTCGTCGCCAACCTGGTGCACAACGCCCTCGCCCACACCGAAAACGGCACCATCGCCGTCAGTATCGACGCCCGGCGATTGCAGGTTCGCGATACCGGCGTCGGCATCCAGGAGAGCGAATTGCATCAGGTCTTCCAGCGCTATCACCGCGGTCCGGAAAGCGGCGGCGCCGGTATCGGCCTGTCGCTGGTGAAACGGGTTTGCGATCGCCATGGCTGGCGCATCGCCCTCGACAGCCCCGAGTCCGGCGGTACCATGGCAACATTGGAGTTTGATGCCTAAGCTAATCCGCCATGAAAGTCAGCCATGATGGTACGCCGCGTATTAATCCAGTCCGGCGGGCTTTTTGCGAACCCGGACGGAATATACTAAGGTAATAGATGGTTGGTATGGATTGGCACGCCAATCACCATAAGTTGGGAGGTCGCAATTGCGCTCGGGACATTCGCTCGCCATCGATCCGCTTCGCGCGGTAGCGGAATTGCATGAGGCCATCGCCCAGCCGCACATGGCGCTGGTGGTGTTCTTCTGTTCCAGTCGATTCGACCTCACAGTGCTGGCGAAGGAAATCAACACGCGCTTTGCCGGCACGCCGGTCGTCGGCTGTACCACCGCTGGCGAAATCGGCCCGGCCGGTTATCGGTCCGGCACGCTGGTCGGCGTCAGCTTCCCGTCGCGCGACTTCTCGGCCGCCACCGCGTGCATTGAAGAACTGACCACGTTCGATGAAGCCCGCGCACGTGATGCGGTCGCTTCGCTGCGACACTCCATCGATGGGCGGGCCGAGCGGACTTTTGCCTTCCTGCTCACCGACGGCCTGTGCGGGCGCGAGGAATGGATCACCTACCTGCTCCAACGTGCGCTTGGCGATATTGCCCTCGTCGGCGGTTCGGCAGGCGACGACGAGCGCTTCGCCGCTACCCATGTATTCGGCAACGGCAGCTTCCGCCAGGACCGGGCCGTACTGACCGCAGTGACGACTTCCCTGCCCTTCACGGTCTTTCGGTCCAGCCACTTTGTCGCCGCCAGCGAACCCATGGTGGTGACCGACGCCGATCCCGCCGCCCGCCATGTGCGCGAAATCAACGGCCGTCCTGCTGCCGCTGAATATGCCCGCGTCACCGGCATCGACCAGGGACAGCTGGACGCCTTGCATTTCGCCGCCGCGCCGCTGGTCGTCCGCATCGAAGGCAGCGACTACGTCCGCTCCATTCAGCACGCCAACGCCGACGGCAGCCTGATTCTTTATTGCGCCATCGAGCGCGGCGTG
>PMIH01000279.1 GCA_003158255.1 Rhodocyclaceae bacterium
ACGAGATGGCTTGCCCGGAGGGCGAACTTCGGATCGGGCTGGCCTGGAAGGGGAACCCGCGTTTTGAGAACGACGTCGACCGCTCGCTGCCTTCACTTGCCGTTCTGGCACCGCTCGCGGACATCCCCGGCGTGCGCTTCTTCAGCCTGCAAAAAGGCGTCGGTCAGGAAGAGGCGCAACAGGCGCAGAAGCCGCTGTCCGTAGTGGACCTGGGATCGCGCATCGGCGATTTCGCCGACACGGCTGCGATCATGATGAACCTGGATCTGGTGATAACGGTGGACACGGCCGTCGCCCATCTCGCCGGCGCGCTGGCGCGGCCCTGCTGGGTCTTGCTGCCGGACTATCAGACAGATTGGCGGTGGCTCGCCGATCGCGTCGATTCGCCCTGGTATCCGGGGGTGATGCGCCTGTTTCGGCAGCGGCTGCCGGGCGATTGGACGACGACGATTGCCGACGTCAAAGCCGGCTTGATGGCNNGTTGGGCGCAGCTTAGGGCTTCTTGGCCCAGGCGGTGCAGGAACCGTTGGGAGTTACTTCGGTATCGCCGGGGAAGAGCTTGCAGCCACCGAGATCGGTGGGGCTCTTGCCGGGAACGAAGTGCATGCAGCCGGAGCACTTCTTGTCGCCGTCCGGGGTGTCCTTGTACTTCATCGCCGTGCGCATGGCGTCGTTCTTCGCGGCGAAGGCGGCCACGGGGATCATGGCGACGGCGATGCCGCCGAGCTTCAGCAGATTGCGACGGGACTCGTTCATGTTGGCTCCTTTTCGTGATGTTCAACAAAGGGTGGGGCGCTCGCTTTGCAATTCAGCCAGCGACCACTGGATTGTATAGGCGAATCCGGCGCCATGCGCTATGCAAGACGATTCAGATGCGTCGCTTGAACAGCGCAAAGCCGGCAAGCAGCATCAGCAATGCGAAGAAAGCGAGTTTGCCCGCTGCAGGCAATACGGTTGCGATATCGGCCCGGCGCAGCAAGACATCCAGTAAACCTTCCAGGCCCCAATTCATGGGGGAAAAGTCAGCAATCTTCTGCATTACCGGAGGCATGATGAAGGGCGGCACCATCACGCCGCCCAACGCAGCCATCAATATATTGAGAATGGGGCCGAGTGTCGCGGCTTGCGCATGCGTGCGGACCAGGCAGGCGACCGCCAGCGCGAGGCAGACCGCCGCCAGGCTGATGGCGAGCAGCATCAGCAGCAAGGCGCCCCAATGTATCCCGTCCAGCGACAGCCCTTCGCCGCCGATCAACGGCATCAACCAGACGCCTACTGCCAGCATCAGCGCCGCCTGCAGGCCATTGACCAGCAGGTAGGGTACGGTCTTGCTGACGATCAATTGCCAGGGCTTCGCGCCCAGGCTGCGCAAGCGCGCCAATGCGCCGCAAGCGCGTTCTTCCACAAACAGGCCAGCGATGGAAGCCACCACGAAGAACATGCCGAACACGAGCCATGCCGGCACGTTCTGCTGTACTGCCGTCGGCCGTGGCCCGGCGCTCACCTGTTCCGCCACGACCGGTGTGCGGTCGATCAGCGCGGCAACATTGACGCCCGTGGTCATTTGCGCAAGCAGGACTTCCGCCTGCAACTGCCCCACCATGGCGAATAATCGCATCCGCTTCATTTCGAACAATGCATGATCCAGACCCGGCTCGACCAGTAAATGCGCCTTGGCCTCGCCCTTGCTGCCCATCTGGCTCACCACCGTCGAGAAACCGGGATCGATGGTCAATACATACTGCAAGCGACCGGCGCGAAGTTCATCCTGCCAATTCTCGGGCAAGGCATGCGCCACGCCACTTTCTTGCGCCCAGCGCTCCAGCAGCTTGTTCGCGATCTTGCCCTGATCCTGATTCAGGACGGCGTAGTTCAGTGCCTTGGTCACCGGCGAGTATACGTCCCGCAATGCCATTGACATGACAACGATGAATACCATCGGCATGATGAACAGCGCCGCCAGACCATGGAGGTCGCGCGAGAGCGCCAGCAGTTCCTTTTTCATCATGGCCAGGAACATGTTCAGTCCCGTAACGAGTGGTGCGTCAGCGACATGAACAGTTGCTCCAGATTGGCGTGGCCGAACTGCGCCTGACTGACCACCAGTCCGGCCGCTTCCGTCGCCGAGATCGCGGCGGCAAAACTGCGCCGATCGGGCAGCAATACCTGCACGCCCGGTCCCCGTCGAACCACGTCACCGAAGGGTGCCAACAACGCCTGCAAGCGTTCCACCTGGCCTCCCTCGACCGCCAACTGAAGCAGGGTCCCGTGCGAATCGAGCAACTCCGATAGCGCGCCATGCTGCACTACGCGGCCCTGGTCGAGAAATACAACACGATCGGCGATGGCCTCGACTTCCTCCATGTAGTGCGACGTATAGATCACCGCACAACCGTCCTCCGCCAGCTTCTTCACGGCCTCNNCAGCGCGATGGCAAGATTGAGGCGTCGCTTGAGGCCGCCGGAGAGCCTGTCGGCGCGTACGTTGGCATGGTGCTCCATCTGTGCAAACGCCAGGCATTCGGCGATGCGAGACTGCCGTTCGGCGCCGGTCAGGCCGCCGACACCGGCGAAGCAAGCCAGATTCTCGACCACGCTCAAGCTGGGATAGAAGGCGTACTCCTGCGGGGCGATGGCGATGCGCGTGGGTCTTTGCGCGCGCGCCTCCGCCAGCGGCCGCTGATCGATCGTGATGTTGCCATGCTGTATCGGCAGCAACCCGGCAAGATGCGCGATGATCGTCGTCTTGCCGGCGCCGTTGGGACCCAGCAGCCCGAGGACTTCGCCGCGCGCGGCATCGAACGAGACATCATCCAGTGCGGCGACGTCTGCCACCGGATAGCGAAAACCGAGATGTCTGATCGAGAGCATCAGGCGATGGCGGCCTTCAATGCCTTGAAGAACTCAGTTTCGTGGTCGGCCTGGGAGTCGATCATTCCGGCCAGGTGGACGGGATCGAATGCTTCCCGGCCCTTGATCATGCGCGCCGCCTTCAAGGCGAACTCGCGCCAGCCATCGCCAATTTCGTTCAGGCGTTCCGACAGCTTTGCCAGTTCGCCAATGCCGGTTATCTGCGCCGCCTCTTGCAGGAACGCCGCATACAGGAATCGGAATCCGGCGCCGCCGGTGCCGATTTCTTCCTGCATGCGGACGATATGGCCGACGTAGTTGAGGCTGTATTCCGAGGTATCCAGTTTGGCCACTCTTTTCGCCAGCGTGCGCATGCCACGCACCCCGGCGATGGGGATGGGGCCGAGCATGATGCGCACGGTTTTCTTGATCGCCTTCTTGATGGCTTCAGGTGTAACCGTGGTTTGCCCGATGCTGCCAGGGTAGTACAGCAGACCCTTGGGTGCCAGCACGCCCTTGGCGAAGCGGGAGCGTTGCAGATCGGCACTGGCACAGCGTTGCGGCAAGTCGATGACGGGGTCGCTGATCAGGTAGTCGTCGCCTTCCTTGCCGTAGACCAGGAGATTGTGCGCGTTGAAATGGAAGCGCATGTCCTCCGGGAAATACGGCAGCCAGAATACGGAAGTTTGCAGCCCGACCACTTGCCCCTGCGCCAGCAATTCATCCAGCCTTCGCGTGCCGGCACCCGGGTCGCGAAAGGTTTCGAAATGGAAGCGCATCTTGAGCGGCTTGGCGATGCCCTTCAGAATGAAGCTGGGCGGCATGCGGTAGGCGACGAGCGGAAAGCCGGTGAGCTTGATGAACGGCAGGTAAGCGAACGACAACGCCGACGACAGGCCGAATGCCATCGCTTCGGAAAGGGCGACGCCATGATGCGTCATCAGGTTGGCGGCGACGCCGCTCTCGCAGTGAGCCGTATGGCGGTGCTGAAAGGAAATGACCGTCGAGTTCATGGCAGCGCCCGCAACTGGTCGCTGGTCAGGCCTAGCGCCTCGGCGTACCGCGACAACTGACTTTCGGCCAGACGCTCGAATCGTTGCGGGTCGAACTGCCGCCGAATGCGCCATTGCCAGATGCCGGTTACCTGCGAAAGCAAGGCCACGTCCATGCGGCGCGCATACATCCAGTATTCCAGCGGCGAGGTCTGGCCGGCGAGTGCGCGGCTGCGCGCCTCCTCGGCCTGGGCATGCATGCGCTCTACCGCCTGCATGGTGACGGTTTCATCCACTTCCGAACCGCGCGACGGCACGATCACCATCTTGCCGTCGGCGTCCTTGGCGTACAGCGCCTTGCGATGGCTGCCCAGTGTCCGATTGCCCTCCTGCGGTACCTCGTTTACATCCACTACACGGCCTCCAGGAAGATGAAGCCGCTGGAAAAGCGGCCGCTTTCCGGCACGAACATCAACAAATTATCGCCCGGCTTGATCCGCCCGGAATGGAACAATTCGTCCAGCATGATGAAGGGCGAAGCAGAGCCGGTGTTGCCCTTCTCGGACAAATTGGTGAACCAGTTTTCCCGCGCAATGTTCAGGCCTGCTTCGGCCAGCCCAGCCGCTACGGGATCGGCGAAATAGTTGGAGGAGATGTGTGGCAGGAACCAGTCGATTCTTTTCGCCGTCAGGTCGTACTTGTTGACCAGGTTGCGGAGGGGCTCGGTGAGCGTGGCGCGGACCACGTTCTCGTTGAGCAACTTCACGTCCTGTTTTACCGCAAACACTGAACGCGTCGCCCATTCATTGGTCGAGAACTGTTGCCACCCGGTCAGCGAGGAATCGGGGTTCTTCTCTGCGCCGGAGTACATGCACGTCGGCAGCTCGTGCGCCGCCGAGGACATTTCCACCCAATGTACTTTCAGGCTGAGCGGTCCGCGTGGTGCGTTCTCCAACAACACCGCACCGGCCCCGTCCGACAACATCCAGCGCAGGAAATCCTTTTCAAAGGCGATCTCCGGGCGCTCGCCCAGTTCCAGCACTTTGTGCTCCGACTCGGATTCGAAATTGATTGAGCGCAGGCCGACCGAGATCAGATCGGAGGCCACCGCCACGGCGCGTTGCGCATCGCAGCCCCGCAC
>PMIH01000162.1 GCA_003158255.1 Rhodocyclaceae bacterium
CAGAACTACCCGGGCGGCTTCATCAGTCCGACCGAACACATCACCATCCGCCAGAAGGTTCAGGGTTTCGAAGGCGGCACGTTCGTCATCACCGTTCCCGGCGGCAACTACCGCTGCCTGCCCGGGCCCTACGAGCGCGCCTGTATGGTCGCCGCCGCGTTCAAGAAGAACAAGGTGAAGGGCAAGGTGCTGGTGCTCGACCATAACGCCAACTTCACCATCAAGGCCGGCGGTTTCAGCGCGGCCTTCAAGGAGTTGTATGGCGATTACATCGAGTACAAGCCGTCGATGGAAATCAAGGGCGTCGATGTCGAGAAGCGCATCATCAAGACCGAGTTCGACACGGTCAAGTTTGACGAAGCGACGATCTACCCGGGTGTCCGCGGGTCGGTGCTGATCGAGATGCTCGGCCTGATGGATCCGAAGAGCCCGCAGAAGGAAGCCCTGATCGACGACCACAAGTACAACTTCGTCGGCGACGACCGCGTCTATGTCACGGGCGACTCCCGCCCGATGGGCTTCTCGAAAAGCGCCAATACCGCCAACACCGAAGCCAAGTACGTTGCCAAGCTGCTGGCTGCCCGCGCCCAGGGCAAGGACATCGACTGGGTCAGCCCGGAAACCATCTGCTACTCGATGGTCAATGCCAATCCAAGCGAAGCCATTTCTGTTTCTGCTCGTTACGTCTACGACAACGCCAAGAAGGCATTCGGCTTCTCGCCGGATACCACGATGGACGAAAAGCGCGACACAGCCAAAGGCAACCGCCTCATGGAGTGGAACAAGGGCATGTACCGCGACTTGTTCGCCTGAGTCGTTCTCAACCGAGCACAGGGGGGCTGCGGCCCCCCTTTTTTGGCACGAATTCCGGAGGCACAATGGACAGAAGGGGCTTCATCAAGATTTGCGGCGGCACTGCCGCACTCGCCGGGCTGCAAACCACATATCTGGAAACCGTCGGCGCGGCGGAGGTCAAGACCTTCGCCCGAGTCAAGTTGGTCGATGAGCAGGGCAATCCGATCAAGGCGTCGCTATTGACGACGGAAGAGGCATACATCTTCCACTATCCCTATCGGTCGACTCCCTGTTTCCTCGTCAATCTCGCCGCGAAGCCGGCAGATCCGATGACCATGCAGTCCGACGATGGCGAATACAAATGGAGCGGCGGCATCGGCCCGAACGGCGCGCTGGTTTCGTACAGCGCCATTTGCGCCCACCAGCTTTCCTATCCCAACAAGGAACATTCGCCGATTCATTACACCGGCAAGACAGCCAGCAAGTTGGCTGGACGAGGCGGCATGATCGTCTGCTGCGAACATGACCGGGTGTACGATCCATCACAGGGCGGCAAGATGGTCGTCACGACGAAGGAGGCGACTCAGCCGCTGACCGCCATCGTCATCGAGCATGACGCCGGTACGGATGAAATCTATGCGACCGGTGTCGCGGGCGGGCTGCTTTACGACGAGTTCTTCCGCTCGTACAAACGTGCCCTGCTGGCCGAATACGGCCCGGGTGTAGCCAAAGAGGAGGTAACGGGCAGCGCGTCCACCATGTTGATGTCGAAATTCACCGGCGGCATCGACCAGTGCTAAGCCCGAGGCAAGGCCTTGGGTACCAGGCCTTGCCGGTTTGCTATTTCCCGGTACTGCCGAAGCCACGCTCGCCGCGGTGGCTTTGCTCGAAATCATCCACCACATTGAACGCCACCTGCAGCACCGGCACCACGACAAGTTGCGCCAGGCGTTCGAGCGGATTGAGCGTGAACGATTCCTTGCCGCGGTTCCAGGTCGAAACGAAGATCTCGCCCTGGTAGTCGGAATCGATCAGGCCAACGAGATTACCCAGCACGATGCCGTGCTTGTGACCGAGACCGGAGCGCGGCAGGATCATCGCCGCCAGCCCGGGGTCGGCCAGGTGAATCGCCATCCCGGTCGGGACCAGATGCGTTTCGCCGGGATGGATGCGCAGGGGCGCTTCGATACAGGCGCGCAGATCGAGCCCGGCTGAGCCCGGCGTCGCATAATGCGGGGGGCTGTCCTTGAGGCGCTGATCGAGAATCTTGACGTCTATTCTGTGCACTTCATCAACCTCGCTATGTGAGTAACGATGCCGCGGGCGACCGTCAGCTTGCCACCCGCCGGCAGTGGATGCACGCCGGCATCGTCGAACAGCGTGACCTGATTGGTGTCGCCACCAAGACCGTCCTGCACCAGGTTGCCGACGACCAGCGGCAGTTTCTTGGCGCGGCGTTTACCTTCGGCATATTCGGCAAGATTGCGGCTCTCCGCCGCGAAGCCAACGCAGAACGGCGCATCCGGCCGCGCGGCAACTTCGGCCAGGATGTCCGGATTGGCGACCAGCTCGATCGTCAGCGTTTGCGCACCCTTCTTGATCTTGTGTTCGGCGGCAGCGGCCGGCCGATAGTCCGCCACGGCCGCGACGGCGATGAAGACGTCCTGTCCGGGCAGCGCTGTCAACACGGCAGCGCGCATTTCCAGGGCGCTGGTGACATCGATGCGCTTATTGGCGTACCACGACGACTGACTTTCGCAGACCGGCCCGGCAACGAGCGTCACCTCGGCGCCGGCTTCGGCACACGCGCGGGCAAGCGCGAAGCCCATCTTGCCGGAGCTGGTGTTGGTCAGGCCGCGCACGGGATCGAGGGCTTCGAAGGTCGGCCCGGCGGTGAGCAGCACCTTCTTGCCGACGAGCGGCTTGGGTTGCAGGAAGGCAACCAGCGCATCGAACAACTGTTGCGCTTCCAGCATGCGGCCCTCGCCGATCTCGCCGCAGGCTTGCTCGCCCGCTGTTGGGCCGAGGATGGTCACGCCGTCCGCCGCCAGTTGCGCCACATTGCGTTGTGTCGCTGGCTGTTCCCACATCTGCCGGTTCATCGCCGGCGCCACCAGCAGCGGGCAATCCCGCGCCTGGCAGAGCGTCGTCAGCAAATCGTTCGCCATTCCGTGCGTCAGCCGCGCCAGAAAGTCCGCGGTTGCCGGCGCGACCAGCACCGCGTCGGCGCCGCGCGTGACGTCGATGTGCGCCATGCCGCGTTGGTCGCCGTCCCACAGGCTGGTCCACACGTCGCGGCCCGCCAGCGCCTGGAAGGTCATCGCACTGACGAAGCGCGTCGCTGCCTCGGTCATGACGACATCGACCGTTGCGCCGGCCTTGACCAGCAGGCGCGTCAACTCCGCCGCCTTGTAGGCCGCTATGCCGCCCGTGACGCCAAGGACGATGCGTTTGCCGGCAAGCTCATTCATGACAGGTAGAATTCACGGAACCTCCAGATGGCATTGCGAAATTCTACCTTCTTCCCATGGCGATCACCGACTGGCCCGAAAACGAACGCCCGCGCGAGCGGCTGCTGGCGCTCGGCCCGCAGGCACTCTCCGATGCCGAATTGCTGGCGATCTTCCTGCGCGTCGGCGTCAAGGGCAAGAGCGCGGTCGATCTTGCGCGCGACCTGCTCGCCCATGTCGATGGCAGCCTGGCGCGGCTTGCAGAAACGCCAGCGCAGGATCTGGCAAAGTTGCCCGGACTCGGACCGGCCAAAGCGACTCAACTTGCCGCCACCCTGGAACTCGCCCGTCGTGCGCTTACCGAGGAAATGAAGGTGCGCGACTTGCTCTCCTCCCCCGGTGCCGCGCGCGATTGGCTGAAGCTCAAGTTGGGCGGGCTGACGTACGAGGTATTCGGCGCCCTCTGGCTTGATGCCCAGAACCGACTGATTGGCTGGGACGAACTCTTCCGCGGCACGCTCACCCAAACCAGCGTCTATCCGAGGGAAGTCGTGAAGCAGGCGCTCACGCGCAACGCCGCCGCGGTCATCCTCGCCCACAATCATCCTTCCGGCCTGACGGAGCCTTCAGCCGCCGACGAAATCCTCACCCGCAACCTGAAGGAGGCGCTGGCGCTGATCGATGTCCGCCTCCTCGATCATTTCATCGTCGCCGGGCGGGCCACGCCAATGTCATTCGCCGAACGCGGACTGATCTGAACGGAACTTAAAGGCAGCCTCGTCAGAAAAGAAAAAAGGGCCGAAAACTCCGGCCCCAAAAACATCTTGCGATGCACACTGCAGAAGTCACCTAAAGCTGTACATGTAGGATGCCATGAGCACATTGACGGAGTAATTCGGCGCCTGCTGATTGGTCGGCAAGACGGTTACGTCGGTCCAGCCAAGCTGGTAGGCGCTGTAGTAGTAATCGTCGCTCTTGAGCTTCTTATACAAGTAGGTCAATGCAACCTTGCTGGCCTTGTCGACCGCATAGATGGCGGTGACTTTCAGCTTCTTCATATCGTTCCTGATAGCAGGCAAACTGCCACACGTTATGTCGCTGCAAAGCGTTGAATCCTGAATCTGCGTCGAATAGCGCGTTTTGCCAAGCGAATACGACAGATCCCCGGCCAGTTCCAGCCTGCCGCCCATCAAGTCCTTCTGCTTGGCCGTCACGCCGACAGTATTGGTGTCGTCGCTCATGCGGTTGGTCCAAAGGTTGGCCGGCGTCGCGAGGGGAGACTTATCCGCGGAAGACAACAAATCGCGCTGCCGCCGCTGAACACTGAAATACGCGGACACGGTTCCAGTCTGGGAGTAGCCGTACGCGGCATCTAGATTCAACCCCCAGGCATGACCTTTCTGCACACCGAGCGCCGCATCGTACTTGTCATCGACATAGCGACCGGACATGCCAACGTTAAATCTGTCGCTCGCCTGCCAGTTGATGCCTGCCTTCAATATATGTTCCCTGCGACTGGCTTCGAAATAGGGGACGTAGCCGAGATTTTGCAAGCCCTCGGCGCTGGTTTGCATCGGGTTGTAGTACGAGCTATTGATGTCCGCGCGGCGCCGGGCATAGGCGTAACCGGCATTAAGACTGACGTCGCTGGCCACCTTCAGCTTGTAGTTGGTCGACAGCTTGTGTTCCTTGCTGCTCGGACTCTGAACGCACGCGCTGTTGGTGTAATAGGTCGGGTATGTCGCCACCACATCCGCCGACTGGAAGGAGTTGGCCAGCGAATTGTTGCACCAGCTCTTGACGTCGTCGTAGTCGTACGCCAGACGCACACTCTGCTTCTTGTCGATACGATAGGTTCCCGCCAGTTCCAGCTGATAGTTCTTGTTGCTCACCGGGGCGTTGGTCACCGCGCCCCAAGGGTCTCCAGCAATCGACGCAAAAGAAGTGAAAGTGTTCGATGGCGTGCGGTTGTCGCGCTCGTTGTACTTCAGGCCGGCGGATAGCGCGAGATCTTTGCTTGTCTGATTGGTCAGTTTCAGGTCCGCATGGGTGGTCACCACCAGGCCATTGAGCGCCCCCTGCGGCAACGCCGACGTCAGTAGCGGATCGTCGATGAAACTGCTGTTTTGCGTGTTGCGACCGTAAGACATCCCCCCCGCCAGCGTCGTGGCCGACGTGAAGTCATATCCTCCCAACAGGTTCAGTTGCTGGAAATTGTTGTTGGGCGGCGTAGCGAATGTGTTCATCGGGAAAGCCCCGCCGGCAGGGGCACTACCCGTGAGCGCGCTTCCGCCACCGGAATCAATGAATGGATTTGACCAGGACAGGCTGCTGTAGCCATCCTTGAAGATGGAAGCGAAGTAGCTTGCGGTGAGATGTCCCTTTTCGCCGAGCCAGGTCGCCGCAATGTCGAAAGTATCCGTTTTGTAATTCGTCGGATTCATCAGCGTGGCAACCTTTTCGCCAGCGCCAACGCCGAGCGCATCGGGGGACATTGAAACCCCGATGAGCTTCGCACCGGATTGATCCAGGCGGTTGAAATCGAACTGGACGCTCCACTGCCGATTGAAGGTGTATCCCGCGTTGAAACTCGTGTTCTTGCGGTCGGTGTAAACATCCACCGTACGGAATGAGGCCAACTGATTGGCGGTCATCCCTTGCGTACCCGTACCGACGGCGTCGTCATCCGTCGCATCGATGACGCCAAAGGTTCCCGGAATAACGAGATTGTTCCCGCCCATCGTCCCCTGGAAAGGCGTCTGGTACGAGTCCGTGATGTGATGGCGCAATTGGTCGTAGTTGACGCCAAGGTTCCATGCGCCCTGCTGGCTTACGGCACCGCCAACTTCGCGGGAGGTCGTCCCCAGGTCGGTTCCCTTGATCTCCCATCGGGTCACGCCGGTACCGCCATCGTATGATTGGTAGGCATCACCGCCGCGCGCGCTGAAGTTGCCGATCAAATCGGCACCGGATTTGTTCAGGCCGTTGTATTCGCCGAACTTCGCCGACTTCTTCGACACATTCTCCGCGCCGATTTCAACGGAATTGGTCGGCTGGGTCAAAGTGGCGACATCCTGGTCCGCGTCCGCTGCGACCGCAACCAACGGTGCCGCGAACATTGCGAGTAAGGCGCCTTGTATCGCCAGAGTCAGCGTCGAGACGGCGAAATGTTCCCTGATTGTTCTCATGACCAGATCCTCTCTTACTGGATTAGCGGTGCAAGAAGGCGCCGGATGGTGAATTCGAACCATGAACCATGCTGTGGCAGTTCATGCAGGCACGACCCGCCGCACTCCGATCTCCATAGCCACCGCCCGAGCCTGGCCGTCCAACCGCGGCACCCGGCCCATAAGGATTCGGACTGTCGTGCGGGCCATCGTGACATTCGTCACAGAGGAAGGGGGCGCGGGACTTCAATAGCGGCGAAATATTGGAACCATGCGGGGTATGGCAGTTGGTGCAGTCCTTGTTGACCGGCTGATGCTCCCAAAGGAACGGACCGCGCTTTTCGGCATGGCAGGAGTAGCACGTCTCGGTTACCGTGTTCTTCTTCAGCAGTTTTGGTCCGCCTGAGCCATGGGGGTTGTGGCAGTCCGAGCAGACAACCTTGCCAGCATCGATCGGGTGAGTCGAGATCTTCAGACTGTCCGCGCGCTGCTCCTTGTGGCAAGTGAAGCAGACTTCGGTTTGCGTCTTCCTGTTGCGCACTTTGTCCACGGACGCATGGACCGCATGACAACTGCTACATGGCACGTCGTTGGCCTGATGCTGACCGCCTTCCCAACGCGTGCGCTTGCCGGCTCTATGGCAACTCAGGCAGGCGGCATTCTGAACTTTGGCGTCGGATTTATTCTCGCCGAAGGTCACGTCAGTAGGCTGACTCTTGTCCTTCAGGTGATTGTCGCTGGTGCCGTGACAGGACTGGCAGCCTGGCGTACGGGGATCTCCCTTTACGCCGTGCTTGGTTTGATAGATCGATAGAATCGGCCTCGATTCGGACTCATCGTGGCAGTGCGTGCAAACGGCATCGCCCTTCCATTGCGGAGTCACTCTCGCCTCGGCTTGCGGCTGCGTTAGATCTGCGGCAAGAGCGGCATTGCTCCAGATCAGGCTGCCCGCAAACACGCAGGCGGCAAAGAATTTCCCCGGTAAGTCCATCTTGAATCCCCCTTAGAGCCCCGACGAGCTTTGCTAGTAACGCAAGTCACATGCCAAGCAAACAATGCCGACGTCAAATCGCGGCAAGATCATGAAGTCGTTTTTAATTAGTGACTTAGCCAAGCCATGCGCCGCAAACCAGAGTGCCTTGAGCCTGCCCTAAAGAAGAATACGCGTCATGATAAGGGGCATTGCAGTCGACAATGTTCCGATTCGGTAACATCGTCTGACTTGCGCGCTCTTTGGGCTCGGCCTTTTGTCTGAAGGACTGCATTGCCATACTGTCAGAACGCTTGCGGTATTCCGGGCTGTCCGAAAAAATCAAGGGATCGCGGGAATCGGAGCCCAAAGACGAAAATACGGCCCTGTGCCTTGCCAAGACCAGTCGTCGATTCGGGATAATTCGTTACCTCCTAGTAACCAAATTGCCTTGCCAGTAGAAATGTTACTAACCAGTAACAAATTTGCGGTCCAACTGACGTTCCCTCGTCGAACGCGGCTTGATCTGAAAAAGGCTTGAAAGGTTTGCCTCATTCCGGGTATACTGCGCGGCTTCACTGAATTCGACTGACTGGAGCACGACCATGTCCCGCGTCTGCCAAGTGACGGGCAAGGCCCCGATGGTTGGGAACCACGTTTCCCACGCCAACAACAAGACCAAGCGCCGTTATCTGCCAAATCTGCAAAACCGCCGTTTCTGGGTGGAAAGCGAAAACCGCTGGGTGCGCTTGCGCGTATCCAATGCCGGCTTGCGCACCATCGACAAGAACGGCATTGATGTCGTCCTCGCCGATCTGCGCGAGCGCGGCGAAATCTAATCCGAGCGTCCAAGGAGAGCGAACATGGCCAAAGGCGGTCGCGAAAAGATCAAGCTGGAATCGTCGGCCGGTACCGGCCATTTCTACACCACCAACAAGAACAAGCGCACCACGCCTGAAAAGCTGGAGTTCATGAAGTACGACCCCAAGGCGCGCAAGCACGTTCTGTACAAGGAAGTGAAGCTGAAGTAGTCCGGCTCCGCTACCAAGAAAAACCCGCTGCGGCGGGTTTTTTATTGTTTGTCGATCATCCTGACTTCCCGCTGCGGGAACGGGATCTCGATGCCACCCGCCTGGAAGCCGTGCCAGATGGCAAGATTGATGTCGGAGCGCAACTGCTGGGTGCCTTCGTGCGGGTCGCCGACCCAGAAGCCGACTTCCAGATTGATGCCGGAATCGGCGAATGCCATGACAAATCCCTTGGCTGGCGGCGTCGCCAGAACTCTCGGTTGCGCGGTGGCCGCGTCGACCAGGATCGCCATCGCCCGATCGAGATCGGTGCCGTAGGCCACCTGCACCGGCAGCCCAACCCGCACCCGGGTGTCGGTATACGATTCGTTCTGCACGACCGATCCCACCAGCACTTCGTTCGGCACGATGGCCTCGATGCCCGTCATGCCCTTGAGAACGGTATAGCGGGTGGTAATGCGCGTCACCTGGCCGCGATCCGTGCCGACGGAAATCAGGTCGCCGATGCGGATGGAGCGGTCGAGCAGGATGATGAAACCAGAGATGTAATTGGCGGCAATCTTTTGCAAACCGAAGCCAAGGCCGACCCCGAGCGCACCGCCAAACACCGACAGGGTCGTCAAGTCGATGCCCACCATGGGCAAGCCTATCAGGATCGCCAGCACGATCAGCGCGGCCTTGGTCAGGCGCGCGAACACGATGCGCAAGTTGGAATCCAGCCCGGGCGCGGCCATCAGCCGCGCCTCGATGGTGCCGGCCACCCATAGTGCTAGCAGCAGCGTCGCCAACACGGTGGCGATGCCTTGGCATATTAGCCAGACGTTGAGTCGTTGCTTGCCGACGGTGACGCCGATTCCTTCCAGCAAGTCGATCAGATCCGGCAGCAGTCCGGTGATATGCAAGGCGACGACAGCCCAGGCAAACGCGGCGAAAGTGCGCTCGAAACTGGCCAGCCAGGGGCCACGGAAACTGAGGCGGACGACGAAGAACACCGCCCGGATGACGGCGAGCGAAATCAGCAGCGGCACCGCCAGCAAGAGCAGGTTGACATGATGCGACTGGGCCAGCACCGGACGCGCCGCCAGCACCAGCACCAACGCCGCCAGCGGAAACGCCAACCGCTTGAAGCCACGCTGGCCGAAATGCATCGCTGCCACGCTGCCTGGGCTCGCCTGTGCCTGATGACTGCGCACGGCGTAGCTGAACAGCCAGGCGATGCCGAGACAACAAGCGAGTACGCCGACCTGCCAGATCACGTCCGGTTGCTGAAGATCAGTCCACAAATCGGCCAACAGAAGTCCGAACTGGTTGTCGGCGCCCATTATCGAATCACCTCAGCGTAAGGTAGCGCGTCAGCCTGGTGGCGACGCCAATTGTCCAGGTAAACGCGCGCCAGTGGCGCGTTGCCGCGCAGGATCACCAGGTTCTCCGCGTTGCGCGCCTGGGCCGAAAACGTAAAGTTGTAGCTGCCTGTCACCACCACCGGATCTGCGTCCTCCGCATCGATCAGCATGATCTTGTTGTGGGCGTTAGCGTAGCGCACCTCGAGCCAGATGGGGATGCCCGAGTCATGCAGCGCGCGCACCAGACTATGGTCGCTCTTGGTCACCTGTTCCCGATCGGCCAGCATCTCGACGTGCACGCCGCGCCGCTTGGCCTCGCCCAGTGCCCAGCCCAGATTGCGGCTGCTGAACACATAGGCCTGGACATGAATGCTGTGCCGGGCCTCGGCGATCACTTTCAGCAGCGCACCTTCGGCGTCGTCCCACGGCGTGAACAACACCTGGACCGACCCCGTCGCCGGCAACGGCTCGGCCGCCAGCGCGGGCATGCAAGCCAACGCCAGTACCAGCGCCGCGAGCCCTCTTACTTGCACCGTTCCAGCGCCACGGCGAAAAAGCCATCAGTACCGTGCGTATGCGGCAGCAAGCGCAGATCGGTGCCAATGTCGATGGCAATGCCCTGGCTCGCCAGCAGATCGACAGCGGACATCCGCTGAAAATCGGCATGGCTGGCGAGGAAGGCATCGATCACCGCCTCGTTCTCCTCCGGCAGGATGCTGCACGTGGCGTAGACGAGGCGACCGCCGGCCTTTACCAGCCGCGCCGCGCCGGCCAGGATGTCGGCCTGCTTGCGCGTCAGTTCCGCGACCGACTCCGGCGTCTGCCGCCACTTGAGGTCGGGATTGCGCCGCAAGGTACCGAGGCCGGAGCATGGCGCATCGACCAGCACGCGGTCGATCTTGCCGGCGAGCCGCTTGACCTTGGTATCGTTCTCGCCGCTGATGCAGGCCGGATGCACGTTCGAGAGACCGGAGCGCGCCACGCGCGGCTTCAGCTTCACCAGTCGCTTCTCGGCAACGTCGAAGGCATAGAGCCGACCGGTCGAACGCATCATGGCGCCCAGCAGCAAAGTCTTGCCGCCGGCGCCGGCGCAGAAATCGACCACCATCTCGCCGCGCTTGGGCGCCAGCAGGTAGCCCAGCAACTGGCTACCCTCGTCCTGCACTTCAATCTTGCCTTCGACATAGAGCGGGTGACGCGAGATCGACGGCCGGCCCTTGAGGCGAATGCCCAGCGGCGCGTAGCGGCAGGCCTCGGCTTCGATGCCCTCGGCGGCGAAGCACGCCAGCACTTCCTCGCGCGTTGCCTTCAGCGAATTGACGCGCAGATCGAGCGGCGCCGGCTGGTTGAGGCCGCGCGCCAGCGCCAGCAATTCCTCGGCGCTCATGCGGGTCAGCAAGCGCTCGGCGAGCCAGTCGGGCAAGTCCGCACGCTCGGCCACCGAGAGCTCGGGCTCGGGCTGCGCCTTGATCTCTGCAAGCCAGTCGAGCTCACGACCCGTCACCGCATCGGCAAGCTGCCGCTGGTTGCAACCCTGCAGACGCGTGAGCGCCGCCAGCACCTTCTGCCGTGGCGACGCGGTGACGCCGACCATGCGCTCGATCAGGCGTTTCCGGCGCAACACCGCGTAGGCCGTTTCGGCAATGAAGGCCCGCTCCAGCATACCGGTCCGTCCCACCTTGAAGTGCGTGGATAGCACGGCATCGGCGGGCTGGTTGAATTTCAACATATCGGTCGTGGCAACGACCGCCCCGTCCAGAAGTTCTTTCGTGATGCGCATCAGCGCGTTCCTTCCTTGGTTTCGTCAAATTCGATGCTCTCGGCGATCTGTTCGAACATCTCGCCTTTGCGGTCGGTATGCTGAATCTTGATCGGCAAGCGCGCGTCTTCAAGCCCCAGCCAGACCTCCGTACTTTCGATCTCGTTGGACTGAGTGTTGCGCAAATGCAGCGCTTTCCGCACGCCCCAAGGCGTCCTGACCTTTTCCTCGCCCAATACCGTGAAATCATAGCGCTCGACCACCTTGCTGGTCAGCACCGGCATTGAAATCACCGCCACATTGGTCGGCACCAGGGCTAGCTGGCAAAACATCGACACCATGTCCTGGGTGTGTGCCGGCAACGCGATGTCGCGTCCGTTGGGCAACCGGACCGAGCCGGCATCCCAGTCGAAACGGGCCGTCTCCGTGCCGCCATTGCGCTCGATGCGAAATTCGCGCGGCCGCAAACTGCCGGCGATGATATCGCCCTCCGAGATGTTAACAATCTTCGCCGGCCGGAAGAGGCTGACGATGCCGGTGGTCTGGGCGCTGCTGCGCACCGAATAGACGGCGCCATCCTGACGAAGCTCCTGGGTCGCCACGCCGACCGCAAAATGGCTCTCGCCATAGCTGACGCGATAGCGAATGTGGACGAACCGGGGCAAGCCGATCTCGCTGCGCAGCGCCGTGATCGATGCCGGGCCGCCATCGACGACATCGGTGGCGTCGTCAGCCGCAGGCGGCGTACCGTCATCACTGACTTTGGCGGGCTCGTCCGGCGGCGGAATCGGAGGCGCCACGGGGGCAACGGCGTCGACGGGTGCCGCCGGCACCGCGGGCGGGCGCGGCCGCTTCGGTCTCGAGTGTGCCGGCTTCGCGAGCGCGGGTGCCGGCGGCGCCACCAGATGCGCTTCCAGCGGCAGGGCACCTTCCGGATGCAGCAGATCGCCGAGGCTGGGCAGGTACCAGCCCGGTCCCGAAATCACGATGAAATGCAGGGCGAAGGAAACCGCCAGCGCGAGCAGGAAGCGCTTCTGATACCTCATCCCGTCGGCGCGATCAGCACCCCGGTCGCATCGCACTCGCCATTGAGCCAGACACGGCTGCCCTCGAGCCGCAGGCGGCCTTCCAGGAACCAGCGCACGGCCTGCGGATAGATCGTGTGCTCCTGAACCAGCACGCGTGCGGCCAGCGTATCCGCCGTATCGGCGGCCAGCACCGGCACTGCGGCCTGGACGACGATCGGCCCGCAATCGAGCGAGGGCGTGACGAAATGCACCGTCGCGCCGTGCAGCCTGACCCCTGCCGCCAGCGCCGCCGCATGTGTGCGCAGGCCGGGAAACGATGGCAACAGCGATGGATGGATATTGAGCAAACGGCCTTCGTAACGGCGCACGAAATCGTCGCCCAGCACGCGCATGAAGCCGGCTAGGACGACCAGGTCGGGCGCGAGGCGATCGATTGCCGCCGCCAGCGCGGCATCGAAGGCGGCGCGGTCGGCATGCGCCTTGTGGTCGACGACGACCGTCGCCACGCCGCGCCCGGCCGCAAAAGCGAGCCCGGCGGCATCGGGCCGGTTGCTGATGACGGCGGCGCAGCGCCCCGGCAGGTCGGCGGACAGGATGGCTTCCATGTTGGTGCCACGGCCGGAGATCAGAATGACGTAGGTTTTCATTTCAAAAACGGGACAGGCAGAAAAACGGCGGTGGCCATGCTTTGGATAACCTTGACCACGGTTCGGTTCGCCTTGTCGGCAATAATTTTCGACAACACGTCGAGATTGCCGATCAGCTTGCCGAACTCGCGTTCGAAGCTGAGATTCGGCGGTGTCTGGATTTCGTTCGAGAGCAGCAGCAGGTTGCCGGCGGCATCGCGCGCATTGGCCAGCTTCCAGGCCGCAATCTCGATGTTGCGGGCGCTGTTGTAGAGTTTCTGCGGATCGAGATCGTCGAGCAGGAAGAAATCCGTCTGGCCGTTGAAAGCCGCATTCAGCATGCCGCCCATGCCGCCGACCAGCGCCGCGACCCGATCGCCCTCAAAGTCTTCGCGAAAACCGGCGGCGATGGCCTCGACGCCACGCTTGCCCTCCAGCGACGGCAACCGCCACGCCAACTGCGGATCGAACAACTGCGCCATGGCTGCTTCCTGGCTCGCGTGACCGGACTTCTTCCACTCGCGCGGATTACGCCGATAAAGTTTGTCCGCCAGCAGTTTCAGGCTGACGAAGGCATCGTGGCGGTGCGCTTCCGCAACGCGGTCGATGTCCGTCTTGGCCAACTGGCTCGGCGCAAAATCGCCATTGCTGGCGCAAGATGAAAGCAGGAAAACGGCGAGCAGCAGAAGGGTGCGCATGCCTCAGTGCGCCAGCCGCTGCCGCAGCCAGCCAGCGACGATGGGCAGGACGGAAACACCGACGATGCCGATGATGACGAACGACAGGTTGTTCTTCACCACCGGCAGATTGCCGAACCAGTAGCCGGCCAAACTCAGGCCGACGACCCAGACGACACCGCCAAGCAGGTCAAAAAGGAAATAGCGCAGGTAGGTCATGCGTGCCACGCCGGCTACGAAAGGCGCGAAGGTGCGCACCAGCGGAATGAAGCGCGCCAGCGTCATGGTCATGCCGCCCCAGCGTTCGTAAAAGCCGTGCGCCTTGTCGTAGGCGCTGCGATTGAAGAGGCGCGGCACGCCGTCGCCCCAGTGCAGCACCTTGTGGCCGAACCAGCGGCCGATCCAGTAGTTGGTGTTGTCGCCCAGCACCGCCGCCGAGAGCAGCACCGCGATCAGCGCGCCGATGTCGATGCCACCCCCGCCGACGCCTTCGGCCGCCAGTGCGCCGGCCACGAACAGCAGCGAATCGCCGGGCAGGAACGGGGTGACGACCAACCCGGTCTCGCAGAAGACGATCGCAAACAGGATGGCATAAATCCAGGTGCCGTACTGCGCGACGAGGATGACCAGATGCTTGTCCAGGTGCAGGACAATGTCGATGAATTGGCTGATGATTTCCATAGCCGCGTAGTGTACCCGACGCCCCCTATAATCGCGTGATGTCGCGAATCCTCCCTCTGCCCGACCTGCTCATCAGCCAGATCGCCGCCGGCGAAGTCGTCGAGCGACCCGCCTCGGTGCTCAAGGAACTGATCGAGAACAGCCTCGATGCCGGCGCGACCAAGATCGACGTCCAGTTGGAGGAAGGCGGCGTCCGGCTGATCCGCGTCGCTGACGACGGCAGCGGCATCGAACCCGATGACCTGCCGTTGGCGCTCGCCCGCCATGCCACCAGCAAGATCGCCACGCTCGACGACCTGGAACGCGTCGCCAGCTACGGCTTCCGCGGCGAGGCTCTGGCTTCGGTCGCGTCCGTCGCGCGCGTTGTGCTCATCAGCCGCACCACCTCCCAAAATCACGCGTGGAAAGTCAGCCATGGCGTGACCGGAGGGAATCCCGGTGGGAGCACGCCGAGAGAACCAGCGGCGCTGGAGCGCGGTACCGTGGTCGAGGTCGCCGACCTCTATTTCAATACGCCGGCGCGGCGCAAGTTCCTCAAGTCGGAGAGCACCGAATACGCGCATTGCGACGAAGTGCTACGGCGCATGGCGCTGGCCCGGCCGGACGTCGCCTTCAGCCTCATGCACAACCGCGCCGTCCGGCGGCGTACCACCGTGACTGACTTTCAAACGCGCGTGCGCGATCTCATCGGCGATGACTTCCCGATCCACGCGCGCACCGTCGAGGTCGATGCCGGCCCGCTGCGCCTCGAAGGTCTCGCCGCCCTGCCCGCCTACTCGCGTGCTTCGCGCGACGAACAGTACTTTTTCGTCAATGGCCGCTTCGTGCGCGACAAGCTGCTGGCGCATGCCGCCCGCGAAGCCTACGCCGACGTGCTGCACGGCGCGCGTCACCCGGCCTACGTCCTGTTTCTGACGCTCGACCCGGCGGCGGTCGACGTCAACGTGCATCCCGCGAAGACCGAAGTGCGCTTCCGCGAATCGCGCGGCGTGCATCAATTTGTCTTTCACGCACTGACGCGCGCGCTGGCGGAACCCGTCGCGAATGCACCGGCCGCCGCGCCGATGCCCGCCTTCGCACCGCAACGCCAGCAATCGTTTGCCGTTGCCGAACCTCGCAGCAACACCGCCGCCTACCTCGACTTCGCCCGGCAGGCGTACACCGATGCGCCGACCGCCCAAACCGGCGCGGCACCGCCGCTCGGCTTTGCCATCGCCCAACTGCACGGCCTCTACATCCTGGCGCAGAACGAGACCGGTCTGGTGCTGGTAGACCAGCACGCCGCTCACGAGCGCATCCTTTACGAGCGGCTGAAGAACCAGGTCGAATCCGGCACGCCGCCGACGCAGGCACTGCTGGTGCCGGCGCTGATCGATGCCAGCGAAACGGACATGGCAACGGCCGAAGAGCAGGCCGATGCGCTGGCCCAACTCGGCTTCCAGGTTTCCGTCGGCGGTCCGTGCCAGCTGACTTTGCGCGCCGTGCCGGCCCTGCTGGCCGGCGGCGACGTCGCCGCGCTGGTGCGCGCGCTGCTCGCCGAACTTGCCGAACACCCGGCCAGCCGTGTCATCGAAACGCAGCGCAACGAACTGCTGGCCACCATGGCCTGCCACGGTGCCGTGCGCGGCCGGCGCAACCTTTCGATTCCCGAAATGAATGCCCTGCTGCGCGAGATGGAAGCCACCGACCGCGCCGACCAGTGCAACCACGGCCGGCCCACCTGGCGGCAAGTGAGCCTCGCCGAAATCGACGCCATGTTCATGCGGGGAAAATGAAACTACCGCCGGCAATCCTGCTGATGGGGCCAACCGCCAGCGGCAAGACCGCGCTGGCCTTCGAGATCGCCGACCGCTTCCCGGTCGACCTGATCAGCGTCGATTCGGCGCAGGTGTTCCGCGACATGAACATCGGCACCGCCAAACCCGATGCCGCGACGCTGGCGCGTTACCCGCACCGATTGGTCGACCTGATCTCGCCCGAGGAAAGTTATTCGGCAGCCCGCTTCCGCACCGATGCGCTGGCGGCGATGGCGGCGATCACCGCCGCCGGCCGCGTACCGCTGCTGGTCGGCGGCACCATGCTCTACTTCAAGGCGTTGCGCGAGGGACTCGCCGACCTGCCCGACGCCAACCCAGAACTGCGCGCGCAGATCGACGCCGAGGCCGAACTGCTCGGCTGGCCAGCCTTGCATCAGGAGCTCGCGCTACTCGATCCCGAGACCGCCGCCCGCCTCGCGCCCAACGATGCGCAGCGCATCCAGCGCGCGCTGGAAGTGGTACGCCTCACCGGCAAGCCGCTGGGCGAATACTTCGCCGCCCACCAGAGCGAACCGCTACCGTACCGCCTGCTGCCACTGGCGCTGCAACCTTCCGACCGCGCCGTGCTGCACGAGCGCATCGCCCAGCGCTTCGAGGAAATGCTGCACCACGGGCTGGTCGGCGAAGTGGAACGGCTGCGCGCCAAGTACAAGCTCAACACCGACCTGCCTTCGATGCGCTGCGTCGGCTACCGGCAGACCTGGGAAGTGCTGGAAGGCCTGCTGCCCGCCGACGAACTGCGCGACCGCGGCATCTTCGCCACCCGCCAATTCGCCAAGCGGCAGATCACATGGCTGCGCTCCATGAGCGACCTCATCATGCTCGACTCGCTCGACGCGGCGGCGACCGAGCAGGCGCTGAAGTTGGTCGACGACTTTCTGCGGTCCGCCCGGGAGCCGTACCACGATGACTGACTTTGGGCCTGCATTTTCCGGTTGCGTGTCGGTACCGCAATACGGCATCATGCGAATCGCATTTAGGTCGTTCCGAATTAGCGCGTTGCGTTGTTGGAAGGTTTTCCGACAACCTTGGGCAGCACGTTTCACGTTGGGGGTTTCTTGACTAAGCACCAGTTCGAGCCGGTTGCCCTTGAAGAACCAAAAGACCGAGGGCTACGACCTCTGTTTGTTGGTCGAATAGCTAACGCCCTTGACTCCATTGCCAACGCTGGCTCGTTGCTGTTTGGCCTCGCAGTTGTTATTAGTGGTGTCAGCCTCATCTCATTCAACCTCTACTCAACGGTTGCCGCGCTAGCCTTCCGCGGCGCATGGCTGGCTCTCTCGTCGATCCTGGTGCTTGTTCTTGTGGGTGCGTTTTACTTTTGGCGCTCACCACTCGTCACGCGGCTGGTAATCCTTTTCGTTCTTGCTGTTCTTTCCTTCGTCGCGTCGCCAATTCTCGAAAGAATGCTCGCCTGAACGCCCACCGAGTATTCCGGGACAGACTACGAGAAATAGTCGAGAACGCACCATGATTACTCGCCCAATCAGATATGAAGCGTCCCCTCAACCCCATGCCCGCCTTCGTGCGCGAAGCGCTTGAAGCGAAGGGGCTGATGAATGCCTACGAAGCGCGCCCGCCGTACCAGCGCAACGACTACCTCGGCTGGATCGCACGGGCGAAGCTGCCCGCCACGCAGCAGAAGCGGCTGGCGCAGATGCTGGACGAACTCAAGCAGGGCGACGTGTATATGAAGATGGCCTGGCGGGGCATGCCACGATGAAATTCAGGCTGGCGGTTGTTGCGGCGGCAATCGCCTGCGGGTTGCTGTTCGCACTGGCCTACATGGGCGGGTGGCTGCGCGCGATTTTCCATTGCGAAGGCTTCGGCTGCATGGGCCTGGGGGTTCTGTACCTGGCGCTGGCGGTACTCATCGTCGTGGCGTTCGTGGTCGTGGGAGCCCGGGCCGGGCCGGCACCGCGCTGGGCATCCGCACTTTTCGCCGGCGGCGTGGCGCTGCTGGCGATACTGGCGTCGTCCTGGTATCTCAAAAGAGAAAACGAAGCTCGCATCGCCGAAGGCTGGGCAGAACACGACCGCGTCTGCGCCCAATACCCCAAACTGTGCCCGCCGGAGCCGGAGTATCTACGGCCGGCCCGGTAAGGGCAACTCGCCAGCAGTTCTCGACGACGATCGTCTGCGCCTCGCCTGCCGCGCAGGTTTCGATACGGCCAGTAATCAGGGACGTAGTAGTCACGAACGAGTCTGCATTGTTTCCAGAACACCACCCACACCGCTGCACCGATTCCTTTATGAGCCGTACCACCACGGCTATGACTTTTCTCGGTCGACGTGATAGAGTGTATCGACACGTAGATACCCGCAAGGAGACACCATGAAACTGCAACTGGCGAAATGGGGCAACAGCCTGGCCGTGCGGCTGCCGGTGGAATGCACGCGCGCTGCCGGTCTGCGCGAGGGCGATACGGTTGAGGCGGAAGTGACGCCGGTGGGCGAAATCAAGCTGGTGCCGACGCATGCCTTCGACAAGGCTGCCTTCCTGAGCCGCCTGGGCAAGCTGCAGGCGCACATGCCGATGACCACCACCACGGTCGAGGCGATCCGGCAGGAAGACCGCTACTGATGATCTACCTCGACACCAGCGTCGCGGTCGCGCTGCTGGTTCCTGAGCCGCGTACGGCCGACGTGCAGGCATGGTTCGCCGGCCTGGCGGAGGCGACCATCGGCAGCGACTGGCTGCTGGCCGAGTTCGCCAGTGCCATTGCCATCAAGCAGCGGCGCAGCGAACTCTCGGACGCCAACGCCAAACGCGTACACAAGGAGTTCGACGTGCTGGTGGCGGGCGGCATGCGCATCATTCCCGTCAGTCGGGCCGCGTTTCGCGAGGCGGCACAACTATCCAAGCAACACCGTCACGGCTTGCGTGCCGCCGATGCCTTGCATCTCGCGACGGCGCTCGAAGCGGGCGCCGCCTCGATAGCTACGCTCGACACCGTGCTGGCTGTCAACGCCAAGCGCCTCAAGCTGAAGGTCGAAGCAATCTGAGTTCGCGCGCGCATTCCCACGCGGCGAATAATCGGGGGCGTACGCCAATTACCCGCTCAACCGAGTTGCTGTCTTAGCGCTTTCATCTGTTCCAGTAGCGCTGGCGTGTCCTTCTCGACAATGCTCCATAGCGTGTCGTTGTCGATGCCCAGATAACCGTGGATGAGGCGATTGCGCATGGCAACGATCTGCCGCCAGGGGATTCCCGGATGCACCTCCCGAACGGCATCGGGGATATGAGTCGCCGCTTCGCCGATCAGTTCAAGATTGCGGATGGTCGCATCGTAGTTCAGGCCACTGGCAACGAACTGCTCCTGATCCATTCCGTCGGTGTAGGAAATCGCCCGCTCGGCGCAGGCGATAATGTCGTCGATGTAGAAGCGCCATTCCCGTTGCGGCGCTTCAGACATCAATCGCTTCCTTTTCGATGAATGGCCTCAACTCGGCGCGCAACGCCTTTTCCGTGACCAGGTCGACGTTGCGGCCCAGCAAGTCTTCAAGAAAGAACTGTGCGCCGAAATAACGATCCGAGGTCGCCGGACCATCGAAGCCGATGATGATGTCGACGTCGCTATCGTCCCGAGCCGCATTGCGGGCAAACGAACCGAACAGCGCAAGCCGGGAGACGTGGAAACGCTCGGCCAGCGCTGCTCTATTGGCGGTAAGAATTTGCAGGGCTTGCGATCTGTTCATGACGGTCTTAGACGACTACTGTCTGCGCCTCGCCGGCCGCGCATTCCTCGATGCGGCCGATCAGGAATACATGTTCGCCTGCCGCACTGAGCAGTTCCGCGGCAGGCTTTTCGTTTTCGGGCGAGAGCACCAGCACCATGCCGATGCCGCAGTTGAAGACGCGATGCATTTCGGCGTCGGCGACGTTGCCTTCACGTTGCAGCCACTGGAACAGCGGCGGCAGCGTCCAGCTCTTGCTGTCGAGCACGGCCTTGAGACCGGGTTGCAGGATGCGCGGCACGTTGTCCAGCAGGCCGCCGCCCGTGATGTGGGCGAGGCCCTTGACCGGCATGGCCTGCATCAACGCCAGCAGCGACTTGACGTAGATGTGCGTCGGCGCCAGCACGGCTTCGGCCAGCGTCTGACCATGGAAATCGGCTTGCAGGTCGGGCTTAGCGCGTTCGATGATGCGCCGGATCAGCGAGTAGCCGTTGGAGTGCGCGCCGCTGGAGCCAAGGCCGAGCACGATGTCGCCGGGCTTGATGGTCGTGCCATCGATGATCTCGGACTTTTCCACCGCACCGACAGCGAAACCGGCGAGATCGTACTCACCGTCCGGATACATGCCGGGCATTTCCGCGGTTTCGCCACCGATCAGCGCGCAACCGGACAGTTCGCAACCCTTGGCGATGCCCTCGATCACTTGCGCGGCCACGCCGACATCGAGCTTGCCGCACGCGAAGTAGTCGAGGAAAAAGAGCGGCTCGGCACCCTGCACCAGGATGTCGTTGACGCTCATGGCGACGAGGTCCTGGCCAATCGTGTCATGCTTGTTCAACTGGAAGGCGAGCTTCAGCTTGGTGCCGACGCCGTCCGTGCCCGAAACGAGAACCGGCTCGCGATACTTGCGGGAAAGTTCGAAAAGGGCGCCAAATCCGCCGATCCCGGCGAGCACTTCCGGGCGCATAGTGCGCTTGGCGGCGGGCTTGATGCGTTCGACGAGACTATCGCCGGCATCGATATCGACGCCGGCATCGCGGTAGGTTAGCGGTGTACTCAAGTTGAGTTCCTCGGGCGGCACGGATAAAGTTGCGCCTTTCCGGCCGCAATCACCGTGAAATACGGTAAACGGTGCGATTTTACAGCAAATGCCCATAACCCAACGTCTGCAAACTGCTCTCTGGATCGTTCTTGGCCTGCTCATGCTTGGGCTGCTTGCCCTGCTTGGGCCGATCCTGACTCCCTTCCTGCTCGCCGGCCTCCTCGCCTATGCCTGCAATCCGCTCGTGGATCGGCTGCAACGGCTGGGGCTGCCGCGCTTGTTGGCCGTGCTGGTGGTGCTTCTCGTGCTGCTGACCCTGCTCGTTGGCCTGGTGCTAATCATGATCCCGCTGCTGATCGAAGAGGCGGGTGTGCTGGCAGCCCGGCTGCCCGGCGCATTGGCGCTGGCGAACGAGAAGCTCAATCCGTGGCTGCGCAGCAACCTCGGCATCAAGCTGCGTTTCGATGCGGCTTCGCTACAAAAGCTGGCGGCCGACAACATGGGCGGCATCCAGACTGTCGCCCTGAACCTCTACCAGTCCCTCAAGATCGGCGGTGTCGCCCTGTTCGGCCTGCTGGTCAATCTGATGCTGGCACCGGTAGTGATGTTCTACCTGCTGCTCGACTGGCACCCGCTGCTGGCGCGAATGGAAAACGCCATTCCGCGCGTCTGGCATGCCAAGGCGGTCGCACTCGCCCACGAAGTCAATTCGGTGCTGGCGCAATTCCTGCGCGGCCAGGTGCTAGTCATGCTGATCCTGGCGGTCTACTACAGCATCGCACTGTCGATCGCCGATCTACCTTCCGCAATCGCCATCGGTCTCCTGACCGGCCTGCTGATCTTCATTCCGTACATCGGCTTCGCCACCGGTTTCACGCTCGCGCTGCTGGTCGCCATCCTGCAATTCGATGGCTTCGGCCCCATCATTGCCGTGTTGGTCGTGTTCGGCATTGGCCAGATGCTGGAGAGCTTCCTGCTCACGCCTTTCCTGGTCGGCGAACGCATCGGCCTGCACCCGCTGGCGGTCATCTTCGCCTTGATGGCTTTCGGCCAGCTATTCGGTTTCTTCGGCGTCCTGCTGGCGCTGCCCGCTTCGGCGGCGTTACTGGTCGGACTGCGCGAGTTGCGCGTGATCTACCTCGCCAGCCGGTTCTATCAGGGACCAACGCCGTGAGCCAGTTGTTGCTCGATATCAAACCGGCACAGTTGCCGACCCTCGAAAATTTCGTCGCTGGCGGCAACGCCGAATTGATCAGCCGCCTGCACGGCCTGGCGGATCGCAGCAGCTACGATGCCGTTTACCTCTGGGGGCGAGACGGCTGTGGCAAGTCCCATCTGCTGGCGGCGACCGTCGCCGCGGCCGCGAGCCATCGCCCGGCCACGTTCCTCGTCGCCGCCACCGTCGGCACCGAAATCGCCACCACACCCGGCATCCTGCTGGCGGTGGACGATATTCAGGAACTCACCGACGCCGGACAAATCGAACTTTTCCGTATCTTCAACGCCGCGCGGCTCGCGGGCCTGACGCTGCTCCTTGCCGGCAACGAGCCGCCCGCGCGCCTGGTTCTGCGCGAGGACTTGCGTACACGCATCGGCCAGACGCTGGTCTATGAAATGAAACTCCTTTCCGACGACGAAAAGTCAGCTGCGCTGGCACGCCACGCCCTGATGCGCGGCATGCGGGTCGACGACGGCCTGGTGCGCTACCTGCTCGCACATAGTCGCCGCGACCTTCCCACGCTGATGGCGGTACTCGACAGCCTCGATCGCGCCACGCTCGAGCAGCAACGACCGGCAACACTGCCGCTGCTGAAGGAAGTCCTGCAACTGCAATTCGACGACAATA
>PMIH01000163.1 GCA_003158255.1 Rhodocyclaceae bacterium
CAAGCGGAAGTCGAAGCCGCCGATAGCACCCAATTCGGGAATCGGCGGCACGTTGGTAGCAAAGAGGAAAGCCTGCTTGATCTGGAACAGGAACATGTTGGCGCGACGGATGATGCTGCCGGCCAGACTGTCCGCACTCTTGCGATCGTCCCAGTCCTTGAGGCGAACAAAGGCCAGCGCGGCGTTCTGGCCACGGCCGAAGAAGGAGAATCCGACAACGCCGATGATGTGTTCTACCTCGGGCTGCTTGAGGTAGTAGGTTTCCACTTGCTTGACGACCTCAAGGGTGCGCGCCTGAGTAGCGCCGGGCGGCAGTTGGACGACGTTGATGAAATAGCCCTGATCCTCTTCTGGCAGAAAACTTCCTGGCAGGTTGTAGAACAACACACCGACGGCAGCGATGATCGCTGCATAGATCAGCAGCCAGCGCCCCGTTCGTTTGAGTATGCGCTCGACAGCAGAGTGATAGCCGACGGCGCTGCGCCGGAAGATGCGGTTGAACCAGCCGAAGAAACCAGTGCTTGGCAGCAGCTCTTTGCCCGGCTCGTGTTTGAGAATGGTGGCGCACATGGCCGGCGTCAGCGTTAGTGCCATCAGAGCCGAAAAGGCCATGGTCAGCACGAGGGTGACGGAAAACTGCCGGTAGATGGCGCCTACCGAGCCGCCAAAGAAAGCCATGGGCAGGAACACGGCCACCAGCACCAGCGTGATGCCGATGATGGCAGCGAAGATCTGACCCATGGCCTTGCGCGTCGCCTCGCGCGGCGGCAAGCCTTCTTCGGTCATGATGCGCTCGACGTTCTCTACCACGACAATGGCATCATCCACCACGATACCGATGGCGAGGACCATGGCAAACATGGTCAGCACGTTGATGGAGTAGCCGAGAACATAAAGGCCCGATAGCGCGCCCATCAGGGCCACTGGCACCACCACCGCAGGAATGAGCGTGGCGCGAAAGTTTTCGAGGAACAGGTACATGACCAGAAAGACCAGGGCCATCGCCTCAATCAGAGTGTACAGAACTTCGGTGATGGAAATATCCACGAAACGCGAGGCGTCGTAGGGCACCGTCCAGGCGACGCCTTTCGGGAAGTAGTGGGACAGCTCCTCCACCTTTGCCTTGACCGCCTTGGCGACTTCCAGGGCATTGCCATCGGGTGACACGCGCACCGCGATGGCCGCCGCCGGCTGCCCGTCGAGACGGGCGAAGATGTTGTAGTCCTGCGCCCCGAGCTCGACGCGAGCCACGTCCCTGACCCGCACGGTAGCCCCGTTGGGGTGAGCGCGGACGATGACGTTGCCGAATTCTTCCGGTGTCGACAAGCGGCCCTTGGTGACGATAACCGCGTTGAACTGCTGGGCCGAGCCCGCTGGTGCCTGGCCCAGTTCGCCAGTGGCCAGCTGCACATTCTGGGCGCGCAGGGCCTGGGCGACGTCCGCAGGCGCAAGATTGTAGGCGTTGAGCTTGTCAGGCTTCAGCCAGACGCGCATCGAGTATTCGGTACCGAACAGGATGGCTTCGCCGACACCGTTCACGCGGCGAATCTGGTCGAGCACGTTGGCAGCGGCGAAGCTGCCCAAGGCGACGTTGTCGAAACTCTTGTCCGGCGAGTAGAACATGGCGAACAAGAGATAGTTGCGCTGCGGCTTGGTGACGGGAACGCCCAGTCGCCGGACATCCTCGGGCAAGCGGGCCTCGACGCGCTTGTAGCGGTTTTGCGCCTCGACGGACGCAATGTCGATGTTGGTGCCGGGCTGGAAAGTCAGGGTGATGGTGGCCGTGCCGAGTTCCGATGAAGCCTCCATGTACAGCAGGTGCTCGATGCCGTTCATCTCCTGCTCGATAAGCGCCGTCACTGTGTCCTCGATGACTTGGGCGGATGCGCCAGGATAGGTAACGTTGAACGCTATCGACGGCGCAGCGACCTGCGGATAAGCCGAGACGGGCAGCTTCTTGAGCGCCAGGGCGCCGGCAAGGACAATGAAGATAGCGATGACCCAGGCGAAGATTGGGCGGTCGATGAAGAACTTGGCGAGCATGACTCAGTTGCCTTGCTTGGCGGCGGGCGCGGGTGCGGCGGGAGCCGTGGCTGTCGGGACCGCGGCTGCCGTGTTCCAGGGCACGGGCTTCACGGTGCTGCCGGGCCTCGCTTTTTGCAGGCCATTGACGATTACCTGCTCGCCACCCTTGAGCCCGTCGGCGATCATGAAGTTACCGCCGCTCATGCCGCCCACCTTCACCGGCAGCGGCGTCGCTTTGCCGTCCTTATCCACGGTCATGACGAACTGACCCTGGGCACCCATCTGCACCGCTCGCTGGGGCAGAGTAATGGCGTTGTCGGCAATCGACTCGGGAAAGCGGATGCGCACGAACATTCCCGGCAACAACTCCTTCTCGGGATTTGGGATCTCGGCGCGAATCAGGATTGAACCGGTGTTGGGGTCCACCGCCAAGTCGGAAAACAGCAACTTGCCGGGATGCGGGTAAATACTGCCGTCCTCCATGACCACCTGCACTCGCGTTTCAGCTGAACGCTTTACCCGCCCGGCCTTCACGGCCTGGCGCAAGCGCAACAGATCTGTGTTGCTTTCGGTGACGTTGGCGTAGATCGGATCGATCTGTTCAATGGTGGCAAGCTGCGTGGCTTCAGCCTTGCCCACCAGAGCGCCTTCGGTCACCAGGGCGCGACCGATACGGCCCGAAATTGGCGCCAGCACATTGGCGTTCTCTTGGTCCAGTTTTGCTTTGGCCAGTACCGCCTCGGTTTGCTTGAGCTTGGCCTCGGCCTGGTCGAATTCCTGTTGGCTGACCGCCTTGATCTCCAGCAAAGGCCTATAGCGATCCACCGTCAGCTTCGCCACCGCAACGTCGGCGTCGGCCGCTGCAGCGGCGGTCTTGTAGGTGCGGTCGTCGATCTTGAACAGGGGCGAACCCGCCTTGACGTTGGAACCTTCGGCAAACAGGCGCTTCTCGATGATGCCCTCCACTCGCGCCCGCACCTGAGCTGTACGCCATGCCTCAAGGCGCCCTGGCAGGTCCTGAGTTAGCGTCGTGCTGCCCGCAGTGACGGTGACCACGTCGACTTCCGGGGGTGGCGGCATGCCGCCGGCAGCCGCTCCGGCGCCCTGCTCACCCTTGCCACAAGAGGCCAGGAATACGACAAGCAATATCGGCGTAACGAGACTTTTCTTCATGGTGACCTCAGTCAGGCCGATAGGCCCGCAAGAAACAATCGACGATCCGTTCGACCTTTGCGGGGTCGGCGACAACATCCATATCGATGGCGAACAAGCCGCGAGTTCGATCAGCGTTGATGAGCATTCCGTTGAACATTTCTGCGGCAAACATCGGATCATCCCTGCGCAACTCGCCGCGATTCATGGCGGCTTCGAAAAAACGGGACAAGTGCCGCAACGTAGCCATCGGTCCTTCCCGAAACGCAATCCGTCCGAGTTCCGGGACGCGTGGCAAGTCACCGATGAAGGTGCGGAACCAGGCCAAACCGTTAGGGCTCAGCAGCTTCTTGCGCAACGCTTGGCCATAGGCGAGCAAGCATTGACGCGCGTCGCCTTCGCAGTCGTCGAGCTTGACGACGACACCACGGACGCCGGCACGCACTGTCTCCGCAAACAACGCATCCTTGCTCGGAAAATGATTGTAAAGCGTTTGTTTGGCCACGCCTGCCGCAGCAGCAATGCGATCTACACTGGCACCGCGAAAGCCATCTTTCAGAAATTCTGAGCGCGCAGCGGCAACCAGGCGCTGGCGGCAATCCAATTCCTGACTCGCTTCGGCAATGTTCATGGCGACCCTCGTAGACTGGACAGTCTAGTCTAATACGCAACAAGAAAGAAGGCGGCAAAGGCCGCCTTCTCCATTCGCAGCGCCGTTCAATGAGATGGCTTGCGCAGCCTCTGAATCGCCGCGAGTTGCGCCACAGCCTCGGCCAGTTCGGCCTGCGCGCGAGCGTAATCGAGTTCGGATTCGCGGGTGGACATCGCCTCTTCGGCCTTCTTCTTGGCATCGAGCGCCTTGGCTTCGTCAAGGTCCTTGCCCCGAATTGCAGTATCGGCAAGCACGGTGACCCGGCCGGGCTGCACTTCGAGAATGCCGCCAGCGACAAAGATCACCTCTTCCTGATCTTGACCCTGAATCTTGAGGCGGACGGCACCCGGCTTGATCCGCGTCATCAGCGGCATGTGGCCGGGCAGAATGCCCAACTCGCCGGCTTCACCCGGCAGGACGACGAATTCGGCCAGCCCCGAGAAGATGGACTCTTCGGCACTGACGACATCAACGTGGATGGATATTGCCATTTTGGCTTCTTTCCCTCTGCCGCTTACTGAAGCGTCTTGGCCTTTTCGAAGACTTCTTCGATGCCGCCGACCATGTAGAAGGCCTGCTCGGGCAGGCTGTCACATTCGCCGTCGACGATCATCTTGAAGCCCTTGATGGTCTCTTTGAGCGGCACGATCTTGCCCGGCGTGCCGGTGAAGACTTCGGCAACGTTGA
Source organism: Rhodocyclaceae bacterium (assembly GCA_003158255.1). GTDB lineage: Bacteria > Pseudomonadota > Gammaproteobacteria > Burkholderiales > Rhodocyclaceae > Fen-999. Next base: position 4,517 of record PMIH01000163.1, read on the forward strand.
AGGGTTGCGACAGGAAGCGCTGAATCTTGCGGGCGCGAGACACGGCCAGTTTGTCATCCGGCGACAGTTCATCCATACCGAGAATGGCGATGATGTCGCGCAGTTCCTTGTACCGTTGCAGGTTGGCCTGGACGCGGCGTGCCGTGGCGTAGTGTTCTTCGCCGACCACCAGCGGATCGAGCTGGCGCGAAGTCGAGTCGAGCGGATCGACGGCCGGGTAGATGCCCAGCGAGGCGATGTCACGCGACAAGACGACGGTCGAGTCGAGGTGAAGGAAGGTGGTTGCCGGCGACGGGTCGGTCAAGTCATCGGCGGGCACATACACGGCCTGGATCGAGGTGATCGAACCGACTTTGGTCGAAGTAATGCGCTCTTGCAGGCGGCCCATCTCCTCGGCCAGCGTCGGCTGGTAGCCCACGGCGGAAGGCATCCGGCCCAGCAGTGCCGACACTTCCGTACCGGCCAGGGTGTAACGGTAGATGTTGTCGATGAAGAGCAG
>PMIH01000157.1:0-4847 GCA_003158255.1 Rhodocyclaceae bacterium
CTGCTGATACCGAACAAGGATAACCCGGCGGAAATGATCGACATCGGCCAAGTCGGTGAGATCACCTCAATCGACCCATCGATCATCTCCTTCCTCGATACCGGCGACTTTATTCCCGTAATAGCGCCGATCGGCGTCGGTCCCGACGGCGATACTTTCAACATCAATGCCGACCTCGTCGCCGGCAAGGTGGCGGAAATCCTCGGCGCCGAGAAGCTGGTGCTGCTCACCAACACGCCGGGCGTGCTGGACAAGGCCGGCAAGCTGCTGACCGGCATCACGCCCAAGGATATCGACGCCATGGTCGCCGACGGCACCCTCTCCGGCGGCATGCTGCCGAAGATCGGCTCGGCGCTGGATGCCGCGCGTAGTGGGGTCAAGAGCGTGCACATCATCGACGGCCGCGTCGAGCACGCGCTACTGCTGGAGATCCTCACCGACGAAGGTGTCGGTACGCTGATCAAGTCGAAGTGAGCACGCAGCGCGTCTGGCTGTTTGATCTCGACAACACGCTCCACGACGCCAATCCGCACATCTTCCCGCACATCAACCGTTCGATGGGCGAATACATCGAGCGGCAACTCGGTGTCGACGCGGCGGAAGCAACGCGCATCCGTCGGCACTACTGGGCGCGCTATGGCGCAACGCTGCTCGGCCTGGTGCGCCACCATGGTATTGACCCACGTCATTTTCTCCGGCACACGCACCCGTTCGATCAACTGCCGCGCATGGTCGTATATGAGCGCGCCCTGCGCGGCATGCTGCGTCGTTTGCCCGGCCGCAAAATTATTTTCTCCAACGCGCCACAGTGCTACACGGAGGCAGTGCTCGACATCATCGGCGTCCGCCGGCTGTTCGACGCCGTGTGGTGCATCGAGCGCCTGCGCTTCCAGCCGAAACCGCTGCCGGATGCTTTTCGTCGCCTACTGCACGGCGAACGCCTGCGTCCGCAGCAATGCGTATTTGTCGAAGACAGTCCGGTCAACCTGAAGGCGGCCAAGCGGCTGGGCATGAAAACTGTCCTGATCAGCCGCGGCACGCGGGTGCCAGCCTGGGTCGATCTGCGGCTAAAATCGGCGCTCGATCTGCCTCGCTCACTCAACAAGCTATGAACACTGCCAACAAGCCCGGCGAAAAGAAGTTGCTCATCCTGCAAACCATCGCCCATGCGCTGGAGGCGCCTGGCGGCGAGAAGGTCACCACCGCGCTGCTGGCCAAGAAGCTCGATGTCTCGGAAGCCGCGCTTTACCGCCACTTCGCCAGCAAGGCGCAAATGTTCGAAGGCTTGATCGAGTTCATCGAGTCGAGCTTGTTCTCGGTCATCAACCAGATTGGCAACGACGAGGAAAGCGGCTTGAAGCAGGTCGAGCTCGTCATGGTCACGCTGCTCGCCTTCGCGCAGAAAAACAAGGGGCTGACGCGGGTGCTGATCGGCGACGCGCTGGTACATGAAAATCCGCGCCTGCAAGTACGCATCAATCAGCTGCTGGACAGGATCGAGGCATCACTGAAACAGTCGCTGCGCATCGCCGCCACGCAGGGCGGATTTCCCGAAAGCCACGACTTCGCCGCCCACGCCGACATGCTGATCTGCCATGCCATCGGGCGCTGGCACCGGTTCGTCAAGAGCGGCTTCAAGGAAGATCCTCTGGCGGCATGGCCCGCGCAGTGGCAACTGCTGGCGAAGTAATCGCTAGCGTTTCAGCGCTTCCGCCGCCTCGATGGCGAAGTAGGTCAGGATTCCGTCCGCGCCCGCGCGCTTGAAGCAGAGCAGCGCTTCCAGCATGCAGGCGTCGTGGTCGAGCCAGCCGTTCGCTGCCGCGGCCTTGAGCATCGCGTACTCTCCGCTCACCTGATAAGCGTAGGTCGGCACGCCGAATTCTTCCTTGACCCGCCGCACGATGTCCAGATAGGGCATGCCCGGCTTCACCATCACCATGTCGGCACCCTCGGCCAGGTCGAGCGCGACTTCCCGCAAGGCTTCGTTCGAGTTGGCCGGGTCCATTTGGTAGGTGTTCTTGTTGCCCTTGCCAAGGTTGGCGGCTGAACCAACCGCATCGCGGAATGGTCCGTAGAAACTCGAAGCGTACTTGGCCGAATAGGCCAAGATTCGCGTGTGGATGAACTTCTCGCCGTCCAGCGCCGCCCGAACCGCGCCGATACGGCCGTCCATCATGTCCGACGGCGCCACGACGTCCGCCCCGGCCCGGGCATGGCAAAGGGCCTGCCTGACCAGCGCCTCGACCGTCTCGTCATTCATCACGTAGCCGGTTGGATCGGCCGGATCGATCAGGCCGTCCTGGCCGTGGCTGGTGTAGGGATCAAGCGCCACATCGGTGATGACACCCAGCTCAGGGAACTCTTTCTTGAGCCTTGCCACGACAGTGGGCACTAACCCCGCTGGATTCCAGGCTTCCTCGGCCCCGTGAGATTTCTGGCCCAAATCGACGACCGGAAACAGCGCCAGCGCGGGAATACCAAGTTTCACCGCCCGTTCCGCCACTGGCAACAGGCGGTCAAGGCTCATCCGCTCGACGCCAGGCATGGATGCCACAGCCTCAGCGCGGCCGCTGCCGGCCAAGACGAAAACCGGGTAAATGAAATCAGCGGCGGTGAGGACATTTTCCCGCATCAGGCGGCGGGAAAAATTATCCCTGCGCATGCGCCGCATGCGGGTCATCGGGAAGGCACCGTTTTGGTTCATAGCATCCTCACGCAATTTTTTTGGAACTTTCATCGCAGACGCGAATCTTATCTTGCGGATGGCCTTCGGCCATCCCCCGCTTCACCTCCCTGAGCGGGTGCCTTAACCCCATTAAGGCATTTTGCCCCCGGCTTTTCCCCTTTAGCCGGGGGCATTTCTTTTTGCCTCAGGCAAGAGGGAATGCCCAAGTCATACCGGATTGTCCAGCCAGCCGCCAATTGCGTTTTCGGCTTCCTCCATCCCGGTCTTCTTCAGACTGGAAAATAGCTGCACGGTCACCGCCGAACCCAAGTCGACCAATTCCGCCCGCACTTCGCGCAGGATCTTCGTCTGCTCCTGTTTCGTCAGCTTGTCGGCCTTGGTCAGCAAGCAATGAATCGGCTTGCCGGTCGGCCCGAACCAGTTGAGCATCTGACGATCCAGTTCGGTCAGCGGCCGGCGTGCATCCATGATCATCACCAGGCCGATCAGCGCTTGCCGACGCGTCAGATAATGTTCCAGCAGCCCCTGCCATTGCTTGCGGATGGGCAGTGGTACGTCGGCGTAACCGTATCCGGGCAGATCGACCAGCGCCGCGCCGTTCTTCAGCCGAAACAGATTGATGAGCTGCGTCCGCCCCGGCGTTTTGGAAACGAATGCCAGACGCGTATGGCCAACGAGGGTATTGATGGCAGAGGATTTTCCGGCGTTCGAGCGACCAGCGAAAGCAATTTCCGGCCCTGTTGCTTGCGGCAGATCTTGGGGCTTCGCGGCCGAAATCTCGAAGACCGCGTGGCGGAAGAGGGACATGACCGGCGGCGGGAATACGAAAGGCGGATTAGTTGGGTTAGAATAGCACGTTTATAAATTCAACCCTGCCTCTCCAGGAGTTCCCAAGATGAAGTGTTCGCTGATGCTGTCCTCGCTGATGACCGCACTTTTCGCGGTTACCGCCGTCGCCAATGCCAACGAGCCCGCCAAGGTTGCCTACAAGGGTGATCCTGCCAAGGGCCAGGCAATTGGCTCAACTGTTTGCGTTGCCTGCCATGCCGCCGATGGCAACAGCACCATTTCGGCCAACCCGAAGCTGGCCGGCCAAAATGCCGACTATCTGTACAAGCAGATGACCAACTTCAAGTCGCTGGGTGGCAAGCAGCCCGATCGCGTAAATGCCATCATGAACGGCATGATCGCGCCATATTCCGACGAGCAGATGCGTGACCTGGCTGCCTATTTCTCGGCCCAGACCCAGAAGGGCGAGATCGCCAGGAACCGCGAGACGATCGAACAAGGCCAGAAGCTGTTTCGTGCCGGCAGCATGGCCAAGGGCCTGCCCGCCTGCGCGTCCTGCCACGGCCCCGCCGGTGCGGGCATGCCGGCTCAGTTCCCGCGCATCGGCGGCCAGTTCGCCGAGTACCTCGAGGCCCAGTTGAAGTCGTTTCGCGACGAAAGCCGTGCCAACGACCCCAACAAGATGATGCGTATGGTCGCCATCAAGATGACCGACATCGAAATCAAGGCCGTTTCCGACTACATCGCCGGCCTGCGCTGAGCGGTTCGAATCGTGGTACAAAGAAAGGGCGGCCTTGCCGCCCTTTCTTTTTGAAACTCTCTCCAGGGCACTCTGTCGAACAGCCATGCCGATCAAACGCCCGGATGCCATTGCCTACTCGGAAGTCACGCCAGAGTCAGTCATGGCGGCACGCCGCCGATTCTTGCGCCTGGCTGCTGGCAGCGTCGCAGCGCTGGCGCTATCGGACCTGCAAGCGGCCGAAAAGCTGGCACCGGCTTTGCGCAGCCGCTTTTCCGCGGATGAGCCACCGACGCCTTATCGGCACGTTACCGGCTACAACAACTACGTGGAATTCGGGTCCGCCAAGGAAGATCCGGCGGAACTCTCCTCGGGCCTGCGTACGCGCCCCTGGAGCGTCGTTATCGACGGCTTGGTGCAGAAGCCGCGGACGCTCGCCATCGAAGACATCCTGAAGCTGGCGCCAATCGAGGAACGCATTTACCGCCTGCGCTGCGTCGAAGGCTGGAGCATGGTCGTGCCATGGCTCGGCTTTCCGCTTTCGACTCTGCTCAAGCAGGTCGAGCCGCTGGGTAGTGCCAAGTACGTCGAGTTCACCACCGTCACCCAGGCGGACGTCATGCCCGGCGTGCG
>PMIH01000157.1:4871-5733 GCA_003158255.1 Rhodocyclaceae bacterium
TCGAAGTCGATCGTGCGCATCCGCTACACCGAACAACCACCGCAGACGACATGGAGCGCGCTGCAACCCAGCGAATACGGCTTCTACGCCAACGTCAATCCCGCGGTCGACCATCCGCGCTGGAGCCAGGCNNGCCGTCCTGTTTCTGCTCTGTCTGCTGCCCGTGGCGTACTACGGACTGGGGCTCTGGCAGGACACCCTCGGCGCCAACCCCATCGAGGCCTTCACGCGCGGCCTGGGCGATTGGGCGCTAAGGCTGCTGCTGATTACGCTCGCCGTCACGCCGCTGCGCCGCCTGACCGGCCAGGTGTGGGTGATGAAGCTGCGGCGCATGCTCGGCTTGTTCGTATTCTTCTACGCCTGCCTGCACCTGACCGCCTACCTGTGGCTGGATCAGTTCTTCGACTGGCCGGCCATTCTCATGGATATCGTCAAGCGCCCCTTCATCACCACCGGCATGATCACTTTCGTGCTGCTCATACCCTTGGCGGCAACCAGCAGCAATGCCATGATCCGCCGCCTGGGTGGCCGGCGCTGGCAGCAACTGCATCGTCTGATCTATCCGCTGGCCATGATCGCCGTGCTGCACTACACGTGGATGGTCAAGGTCGATGTCACGCAGCCGGCCATCTATGGCCTGATGTTGGCACTACTGCTCGGCCTGCGCCTGTGGTGGCGCTTTGTCGATGCGCGCAAGCCGGCGTCGTTGCTGGGCGGTTTCCCGCGCAGCAAGCACCGCATCATTCCGATCCAGACTCGTCGCTGAGCGAGCGGCGCAGCCGCGCGGTCTGCCGTGCGCGCGCCGCCCGTTTATCCACGCGCTGGTGCGGCCCGCCCTTCTTCATGATCGGCGCGATAGCCA
>PMIH01000275.1 GCA_003158255.1 Rhodocyclaceae bacterium
CGTTGCCGCCGTCGGCATGGTGGTTGAGGACTTGCGCGTTCGGGCCTGAGGCTGCGGCCGGCCAAAACCCTACAACTGCACGACGGGTGTCCGGAAGTAGTGTTCGTTGGCGGGTATCACGTCGTCGCCGCAGGCGACCACATCGATCGTCAGGGTTTCGACACGATAGGCCACGCCGCAGCCGCAGGTCTGTTCGGTCAGGCTGCCACCGCGAGCATAGGATACGAACTGCTCGCCGCAACGCATGCACGTCGCGCTGGTTGCCTGATACGGAAACGAGTCGGTGCTTCGAATCGGAATTGCGATTTCGCACGTCGCCATGACCACACCCCCAATATCAATGTCCGTGCGACCAAGGTACTCGTTCGCCATATGCCCGTCGAATGTCGGCAAACGACGACAACCAGATCGGGTCAGGTGTGATCGACGTGGCGCTGTAGCCAGTATTCGAGCAGCGCCAGGTGCCAGACCTTGGCGCCTTGCAACCGCGTGTAGTGGTCCATCGGGGCGGCAAGCAGGGTGTCCACCATTTCGCGGCGGAAGAGTCCGCGTTCGCGGCACGCCGGGCTGNNCCCTGCGGATACTTGAAGGCCGGCACCGGGAAGTAGCCCTTGGGCCGATCGATCACGCTGTCCGGAATCATGCCGCGGGCGATGGCCTTCAGCGGCCACTTGCCGCCCGCCTTCAGCTTGAGTTCCGGCGGCATGCTCATCGCCAGTTCGACCAGTTCGTGATCGAGGAAAGGCACGCGCGCTTCCAGCCCCCAGGCCATGGTCATGTTGTCGACACGCTTGACCGGGTCGTCGACGATCAGCGTCGTCGCGTCGAAACGCAGCACCTGATCGAGGAAAGTATCGGCGTTCGGCTCGGCCAGCCGTGCTGCGACGAGTTTGCTGGTGACGTCGTCCACCGCATACTCATCGGTCACTGTCGCCAGGTATTCGGCGTGGTCGCGGTCAAAGTAGTGGCGGCTGAATTTTTCCAGCGGCGTGCCGGACTCCGCATCCATCAGCGGATACCAGAAATAGCCGCCGAACACCTCGTCGGCGCCCTGCCCGCTCATCACCACCTTCACCGACTGCGAAACGCGCTGCGAGAGAAGGTAGAACGCGGCAACGTCCTGGCTCACCATCGGCTCGGACATCTGGTCGACGACTTCGGGCAGCGCGGCCAGCACTTCGGCGTCCGGGATCATGTACTTGCGGTGCCGTGTGCGGAAGTGGCCGGCGACGGCATCCGAGTAGATGAACTCGTTGCCCGACTCGTCGCCTTGGTCGCCAAAGCCGATCGAGAAAGTCTGCACATCGTGGTGGCCGAGCTGGTCGAGCAATCCAACCAGCAGGCTGGAATCGAGGCCGCCGGAAAGCAGCACGCCCACCGGCACGTCGGCCGCCGTCTGCTGGCGCTCCACGGCCGCCGCCAGGGCCGCACGCACGCGGACGAGCCACGCGTGTTCGCCAAGCTTCAGCGCCGGCCGCTGCGCTCTCAAGCGCCAGAACGGCCGCGTTTCGTTGCGCCCCTGCGCATCGACCATCATCACATGCGCCGGCGGGAGTTTCCGAACACCCTTCAGCAAGGTGAGCGGCGCGGGCACCACGGCATGCAGCGTCAGGTGATGATGCAGCGCGACCGGATCGAGCGCGGTATCGACACCGCCCGCCGCCAGCAGCGCTGGCAGCGTCGACGCGAAGCGAAAGCGCTGCCCGTCCAGCGCGTAGTAGAGCGGCTTGATGCCAGCACGGTCGCGGCCNNACCAGCTCACGACGCAGCTGGCGATAGTTGTAGATCGTGCCGTTGAACACGACCGACAGACCGAGCGCCTTGTCGACCATTGGCTGGTCCGAGTGCGCCGAGAGGTCGATGATCGATAGCCGACGATGGCCGAAGGCGAGCGGCCCGTCGGTGAACACGCCCTCGTGATCCGGTCCCCGCCTTGCCAGCCGCGCCATCATGCGCTGCAAGCCGCCGAGGTCCGGCGGCGCGCCATCGAAACGCAATTCCCCGCAAATGCCGCACATGTCAGGTCACTCCAAAGTCAGTCGTCGTGGTACGCCTCACTATGCCCATGCGATGTTTCCAGAACAACTGCCGTCGCTTAGACTCCCGAATAATAGGATCACACTACCAATTTCCACGCGACCGCACCGTGATTGCATAATGGTATCCATTCGGATACACTCTCAAACATGAACACCTTTCAGCGCTCGGAGGAATTCGACGCTTGGCTCTTTGCCCTGAAAGACAAGATCGGCCGTGCCCGCATCGCTCATCGCATCCGCTCCGCCGAGCACGGCAATTTTGGAGATTGCGAGCCGGTCGGTGAAGGGGTTTCCGAGATGCGCATTCATGTCGGACCCGGCTATCGCGTCTATTTCACGCGGCGTAGAGAGGTGGTCTATCTGCTTCTGTTGGGTGGCGACAAGTCTTCGCAGAAGCGTGACATCAAGCGCGCCCACGACATGGCGCGCGGTTTGAACAAGGAGTAGCTCATGGCCAAGTTTGCCCCCTTCGATGCTGCCGACTACCTCGACGACGAGGAAACCATTGCGGAGTATCTGACCGCCGCGCTGGAGGACGAGAATCCCGACGTATTTCTGACTGCCGTGCGCGACGTCGCTCGTGCCCACGGCATGGCGCAGCTTGCCAAGGATGCAGGCCTTGGGCGCGAGAGTCTGTACAAGGCGCTAACGCCGGGCGCGAAACCTCGCTACGACACGATGCTGAAGCTGCTCCACGCGCTTGGAGTCAAGCTCTCGGCGAGCCCGGTGCATTCTTAGATCGTCGCCGACAGGTGGCGTGCCACCATGACTGACTTTCGCTCCGACCCGAGGAACAGTTGACCCGCCCTCTCCGCCTTTCCCGCCACCACGAAATCCAGCGCGTCCGCGGAGAGTTGGAAACTTTCGGTTTTCCGCGCTTGCAGATGGTGGTGCTGGTCACGCTCACCGGCGCTGCCGGCTTCCTGGCCTCGTCGCTGCTNNGCTTACGTGGTGTTCCTCGGTCTGCTCTGGCTGTGGCTGAGGACGCGGGTGGAGGACTGGACAGACATTCCCGACCTCTCGAATGCAACCTCGAACCCGTGGCCTTCGCACGAGCATCTTCATGGCATCGGCGCGCATGACGGCGGCTTCGGCGGCGGCGGCGCGAGCGCTTCCTTTGACGCGCCGACAGCGGACATTCCGATCGTCGGCGATACCAGCGGCCCGGTCGGCGAAGCGCTATCCGCCGCCGCACAGGCGGAGGAGTTCGCCATTCCGCTCGTGGTCATCATCTTCCTCGCCACGCTGCTGCTGTCGTCGCTGTTCCTGGTCTGGTCGGCGCCCGTGCTGTTCGCCGAACTGGTGGTCGATGGCGTGCTTTCCGCCAGCCTCTACCGCCGCCTGCGCGGACTGGAATCGCGCAACTGGGTGGCGACCGCCGTCCGCCGGACGGCATGGCCGTTCATCGTCACGGCGCTGATCGTCGCCGGCCTCGGCTGGGGCATGGCGCAATACGCGCCGGGCGCACACTCGATCGGCGCAGTGATCGCCCACGTCAACGGCCGGCAGTAGAGGAATTTCCGGCTGGCGAATAGGCGGGCTTTGTCAGGAGGAATAGCCAACATGATCATACTTGCCAACGTCGTCGTCGGCGCCATCGCGTTCTTGCACGTGTACATTCTCGTGCTCGAAATGTTCCTGTGGGACAAGCCCGTCGGCCTGCGCGCGTTCGGCCAGACGCAGGAAGCCGCCACTGCGTCGCGCGTGCTGGCAGCCAATCAGGGGCTGTACAACGGCTTTCTCGCCGCCGGGCTGTTCTGGGGACTGTGGCTCGGTCCCGACGGCACCGCCATCAAGGTGTTCTTCCTCGGCTGCGTGCTCATCGCCGGCCTGTTCGGCGCCGCCACCGCCAGCCGCAAGATCCTCTTCGTCCAAGCCGTGCCGGCACTCGTCGGGCTGGTGATGGTGCTGGCGGCGTGAAGCGGTTTGCGATGTCTCAGTCCGGCCATCAACGGACGGTGGAACACTTCCTCCATAGCGGTCATCGGATCACGTTCGTGATCGGTTGCCCTTGTTCAGGGCCAAATTCTCCGCAACGACCCGGCATCATCAGTCCGTACTATCATTGCATATTCGGGAACATAACCTCTGAGCACGCACGATGAGTCAGTCAGATGATCCGTATCGTCGCGTCCCGGTCCTGTGAGTTTCAATAGGTCTGACCTGACTTAGCTTACTCGTATCCACTTCTTGGGAAATCTCTTGAATCCTGATACCCGTATCTATCGGTTTTTTGATTTCTTCGCCTTGGCAGCTACTATCGCTAACCGACGATTGCGTTTTTCGGCTCCTTCAACATTCCCGGATAAGAACGAAGGGCTTGAAGTAGTTTACAACTCCCTGCGTGCGGCGGTGGAATCGAACGATGGCTCGTACGTTGGTATCGCGAGTCAAGAAGATGTTCTGCGTATCCACAACCTCCTAAAACAAGGCTCATTTGTTTGCTCCTGGACGAGTGAGGCGGATTCTGTAGCGCTTTGGTCGTTATATTCGGCGGACAAATGTGGTGTTCGAATCTCTTCTACAGTGTCAAAACTCCAAGCCGCAATCGACGACTTTGCGCGAACAAACGGTCTGCAATCGCAGTTTGAACGTTATGGGCTGAACGAAGGGGCCGCGTATGCGTTTGTGCAGGGGGCTGCGGTGAAGGAGGTGCTGTACAAGGACCTCCGTAGCATGCACGAAGATATTCTTGGCAAAGGCCCATCCCAACAACTTCTAACGGATCAGAACGGGAACGTGATTCTTGAGTCGTTCACCCTGAAGGATGAAGCGTTTAAACATGAGGGAGAGATTCGGGGAATAGTCACTTGCGGTTTGGCGACACCTTCAGAATCAAAGGTCCCGTTTACCGATTCGGCGCCATGGATGGAGGGCGGTCACGTGTACGTCGATATTTCTGCAAATTTTGTGGAGTCTGTTGCGATTGATCCTCGTTGCCCCCGGTACAAGCGCGAAATGATCGAGGGATATCTTCGCGATCACAATATACCCTCTGCTCTGTCACGAGCATTTGGCTATATCCCTGACGAACTGGATTTTGTTATGGCCAAGATAGGAACGCCGCCCAACAAATAGTCCAGGTTGAGTGAAGCGTGATTCGGGAACAATTGCGACGCTCGCCACGTTCGTTTGACGAACTGTTCACTGGCCACCACTACGCGTTTCTGGCCCACCCTTGGATGCCGACGACCTTTACGACGGAAGAACTCGAGCAATGACTGACACCGATGCTACCCGACTCGCCGGAGACGCTTATCGCACGCGGCTCGGACACGGAGTGGCTGCGATGCCCGACGACAAGACCCGTCTCGCACAGGAAGGGTACCAGTCGAAGCTTGCCCGTGATGCTCCCGTTAGTCCCGATACCAGCGAGTATTACAAGATGGGCGAGAAGATCGGCGACCGCTATGAGGTTTCGGCGATACATCACGGTGCCATGGGAGTCGTTTATGGTTGCTTTGATCATCAGTCTAAGCTGCCTCGCGCACTCAAGACCATACGTGGTCGCTATGCCTTGGACAAACAAGCGATTGCGCTTTTCGAGAGCGAAGCAGCAACCTGGATATCTCTAGAGGCTCATCCATCTATCGTTCGCGCATACTTGGTAGAACGGTTTAGGGGGCTACCATATGTCATTGCCGACTACGTTCGCGGCCCCGAAGGCATGGAGGGTGATTTGCGGGGCTGGCTTGGGCACCCCAGTCTGACCTTACCAATAGCTGTTGGTATGGCATTGCAGATCGCTCAAGGCATGCAGTACGCCATGAGGAAAGTCCCAAGTCTAGTGCATCGCGACCTCAAACCAGCCAACATTCTGGTCAGTTGGGACCGCAAGGCGATGGTGACGGATTTTGGTCTGGTGCAATCAGAGCACACTGATGCTGGAACCCCCGCTTACATGTCTCCGGAACAATGGCGCGCATCGCAACTCGATCTGCGAAGTGACATATATTCGTACGGATGCATTTTGTTTGAAATGTTTACGGCCCATCGACTCTTTCCCGCCTTATCCGAGCAGGAATGGAAGAGTGCGCACCTTGCATCTTCGCCAGTGTCCCTGACTGGTTTAGCTCCCGAGATCCCCGATGAAATTGATCGGTTTGTTCGGTCTTGCCTTGAAAAAGGCGCTTCGAACCGACCGCGAAATTGGGATGATGTGGTCGGGTTTTTCGCTACGTGGTATCACAACCTAACGGGGAAGGCAGTCGTTCTAGATTTCTCCTCGCTCGCGCTAGATTGTTCAGAATTGCTTTCTGCGGCCTATTCACTTAGCAACCTGAAGCGCTACGCTGAAGCAGCGAACGTCTACGATAGGGCGATTGCAATTGAGCCCAACTCCATAAATGCGTGGATCGCGAAAGGCCAAGCTCTTGGACTTGCAAATCGATACGATGAGTCGTTTCAGGCGCTAGACCACGCCCTTACTATTGATCCGACATGTGTCGAGGCAATGTGCCGGAAAGGGCATGTCCTAAGTGAAATGGGACGTGGCGAGGAAGCAATTCAGATCCATGATCGCGCACTTGCGATCGACCCCGGCTACGCTAATGCATCACTTTGGAAGGGCCTCGTCTATCAAGGACTCAAGCGCTATCCAGAAGCATTGCTCGCCTACGATGATGCCCTGCGAATCGACCCAACATTCGACTTAGCGTACTTGACCCTGTATATGAAAGGTAGCGTCCTGCGCGAGCTTGGGCGTCCCCAAGATGCAATGGCTTCCTTTGATCAGGCACTAAGTCTTAACCCAATTTTTGGTCCGTTATTGGGGACCAAAGGCGTAATGCTTAATGAGGGCAAGCGCTACGCTGAGTCGCTTGTACTCCTGGATCAGTTGCTTTCCATAGATCCATACAATCCTGATGCATGGAACACCATGGGAGTGTCACTTGCTCACCTTGGTCGTAGTGAGGAAGCCATTCATGCATACGATCACGCTCTTGAAATTGATTCAGACAACTTTGGGCCCTGGATCAATAAGGGCCAATTGCTATACAAGATGCAGCGCTACGAGGAGGCATTGATCGCTGCCCGCCGAGCTGTTGAAATTCGGCCCCATGATTCGAGTGCCTGGATGACCGTGGCCAATATCCTACGTAATCTTAAGCGTCCGGAGGATGCGATCGAGCATTATGACCGGGCGATCGAAATCAATTCACGTGATATAGGCGCGTTATTCAACAAGGCCAATCTTCTTCGCGACCTCAAGCGTTTTGAACAGGCAAACTCCGCGTACGACAAACTCCTAGCTGTTGAGTCGAACTACTCTGGAGTGTGGACCAAGAAAGGAAATGTACTTACCCAGATCGAGCGATATGCGGAGGCTATTGTTGCCTACGACAAAGCCCTTGCGATTGATAAGAATCATCTAGAGGCCATAAACAGCAGGGAACACGCAGCGCGACAATTGCGACACTCGGTCGAGGGTAATACAGGGGGTGCCAGTCGCATCAGTGCCGCCAAAGATTACCTTACCGAGAGCGAAAAAGGTAATTCTGATTGTCCTTCGGGCAAGACGAAGCCAAGAAGGACTGCTTGGGCTTGTTTGTTGCGCTATTTGGGTCGATAGTGCGCAATTCCCCCTGGAAAGAAAGTTTCTCTGATGCTGCGAGATTGATGTATATGACCAACCGTTACGGGGATTGTAATGTTTGCGTACAGGGCGGCTGAAAATAGGGAACATTTCAAGCGATTCAAAGCCGAGTGTCCGGCTCTCTATACGAGCACTATTGCTGAAGCGAATCGTCTAAGTCACACGTACGTGGGAGTCGAGCACGTTGCACTCGCCTTGCTTAAGGACCCCGCATACCCTCTAATGGCTGCGCTAGTGAAGGCCGATGCAGATCCTTCGGAACTCCTTGGCGTTTTCGACAAAGCTATCGGGACCGGACAATCGCACTCAGGCGTGACTGAGCCCACATCTCGACTTTCGACCGTACTCTCTCTGGCTACAGCAATGGGAGAACTGTCTGGGCGATCAATCGCAATTAGTGTTCTGAGGGAGGGGGAGAATCTCTTCTTTCGATTGCTAGTATCGTATGGAATATCCATCGAGAATGTGGTTGCGAGTCTGACGGATGGAGGCAGATCCACTAGTGAATCGGCGGATGAGACGCGAGTTTTGAATCGACGCGAAAGAACAGATGCTGCAGTTTCAATCAAAACGACACCAAGGAAGACAGACTATGCGTCGCCAAAAGGCGTAGGTTCCCCAATCGAACCGAGAGTCGCAATTCCCGTGACGTTCCCGACGCCTACCATAGACAAGTGGGGCCGAGATTTGCGCCTGCTTGCCGAGCAAGGTCGTCTTTCCGACGCGATTGGGCGCGAGCGCGAAATCGAGCAGATGATTATGATTCTAGCGCGTACGCAGAAGGCCAATCCAATATTGCTCGGCGATGCGGGAGTCGGTAAGACCGCCATCGTTGAAGCACTTGCGTGGCGCGTGACCAATGGCGTGGTGCCTCCAATTCTTCGTGGAAAGCGGATCGTGGAGTTGCAGATGGCGCAATTGATGAGCGGAACGTCGTTGCGCGGTCAATTTGAAGAACGGATTACGCAAATAGTCCGCGAAGCAGCTGAAGCGCCGGACGTGATTCTATTCATTGACGAGATTCACACTATCGTTGGTGCGGGCGGCGACGGTGCGCAAAACGCTGCTCAGATTCTCAAGCCGGCACTGGCACGGGGCGACGTAGATTGTATCGGCGCAACGACGCAGGACGAGTTCAACCACTTCATCAGGAAAGACCCTGCACTAGAGCGACGATTTTCCCCTGTGCTCATCGGCGAATTGTCCGACGAGGCGACGTTGCGTGTTCTACAAGCTGTGGCTCCGCGTATTGCGGCTAAACATTCGGCAGGCGGATTTTCGCTTGAATTTGATGCTGAATCGCTCAAGGTTGCCGTGACTCTGACCAACCGGTACGTAAAGGATCGCCAACAACCCGATAAGGCGATTGATGCGATAGACATTGCTGCCGCGAGTGCTGTGATCGGTGGTCGTAACCGTGTTTCCGCCGATGACGTAGCGGCAATCGTTTCGGAATGGACCGGCATCCAAGTACAGCGGATGTCTGAGGATGACCGCTCCCGCTATAACCGCATGGAGCGGGTTCTCGGCGCAAAGGTGGTGGGTCAGGATGCAGCGGTTATTGCCCTGAGCCAACGGGTTCGCGCGGCCATGGCTGGCGTCAAGGCGAGCAATCGACCGGTCGGCGTGTTCTTGTTCCTTGGGCCTTCAGGTGTCGGCAAGACCAGCTTGGCGAAAGAGTTGGCAAGTTTTCTGTTCGACAATCCTGCTGCGCTGCTGCGCTTTGATATGGGCGAATACCATGAAGCTCATTCGGTCGCCAATTTGATCGGCTCATCCCGTGGGTACATCGACAGCGATCAGGGGGGCGCATTGACCGAGGGGCTTAGACGCCATCCGAGTAGCGTGGTGCTGCTCGACGAGATCNNATCGAGAAGGCCCACCCGGACGTGATGAATGTTTTTCTGGGCGTGTTCGACGAAGGGCGGATATCCGACAACCGAGGGCGACTGATTGATTGCTCGAACGCGATATTCGTTCTGACGTCCAACATTGGTGCCGGCGAAATGGATTTCCGCACTGCGGGTGCCGACGAGCTGCGAGCGCTAGCGGAGCGCTTCTTGCGCCGAGAGTTGGTCAACCGCATTTCCGGCGTCATTGGTTTTCAGCCACTCGGCACTGAACAACTCTCGAAGATTCTCGACCAAATTCTCGTGGAGAAGACACGATTGTTTGAAACTGAGAAGGGCTTGATTATCGAGGTCGATCAGTTAGCCAGAGAAGTTTTGCTTGGCCGTGGTTACAGCCCGGACTTAGGTGCGCGGCCACTTGAGCGTGCTGTCGATGAGTGGGTGGTTCAACCACTGGTCGATGCATGGTTCGCGAATCGGCTAAGAACTGGTCTGGTTCGATTTACAGCGGCAGCGGCGATCCAGTCTTCTCACCCGAGCACGAACACGATTACATTTTCACAAGACTAGCGAACGAGGAATCCCCCGATGGCACTGACATTGAATTTGACCTTCATGAGCGGAGCGCGGGACGGCGAAATCGTTCAGATCGAAGCCGCTGGTTCGCCGCAGACGGTTTCGATCGGGAGGATTGCGCCATGCGAGTTGGCGATATCTGATGACCCCGATTTGTCGCGCCGCCATGCGCAAGTCTTCTGGAGCGGTGCATCCTGGATGCTTGAAGACTTGAACAGCAGCAACGGAACGTTCATCGGCGAGTTTCAAACAGAACGCAAACTTTCCGCACCTACCGCAATAAAGGATGGCGAAATATTTCGTGTAGGGCTGACTCGCCTGCGTTTAGACGGTGCTAGAAGCGAACGTATTGCGACTGCCGGCGCGGCTGCGGTAGCGAAGGCAGGATTGCCATGAGAATACTAATCACTGGCTAGTTAGGAAGCAGGTTATGTCAGCGGAACTGAATCTAGACCGGGCAAAAGAACTTGGCGTGTGGCTTCATGACCGAACCAATGGGCTCGCTCTGCCGAAGGATGACCGCGCCCGCATCGGTGCAGCCGCGCTTTATCTCGCCCAAGAGCATCATGATGCGATCATCGTACTTATAGGCGCACGGCTTTACGGCTCGGCGTTTGCTCTAGCAAGGCTGCTGCTAGAAACATATGTTCGGGGTGTCTGGCTTCTAAATTTCGCATCAGATATCCAACTACAGAACTACATGAAGGGCGAGTGTCCGAAGTTTTACATGCTACTTGAGGCGATTGGGAATTCGCCGGAAACGGGAGGTGAATGGCTAAAGGGAATCAAGGAAAAGAATTGGGATCAGTTTAATGAGCTCACGCACGGTGGTGCAGCTCAGGTCGTCAGGAGAATCACTGAAGAAGGAATCGAATCTGCTTACCCGGAGGAAGAGCAGTCTAGGTTGCTTGAGTTTTCTGGTGAGGTGGCAATCCGAGTGGCTGCGGAACTCTTTGCAATTGCGGGCAATGAATTACTGCTTGAAGAATTATGCAGATACGATACGTGGTATTCCTAATCCGCCCATCAACTCGCAAATTGACAGCCCTGGTCCTTTGTCGCTCTAAATACTTGCTGCTGTTTATCGGTAAAGTCGAAGGTCCGCTATCCGTAGGTCTGACAGGCTGGTAAGGGCACGTCAGAGACGTTTGTCCTTTTCAAGAAACCAAATGACTCCGACCCCTTAAAACTGGTTTCTTGCTCGAATCGAATTTCTTGCCGTCGGCGAACCGGGCTACCGACTATTCCTCAATCAGCAAGTTCATAGGCCGAGCTGCGCCCGCCAGCGGCTGTCTTTCGCAGCATACCCAGCGCGATCAATTCGCTGATGTCGCGCAGCGCCGTGTCGGGTGAGCATTTGGCGATCGCTGCCCACTTGCTGCTGGTGAGTTTGCCCTCGAAGCCATCGAGCAACCGGTTGAGCAATTTCACCTGCCGCTCGTTCATCGGCGTGCCCGCCCAGCGATGCCAGAAGCGCACTTTCGCCAATACGGCATCGAGCATGTGCTCCGCACTGTCCACTGCCCGCAGCAGGGCGCCGAGGAACCACGACAGCCATTCCGTAACATCCAGCGTGCCTTTCTGGGTGTGCTCCAGGATATCGTAGTAGGCCTTGCGCTCGCGCTGGATCTGCGCCGACATACTGTAGAAGCGCTGCGGGCTGCCATCGCCACGGGCCATGAACAGATCGCCCAC
>PMIH01000323.1 GCA_003158255.1 Rhodocyclaceae bacterium
AAGCACGACGAGTACATGTCGCGTTTCTCGACGAGCACGACGTCGAATTTCGGGTAGTTCTTCTTGGCGTACTTGGCGATCGTCAGGCCTGAGGTGCCGCCGCCTACAACGACAAGGCGTGGTCCCTTGGCTTTGGGCAGGTTTGCCTTGCCGTTGGTGCCGACCATGGCGGCCTGGACTGGGCTGCTTAAGGCGACACCCCCTGCCGCCGTTGCAGCCGCTACCGCACCGCTCAACTTGAAAAAGTCGCGTCGTGAAATGTCTTTGGTGTTACGGGTCATCTTGTCTTCCTCCAATTATTGAAATTACGAGATGCCGAAACTGCACTGCTCTACGTTACGAGTGCCTCCTTGTCGGAAAGGTAATGAAGCGAACAACAGCGATGCGGCAGCCGGCGAAACTGCCGCATTGCAGCCCATTGACGAAATCAGGTCGACATCTCGGTGAGAATGTTGCGAAGCCAGCTTTCGCCATAAACGTGTTCCAGTTCGGTCATTGAAAAATCGGCCGGAGAAATGCCGCCCGAATTGGGTACTGCGGTAATCTTGCCTTCGACGACCGCATAGACCGCGGCGATACTGACCGACTGGTGATCGGAGATCGCGCTGTAACAGACGTTGATGCCCGACAGGTCGACCAGCTCGCGGCCATTCATCATGGCGACGACGTTGGTGGCGCACACCTTGGCCTGAGAGTTGGCCGAGTAGCCCGACTTCGGCATTGCAGCGCCGGCCGATGGCGGCGCACAGGCATCGCCGATCACATGGATGAACTTCTGCTTGGTGGACTCGAAGGTGATCGGATTGACCGGACACCACTTCTTGTCGTCGCCCGTCAGCCCAGCCTTGACGGCGATGTCGCCGGCGCGCTGCGGCGGGATGAAGTTCACTACGTCGCCCTTGTGATCTTCGATACCTTCCACGACCAGTGTCTTCTTGGCCGCATCGACGGCCGTGACCTTCTTGCCGGGGACGTATTCGAAAATGCCCTTGTAGTACTCGTTCCAGGCCTTGGTGAACAACGGCTTCTTGGAGACGACGTCCGGGTTGGCGTCGAGCAAGACGAGTTTGGACTTGGGTTTGTGCGTCTTCAAATAGTGGGCGATCAGGCAAGAACGCTCGTAGGGCCCGGGTGGGCAACGGTAGGGCGTCAGCGGCATGCTGATGATGACCCTGCCGCCATCAGGCATCGCCTGCAACTGGTTGCGCAGCAGCGTGGACTGTTCGCCCGCCTTCCAGGCATGCGGGATGGTATTGGCGGTATCGGCGTTGTAGCCTTCAATTTCCTCGGTGCGGAAATCGATGCCCGGCGAGACGATCAGGTGGTCGTACTTCAATGTCCCCGCCGAGGTGACGACTGTCTTGCCGGCCGGATCGATGGTCGTCACTTCCGCGTAGACCATCTTGATGCCGTGGTTGGCTGCCAATTTGTCGTAGCTGATGGTCAGCGACGACATGTCGTTCGTGAGACCTGCGATATAGAAGTTACTGAACGGACACGAAATGTGCGTCTTATTGCGCTCGATCAGAACGACCTCGATGCTGGAATCCAGCATGCGAACGTATTTGGCGGCAATCGTGCCGCCGAAGCCGCCACCGATGACGACGACGCGGCGGCCGCTCTTGGCCATGATTTCCCCCGCGCTTCCTGACGAAACAGCGGGTGCGCCAGCGCAGCCTGCGAGAGCGACGCCCGAGGCGCTGCCCAGAATCTTGATGAAACTTCTGCGATCAAGTGTCATTTGTCTTCCCCTTGTTTTTCGCTGGCGTAGAAATGAGCGATCGCGTCCATGTCGTCGCGGGACAGGGGCTTCACCTTCTCGGCCATTTTTTCGGACATCTTGCGTTTGCCGGAAATGTATTCGTCCATCTGAATCTGGAGATACTGTAGCCACTGGCCAGCCATGATCGGTGCGTCGTCCTTGAAGTCCTTGCCGTCATCGACGTGACAGCGGCCGCAGTATTTCTCTTGCAGCAGCGCGCCCTTGTCCGCCTTCTTGGCGTCGACCACCTGGTCATACGGATGCGGCTTCTGAGCCGCGAAGAAGTCGGCCATCGCCTCGATTTCGGCGTCGCTATAGCCCTTGGCCAAACGGCCCATGACCGTCGCCGGACGCTTGCCTGCCTTGAAGTCTTTCATGGACTCCAGGAACGCCTTCTTCGATTGGCCAGCGAGACTGGGTGTACTCAGGCCGGCGCTGGCACCATAGGTACCGTGGCAGCCGGCACAGGCGTTGGCAAGCATCGCCGGGCTGGGCGGGGCGGCGGGCGTCGCCGCGGAAGCCAGCAAAGCCCCAGCGGCGAAAACCCACCTGGTCAGTTTGATAGTCATTGATTTCCCCTTCTTCGGAAAAAAAGCGCTTTCGGTGATCGCCGTCACTGCTTTTGCACGTCGATGTAGTTCTTTACATCCGGCGCCGGTTTGTCGAGGCCGAACTGATAACCCAGGGAGACGTA
Source organism: Rhodocyclaceae bacterium (assembly GCA_003158255.1). Taxonomy (GTDB): domain Bacteria; phylum Pseudomonadota; class Gammaproteobacteria; order Burkholderiales; family Rhodocyclaceae; genus Fen-999. The sequence continues at coordinate 2,457 of PMIH01000323.1, forward strand.
GTGGTAACGGGCTTCGGCGTGATCCTCATGAATCGCGAAACCAAAGTTGTAAACTTTGCCAGTGGCGATGTTGTGATCGCCCTTGCCCTTGGCCGCCAATTCCCGCTCGAAGGTGACGATCCACTTGCCGCCTTCCTTCTTGCCTTCGGCTTTCAGCAGGCTCTTGCCGCCATCCATGTGCCGTTCGCTATCGACATAACCATCCACCGGTTTTTCGCCTTTGCCGCTGCGCCACTGGATCAGGTCCATGAACTTGTCGGCAGCGAGGTCGGCGCCCTTGATGTACTTGGTCTTCTTTTCGTCCTTGGCATTCTTCATGGTGCGCAGGTCGACGTGGCATGTGGCCCAGCAGCCGTTGATCTCGGCACCGTCAACCGTGCCGCCGCCGTCGAACATCATGGTCAGCTTGGCCTCGTTCTTGGCATCCATCTTCTTGCTGCTGACAGCCTTTGGGCTTTCCCATTCGAAGCGGAAATAGATCTTGCTGTCGTCATGGGCGATTTGCACCGTGGCGGGTACGAAGCCTGCCTTGCCGGCGATCGGCGCAGGTTCGAGCACGGACTTTGAACTGCCGACCGGTTTGCCGGCGACGATCTTGTCGCCAATCTCGCTGGCGTCACCCTCGTGGCATTTCGCGCAGAAGCGTTTCTTATTGACAATGTCCGGCACGGCGGAATGGTCGGTGACATTCATCACCCATTCCAGGCCGGCCTGACCCGGATAGAAGAGAGTGACCTTGCGAGCGGGTACCTTGCTCCAGTCCGGTGCTGCCATGGCGACGCTGGTCGCCAACACGCCAATGGCCGCGATCGCTATTCTTTTCGGCATTACTTGCTCCTCCAACAATCGCCGGTAACGGCGGAATGAAAAACGCTGCGAAACGGCGGGCGCCGCAGAATCCTAGAGTCCTTCCTTGGCCAGGTCCTCGGGGTTGAGGTTGGTGTGAACCGCCTTGTGTGCGATGCCCTTGTGGCAATCGATGCAGGTCTTGCCGTCTTCGATGGCGCCCTCGTGTTTCACGACCGACCGATCCTTCTGCTTCGACTTGTCCATGGTGTCGAAGTTATGGCAGTTGCGGCATTCCTTGGAGTCGGCGGCCTTCATCTTCTTCCAGACGCGCTTGGCCATCTCGAGGCGATGCGCCTCGAACTTTTCCGGCGTATCGACGATGCCGCTGAGGTGTCCGATGACGTCCCGTGCCGCCAGCAGCTTCATCGTGGCCTTGCGTCCGTAGTCGATCGGATTCTTGCTGGAGGCGACGTGGCAGTCGGCGCAGGCGACCGTGGTGCCGCTCCGGTTGGTGTAATGGACCGTCTTCTTGAGATCTTCGTACGGGATGGTCATCTCGTGGCACGAGATACAGAACTCCGAACGATTCGTCCATTCCATGCCAGTGTTGAGACCACCCCAGACGGCGATACCGAAGATCCCGCCGACGACCAGCATGCGCAACATTGAGCACTTCGGCGGGTTGAACAGGCGGCGCTGCCAGGTTTCTTCCTGCGTGTTGATGCCTTCCGCGGGCGAGGGCGTCTTGTCGGCCATTCAATTGTCTCCTCTTGTGACCGCGGTACCGACTCGCCTCTTGTTTGGGCTGGGCGTACTGGTTTCCGCGGCTCTTAACTATTTCCGTGGGGTGGATTATTGCAGCACTAGGCGTAGATGGACAAGGGGGTTGGCGAGCTTTTCTGATTGAAGTGTGTGATTTTGTGTTCAATTAAACTAATCGACGTCAAAATACTACTAGACATGGCTAATAATGGGTATCGTAATCCGCATATGATGCAGCACAGCAATTGCAAAAACACGCGTATAAACAAATGCATAAGAATTAGCAAACCCTAATAAAGGATGGGCTAATGTAGCTGGAGGCCCGCGGACCCGTATTTTCATCAGTCATTAATATTGGCAGTCGGCCGTCTGCTGGTCGTGATGCGGCTGATGCATAATCCCTTCCATGACTGAGGACTCGATCTCCCCGGCCGATAGCGCCGCCGTCCATCTCGGTGGTGGCTTGCGGGAAGACCTGTTACACCACGATCCTTTATTGGATTGCCTGGTGGAATTGACGCGCATTCACGGCCGACCAAGTACGAGGGCAGCGCTGAGTTCCGGGCTACCCATACCGAAGGCTGGTTTGACGCCCTCGCTGTTCCCGCGGGCGGCGTCGCGCGCAGGTCTTTCCAGCAAGGTTTTGCGGCGGCCGCTCGATAAGATCGATAGGGCGTTGTTGCCTGTCATCCTGCTTCTGGATGGCAACGAAGCTTGTATTCTGCTCGGCTGGGAGGGTGACGGCGCAACGGCCCGGGTGCTGTTACCCGAGACAGGGCAAGGCGGGGTCACCCTGACTCGGGACGAATTAACTCGGCGCTATGTTGGCATAGCCATTTTTGCCCGCCCGCATTTCCGTTTCGACCAGCGGACGCCACAGGTGGGCCAGGCGGTTCAGCGCCATTGGTTCTGGGGTGCCGTGATCGAACAATGGCCGGTCTATCGGGACATCCTTGCGGCAGCCCTGTTGATCAACGTTTTTGCCCTCGCCATGCCGTTGTTCACGATGAACGTGTACGACCGCGTGGTGCCCAATTTTGGTGTCGAAACGCTCTGGATGCTGGCGGCCAGCCTGGTGCTGGTACTTGTGCTGGACTACGCGTTGCGCCTGTTGCGGGGCCACTTCATCGACCTGGCCAGCGCTCGCATCGACATCAAGTTGTCGGCGCTGATCATGGAGCGCGTACTGGGCATGCGACTCGTGGATCGTCCGGCCTCCGTCGGTTCGTATGCCGCAACGCTGCGCTCTTTCGAGTCCATCCGCGACTTCATCGCGTCGGCGACAGTAACGGCGTTGATCGATCTGCCGTTCGCGCTGGTCTTCATGTTGGTGATCCTCTGGGTTTCCTGGCCGCTGGTGTTTTTCCCGATCATTGGCGGCATTGCCGTCGTCGTATACAGCTACGTCATTCAGCACAAGATGCATGAGTTGTCGGACAGCACGTTCCGGGCGACGGCCTTGCGAAATGCGACGCTGGTCGAAAGCCTGACGGCGCTCGAGACCATCAAGGCCCAGAGCGCCGAAGGGCAGATGCAGGAGAAGTGGGAGCGGACGGCGGCTTTTCTGGCGCGCGTGAGCAGCCAGTTGCGCTTGCTGTCGTCCTCAGCGATCAATGGCACGGCGACATTGCAGCAACTTACCAACCTTGTCACCGTGGTGGCCGGGGTCTACCTGATCCACGCCAACATGCTGACCATGGGTGGGCTGATCGCCTGCACCATGCTGATGGGGCGCGCCATGGCGCCACTGGGCCAGATTGTCGGCCTCCTGATGCAGTATCACAACGCTCGACTGTCGCTGGCCTCGCTGGAGAAGACGATGTCGCAGCCGACGGAACGCAGCGGTGAGACGGCCTTTGTCCATCGACCGGAAATTCGTGGGGAAATCGAGTTCCGGGACGTCACTTTTTCTTATGGCGGGCAAGGCGAACCGGCGCTGAAGGCGGTGTCATTCCGCATCAAGCCGGGTGAACACGTGGTCATCATCGGTCGCGTCGGTTCCGGCAAGACCACATTGCACAAGCTCATGCTGGGTTTGTATGCCCCAAGCGAGGGTGCGGTGCTCGTCGACGGCGTTGATTTGCGCCAACTTGATCCTGCCGATTTGCGACGCAACACCGGCTATGTCGGCCAGGATTCGATGCTGTTTTACGGCACGCTGCGCGAGAACATCGCCATTGGCGCTCCGTATGCCGACGACCGGGCGATCATCGAGGCCGCCGAGGTGGGCGGTCTGACCGAGTACGTCAATCGCCATCCGCAGGGTTTTGACATGCTGATCGGCGAGCGCGGCGAATCGCTTTCCGGCGGCCAGCGCCAAGGGGTGGCGATAGCCCGTGCCATGCTGCTCGATCCGCCGATTCTCCTTCTCGACGAACCGACCAGTGCGATGGATTTCACTTCCGAAGCACAGTTCAAGGAGCGACTGCGGCGATTGGCGGACCGCAAGACGCTGGTCGTAGTTACGCACCGGACCAGCCTGATCGATCTGGCCGACCGAATCATTGTCGTCGATGGCGGCCGTGTCGTGGCGGATGGCCCCAGGGAGTCGGTCGTCGAAGCGCTCCAGAGCGGCCGGATCGGGCGCGCGTCATGAAGTTACGGTCCGAGCGTTTGTTGGCCGCCGGCCGGCGAATTCGCGATTGGCTCGATACGATCAGTCGCGTCGCGCAACCGAAGATTGATTCCTGGCTTACGGCCTGGCGGGGCGACCCCGATCGGCCGGAGGCCGATTTCGTCGCCGATGCCGATTACTACATGGTCTATCAGGAACCGCTACGGGCACGAATGCTGGTGCGTACGCTCGGGGTCGTCGTTGTCGTCTTCATCATGTTGGCCGCGGTGATCAAGGTCGACGAGATTACGCGCGGCGAAGGGCGTGTAATTCCTTCCCGACAGCTTCAGGTCTTGCAAAGTCTGGATGGTGGAATTGTCTCGGAGATCGCGGTTCAGGAAGGGCAGGTGGTTGAAGCCAATCAGCTCTTGCTTCAGGTCGACTCCACGCGTTTCGAGTCTTCCGCGCGCGAAGGCCAATCCCAGTATTCCTCGCTGCTCGCCAAGGCGGCGCGCCTGAGGGCGCTTGCGGAGGGAACGCCGTTTGCGCCACCGGTGGCGTCGATCGGGGGCGAACCAAAACTGATCGAAGAAGAGCGTCGGCTTTATGAGACCAAGACCTCCGAACTGGACGCGCAGCTTTCCATCGCCCGCCAGCAATTGACCCAGCGGCAGCAGGAGTTGGCCGAAAGTCGGGCAAAGCGGGATCAGGCGGCGCAGGCCTACGACTTGTCGGCCCAGGAACTGGCCGTCACCAAGCCGCTGATAACTTCCGGTGCGGTCTCGGAAGTTGAGCTGCTGCGTCTGGAGCGGGACGTCGGTCGTTTTCGTGGCGAACGCGAAATGGCGACGGCGCAGATTTCCCGCGTTCAAGCCGCCATTGCCGAAGCGACCCGGAAGATTCAAGAAGTCGAACTCAATTTCCGCAACGACGCGCGCAAGGACCTGGCCGATACCCTTGGCAAACTCAATGCGTTGTCCGAGACCAATGTCGGTCTCGCCGACAAGGTGAAGCATTCCGCCATCCGCTCCCCGGTCAGGGGAACGGTCAAGCGCCTGCTGGTGAACACGGTGGGCGGCGTGGTCCAGCCGGGCAAGGACATCGTCGAGATCGTTCCGCTGGAGGATGCGCTCTTGTTGGAAGCCAAGGTGTTGCCCAAGGACATTGCGTTCCTGCGTCCAGGGCAGCGGGCCATCGTCAAGTTTACGGCCTACGATTTTTCCATTTATGGCGGGCTCGATGCCAAGCTGGAACAGATCGGTGCAGACTCGGTGATCGACGAGAAGGGGAATACCTATTATGTTGTTCGGGTACGGACAGACAAACCCAGCCTGGGCGAGAATCTGCCGATCATTCCCGGCATGGTGGCCGAGGTGGATATCGTCACCGGACAGAAAAGCATCCTTGCCTACCTGTTGAAGCCCGTGCTGCGAGCGAAACAGGCCGCGCTGACAGAACGTTGAACACCCGAGAGCATGAGCGACAAGGTTCATTGTTTCATTTCCCAAAAAGGTGAGCTTCTGCCGCGCTGGCAGGAGGCCTTTCCGCAGGCAGTAGCATGTGGCCTCGAATCGAAAGTCAGTCATGGTAGTACGCCGCCATTGGCTTGGGCACATCTCCCCACGGGCGTTGCCGGGGCGCAAGTGCTTGACGCAATTCGCAAGCGTCTTGGCGATGTCCCGATTGTGGTTCTGAGCGACCAACCGACGGACGAGGAGGCGCTGAGCTGTTTCGCCGCCGGCGCCCGAGGCTATTGCAATACCCACGCGACCGCAGAATTGCTCCGGCGCGTGGCCGATGTTGTCCTGCAAGGCGGGCTCTGGATAGGCGAATCGCTGATGCAGCGCCTGCTCCAAGGCACTGCTCGCATACCGATGCCCGCCCCGGTCGGGGCGCCATCCGACTGGGCGGCGCTACTGACCGAACGTGAGCGCGAAGTCGCCCTGGCGGTGGCCGAGGGCGCCAGCAACAAGGAAGTCGCCCGCCGGCTCAGCATCACCGAACGTACCGTCAAGGCTCATGCCGGGGCCATCTTCGAGAAACTGGGCGTTCGCGACCGGTTGCAACTCTCCCTTGTGGTTCACGGCCGCCAGCGCCGCTAGCCGCGTCCGCGACGATCCTGTACTTCAGTCCAATAGGCGTTGCCGCTCCGACGGCATAAAGTTCGGCTACCCGAATTTCGTCTGGAGTACTCATCATGGCAAACGCTGTTGGCAAGGTCGCGCTTCTTCAAGGTCAGGCATTCGCTCGCGCGCAGGACGGTAGCCAGCGCGCGCTGAAGGTCGGCGATGTCGTCATGGAAGGCGAGGTCATTGTCACCGGGTCGAACAGCCATGTCGAACTTGCCTTCGATGATGGGCAGATCTTTCTTCTGCGCGAACAGGAGACCGTTACCCTCGACAAGACGGTGTTCGGTACAGACTTGCCGGAAGGGCGTGATGCGGCGCTGATGGATGGCGCTTCGGACACTGCGGCGATTACGCGAGCGATCGCCCAGGGCAGCAGCCTGGACAATTTGCTTGAAGAAACCGCGACTGGTTTGGCTGGTGCCGGAGCTGGCAACGACGGCCATAGCTTTGTCGTACTACTGCGGGTTGTCGAAGTCGTGGCACCCGTTACGTACGACTACGGAACCGATCGAAATCACCCGGCAGCGCAGTTGGCCAGCGGCGCCTTGACGAGCAGCGCTCCTCCGGTGGCAGTGAACGACACCGCGATCACTAACGAAGATACGCCGATCAACATTGCGGTGCGCGGCAACGACACCGACCCGGAGCACAACCTGCTCACGGTGACAGCCGCCACCAACGGCGCCCACGGTACCGTGGCGATCGACCCGGTCAGC
>PMIH01000090.1 GCA_003158255.1 Rhodocyclaceae bacterium
GGCGCCAGCGAGATCGCCCGTCGCGCGCGCGGCACGCCGCGCATCGCCAACCGCCTGCTGCGCCGGGTGCGCGACTTCGCCGACGTGAAGGCGGATGGTTCGATCACGCGCGAAGTCGCCGATGCCGCGCTGTCGATGCTCGACGTCGACCATCTCGGGCTCGACGTCATGGACCGCAAACTGATGCTCGCCGTGCTGGAGAAGTTCGGCGGCGGCCCGGTGGGCGTGGACAACCTGGCGGCGGCGATCGGCGAAGCGCGCGACACCATCGAGGACGTGCTCGAACCCTTCCTGATCCAGCAGGGCTATTTGCAGCGCACGCCACGCGGGCGTATCGCCACGGCAGCGATCTGGCGCCATTTCGGCCTGACGCAGCCCAAAACCGGCAGCGACCTCTGGGACGAATGAATCAGAACTTTTCCTGGCCTATCCGGGTCTATTTCGAGGATACCGATACTGGCGGCGTGGTTTACTACGCCAATTACCTTCGGTATCTGGAACGGGCGCGCACCGAATGGCTGCGCGCCATGGGGCTCGATCAAGGCAAGTTGATGGCGGAGACAGGCTTGGGGTTTGCGGTTCGCTCGGTCGCGGCGGAGTATCTGAAACCGGCACGACTGGACGATGAGTTGCGGGTAGTCAGCCGCATCGCTTCCCACGGCCGGGTTCAGGCGGTCTTCGATCAGCGCATCGAACGTGGCGAGGAAACATTGTTCACCGCGAGCGTGCGCATCGCCTGCATGGATCTCGCCCGCGGCAAGGCGGCCGCAATGCCGCCGGACGTTTATAAACAATTAGAACAACTGACATGAACATAACCCAAGACCTTTCCATCATCGAACTCATCGTCAATGCCAGCCTGGTCGTCAAGCTGGTGATGGCGCTTCTGGCCTTCGTCTCGCTCATGTCCTGGTACTGGATCTTCCGCAAGTGGTTCCAGATCCGCGACGCCCGCGTCAAGACCGAGAAGTTCGAGCGCGAATTCTGGAGCGGCGGCGACCTTGGCACGCTCTACCAGAGCGCCGCCACCGACCGCCACCACACCGGAGCGCTGGAGCGGGTCTTCGAAGCCGGCTTCCGGGAATTCACCAAACTGCGCGGCCAGAAGTCGCTCGATCCGGCTACGGTCATCAATGGTGTCCGCCGCGCCATGCGCGCCACCTTCCAGCGCGAGATCGACGATCTCGAAGCCCACCTCGCCTTCCTCGCTTCGGTCGGCTCGGTGTCGCCTTACGTCGGCCTGTTCGGCACCGTCTGGGGCATCATGCATGCCTTCCGCGGACTCGCCAACGTCAGCAGCGCCACGCTCGCCGCCGTCGCGCCCGGCATCGCCGAAGCGCTGGTCGCCACCGCCATCGGCCTCTTCGCCGCCATTCCGGCCGTAGTCGCCTACAACAGCTTCGCCCACGACCTGGACCGGCTGGCGGTACGCTTCGAAAGCTTCATCGAGGAGTTCTCGAACATCCTGCAAAGGCAAATCAAGTGAGGCAACGCCGCTTGATGAACCAGATCAACGTCGTGCCTTACATCGACGTGATGCTGGTATTGCTGGTGATCTTCATGGTCACGGCACCGATGATCCAGACCGGCAACATCGACCTGCCCAGCGTCGGCAAGGCCGCCTTGCCGCCCGTGGCGCCGCTGGAAGTGATCGTGCGCGCCGACCGCAGCCTGGCGCTGCGCGACCGCAGCAAGGGCGACCACGAAAATCCGGTCGACTCGTCGCAACTCGCGGGGCTGATCAAGGCCGCCCAGGCGAAGAACCCGCAGCAGGCAGTGCTGATCGCCGGCGACCGCAGCGTTCGCTACGAGGCGGTGCTGAATGTGATGGATGAGCTGCAAAAGCAGCATGTGGCCCGGATCGGGCTCCTGGTGCAGCCGGGCAAATGACCGAAGCGCCACCCGATCGCGTCAGGCCGCCCGGGAAGCGGGCCTCCATCGTCCTGGCGGTCCTGATGCACCTGATCCTGGCGGCCTTCCTGATTTACGGCATCCGTTGGCAAACCAAGGTTCAGGACGTCGTCGAGGTCGACCTGGTGCGGCAAGTGCCGGCGCCACCACCGGCCGTCGCGCCAGAACCGAAACCGGAGCCCGAGGTAAAGCCGGAACCGAAGCCTGAGCCGAAACCCGAACCCAAGCCGTTGCCCGAGCCGAAGCCCTTGCCGCCGCCGAAACCGGACATCGCGATCAAGGAAAAGGAAAAACCGAAACCACCGCCAAAAGTGGAAACGAAGCCCAAGTTCGACCCTTTCCAGCAGCAGTTGCTGGAGGAGGAAAAGCGGCTGACGACGCAAAGGCTGCTCGCCGACGATGAGCGCAAGCTCAAACAGCAGCGTGACGCCCAAAACGCCAGCCAGGCCGCCGCAGCGCGCAGCAAGGCACTCGCCAGCTATACCGACCGCATCCGCGCCAAGATCAAGGGCAATATCGTCATGCCACCCGACATCCGGGGTAATCCGTCCGCCATCTTCGAGGTTGTCCAGCTGCCATCCGGCGAGGTCATCTCGGCCCGCCTGGTCAAGCCCAGCGGCCATGGCGGCTACGATGCCGCGGTGGAACGCGCCATTCTCAAGGCGAGCCCCTTGCCTCGGCCCGAGGATTCGGGCCTGTTCGAACGCAATCTGCGCCTGATTTTCTGTCCCGTGGAAGACGGCAAATGCGGTTGAGTCCCGCCAAAACGCCGTCCGCGTTGTCTCCCGGTAACGACGTTCACTGTCCTGAAACGACCTCCCGGCTATAATACTTCCGATGAACCTTCGACCCATGTTCCTGGCGGCAGCGCTTCTGACTGCCCCGTTGACCGCCCTGGCCCAACTGTCTATCGAAATCACTGGCGCTGGCGCCAACCGGATTCCGGTGGCCATCGCCGATTTTGGCGGTGACAGCGCCAACGGTCAGGCGCTGGCTTTGGTGGTGCGTGCCGATCTCGAACGCAGCGGCCTGTTCCGTCTTGTCGACCCGTCCGGCCTGCCGAGCGGCGAAGCCAGCACGCCGCCTTACGCCGACTGGAAATCCCGTGGCGCCGATGCGCTGGTCGGCGGCACTGTAGCGCCCGCTGGCGGGCGCTACGAAACCCGTTTCCGTCTGTACGACGTGCAGAAGCAGGCCCAGCTGGGCGGCCAGGCCTACGGCCATGCGGCCGGCCAGGTTCGCCTGATCGCCCATCGCGTCAGCGACTACATTTATGAAAAACTGACCGGCGAACCCGGTATCTTTTCGACCCGTATCGCCTACGTCGTCAAGTCGAACGGTCGCTACGAACTCCAGGTCGCCGATGCCGACGGCAACAACGCGCAGACGGCCCTCGCCTCACGCGAGCCGATCATTTCGCCGAGCTGGTCGCCAGACGGCAGCAAGCTGGCCTACGTTTCGTTCGAAGCCAAGAAGCCGGTCATCTACGTTCATGACCTCACTTCGGGCCGGCGCCACGTGGCCGCGAACTTCAAAGGCTCCAACTCCGCCCCTGCGTGGTCGCCCGATGGCCGCAGGCTGGCGGTGGTACTGACCAAGGACGGCAACTCGCAGCTCTACCTCGTCGGCGCCGACGGCAGCGGCGTCACCCGCCTGGCCAGTTCCCCGGGCATCGACACCGAGCCGCAATTCTCGCCCGATGGCCAATGGATCTACTTTACGTCCGACCGCGGCGGCAGCCCGCAGATCTACCGCATCGGCACNNTCCTTCCAGTTGACGGTAATGGACCTCGCCACCAAGCAAACCCAGATCCTGACTGATTCGGCCAAGGATGAATCGCCCAGTTACGCGCCCAACAGCCGCATGATCCTCTACGCCACCGAAGTCGGCGGCCGCGGGGTACTGGCGGCGGTATCGGCCGATGGCCGGGTAAAGCAAAAGCTTTCAGTCCAGGCGGCAGACGTTCGCGAGCCGGCCTGGGGACCTTTCACCAAGTAACTTTTTTGATCCGGAGAACATCAATGCGCAAGTCCATACCCGCCCTTTTCGCCGCTTTTTCCGCCGCCATGATGCTGGCCGCCTGTAGCAGCCAACCGCCTGCGCCCGAGCAAGGCCCCGCCACCGTGTCCGACGGCACGTCGAGCTCGACCACCACCGCCCCGGTTACGGCCTCCGGCCTCGATCCGTACAGCCTGGCAGCCCTCAAGGACCCGAAGAGCGCGGTCTACAAGCGCAGCGTGTTCTTCGACTACGACCAGTACGTGATCAAGGATGAGTTCAAGCCCCTGGTCGAAGCCCATGCCCAGTTGCTGGTCAAGAACCCGAAAGTGAAGATGCTGATCCAGGGCAACGCCGACGAACGCGGCAGCCGCGAGTACAACCTGGCACTCGGCCAGAAGCGCGCCGATGCCGTCAAGAAGGCACTCATGTTGCTCGGCGCCACCGAAGCCCAAATCGAATCCGTCAGCCTGGGCGAAGAAAAACCGCGTTGCACGGAATCGAATGAAGCCTGCTGGGCGCAAAATCGCCGCGGTGACATGCTCTACACCGGCGAGTTCTAATCAGGCATGAAACGGTCGGCGATCATCCTGCTGATCGCGCTCGCGCTGCCTGTTCAGGCGGCACGGGCCGGCATATTCGACGACAAGGAGGCCCGCGCCAGCATCGATAAACTGCGGGCCGACGTCGACAGCCTGACCGTCCGCGTCGAGCGGGCAACCAAGAACCAGATCGACTTTGCCAATCAGGCCGAGGCCATGAAGGCCGATCTGGCGCACATTCGCGGTCAGCTGGAAGTGCTGCTGAACGATATGGAGGCGACGCAGAAGCGGCAACGCGACTTCTACGTCGATCTCGACAGCCGCCTGCGCAAGCTGGAAGCGGCGACCGCGCCGTCGCCGGAGGCGAAGCCGGCAGATGTCGCGCCCAAGGCGGACCCCGCCCAGGAAGGACGCGAGTACGAGGCCGCCCTGAGTGCCTTCAAGGCCGCCAAGTACAAGGAGGCCGGCGCTGCATTCATGGCCTTTGCCAACGCGCATCCGGGCAGTAGCCTGTTGCCCAACGCCTACTATTGGGCCGGTTCGAGCCAATATCAGCAGAA
>PMIH01000282.1:0-4612 GCA_003158255.1 Rhodocyclaceae bacterium
GCCCTCGACGTGCGTGATGAAGTAGCCCATGGGCCGACGCGCGATGGCCGCAACCAGCACACCGGGCTTGCCGAGCCGGGTCAGCGTCTTGGTCAGATCGAGTTCCCTGCCGGCGTTGTTGCCGTTGAGCACCTGGATCGTCGCCGCCGGCAACTGGCCGGGTGGCCGCGTGCCTGTTGGCAGCCTGGGTACCGAGGGCGTAGCGGGCGTCGCCGCCGCGTGTTCGAGCGCACTGCGCATCGTCTCCGGGCGCATCACCACCGTCTTCTCGGTGTCGGCGGAGTCCGCTCGCTGCGTGGTCTCGCTGACGTACTTGAGACGGTACTTGGCCAGCTCAATGACATCGCCATCCTGAAGAAAATGTTTTTTCACCGACCGCCCGGCGACATAGGTGCCGTTGGTGCTGTCAAGGTCTTCAAGGAACGAATCGTTCATCAGCGTGATGATTGCCGCATGCTCGCCGGAAATGGCCAGGTTGTCGATCTGGATGTCGTTGACAGGTTTGCGGCCAATGGTGGTTCGTTCCTTGGCAAGCGGAATCTCCTTGAGCGTCACGCCGTCCATGCTGAGTATCAGTTTCGCCATCTTGATCGTCCTCGACTACCTGAACCAGGCCAGCAAACGCGCCCACCAACCGCGCGCAACGGGAAATGCCCGCCTCACTTTCACTGCAATCACCGAGACGTTATCGCGGCCGCCCTCTTCGTTGGCCATATCGACCAGACGAACGACGCACTGTACCGGACTCGCCGCATGTTCAAAAATCGTCGACGCGATCCTGTCGTCGCCGACCATATCGGTCAAGCCATCCGAGCAGAGCAGGAAGAAGTCGTCCGGTTGGACCTCGTGATCCCGAACGGACACGTCCACAACGGGATCGGCGCCGAGCGCGCGCGTGAGCAGATTCTTGTTCTTCGCCTGATGAGCCTGCTCTACAGTGATTATTCCGTCGTCGATCTGCTCCTGCAACAAGGAATGATCGTGGGTCAGTTGCGAAAATTCGCCACCGCGCAGCCGATAAAGGCGCGAGTCGCCGACATGGGCCACCGTCACCTTGTCGTCGTGGAAGAGCGCCGCCACCACCGTGGTGCCCATGCCGGCATACTGCGGCTGGCGCTGCGCTTCCAGGTGAATGGCCTCGTTGGCGTCGGCGATTTCGCGCGCCAGCGCGACATCTGCCCAGCTCTGGCCGTCCGGCTCCGTATGGTTGGGACTCCGCTCCGCGAATGCCTTGGCCAATCCGCTGCCCAGCAGCGTCGTCGCCATGCGGCTGGCCACTTCACCGGCGTTGTAGCCGCCCATGCCGTCGGCGAGGATGGCCAGCCCCAGCACCGGGTCGGCGAAGACCGAGTCCTCGTTGTGCGGACGCACCCGCCCCGGATCTGACCGGGTGGCGATTTCGAGCGCGGCGGAAAGGTTCGGCGGCATGGCAAGGCTTGCAAGACAATGGCTTATCGGCCATTCTTGCAGTAAAACATCAATTAGGTCAAATACTTCCGGGCACGACTTCCCGTCCCACACCGCGTTCGCGGGCAAAACGCAACAAACGATTCGCTACCGCCAAGTCCTGAATCGCCATGCCGTGCGATTCGAACAGGGTGATTTCCTGGGTGGATTTTCGCCCAGGGCGCACGCCCGCGACGATCTCGCCCAGTTCGACCAGTTGCCCCGCGTGCAGCCGGCCTTTCTCCAGCGCCGGCAGCAGGTCGCCAGACTCGGCAAGCGCGGTGGCGCGGCTGTCGACACAGACCACCGCCGCCCGACCGACGGTCTTCTCGTCGATCTCGCGCCGGATCAGCGCGTTCGATCCGGCGGCGTTCACGTGGCAGCCTTCGGCCAACCAAGTGCCGTCGAACACGGGTGTCGCCGAACTGGTGATGGTGACGACGATGTCGCTGTCGCGCACGGCGGCCTCGGGGCTTTCAGCGGGAATCGCCTCGATGCCGAGACGTCGTTGAAAGTCAGCCGTCGCGGTACGCCGCTTGTCGGGGTCGCGCGAGAACACCTTGATCCGTTTGAGCGGCCGCACCTGGCACAGCGCTTCGATCTGGCTCTGCGCCTGCCAGCCGGCGCCAAAGATGCCGACCGTCGCCGCGTCCGCGCGCGCCAGCAGTTTGGCGGCAAGTCCGCCCGTGGCGCCGGTACGCATCATGCCGAGATAGTCCGCCTCCATCATCGCCAGCAAGCGGCCCGTGACGGCGTCGAACAGATGCACCAGAAAGCGCGCACCTTCCTTGCTCACCGTGTAGGCCTTGTAGCCCATCACGCCTTCGTCGAGCAGCGCGCCTTGCAGGATGTGCATGGAGGCCGTTGGCACGCGCGTGCGTTGGCGCGGGATGTCGATGGCGCGGCCGGTGCCGTGGGCGCGGTGCGCCGCCTCAACGGCTTCCAGCGCCAGATCCATGGTCAGCAGTTGCTTGACGTCGGCTTCTGAGAGAAACAATGCCATTACGTGACTCCTCGTTCAGCGCCGCATGGGCGCTATGACTTCGATCAGCCCTGCCGCATCGGGCATATGGAGCGCGATCAGGGGATCGGCCGTCACCAGACGCATCGGCTCGGCCAACGCCTGCGCCACCAGCATGCGGTCGAATGGATCGCCATGCACACGCCCGCTCACGGGGTCCGCGCGATATGGCAGCGCCGCCACTTCGACGCAATGGGCCGGCGCGATGGCGAGCACCTCGAAGCCGGTCTTGTCCAGCCAGCCGAGCAGATCGCGCGGCGCGACGTCCAGCTTGCGCCGGCCGTCGGCGTAGACCAGAGAATGCTTGATCGCCACTTCCCACAGCGAAACAACGCTGATGCAGACTTCGTTTCCCGGATCGCGCAATCGGTCGGCTACATCGCCCGGCAGGCGCTGCGGCTCCGCCAGCGCCCACAGGGCAATATGGGTGTCGAGCAGCAGCTTCACGGACGCGGCAGCAAGTCGCCCCAGAGTTCCGCCGGCAACGGCGCATCGAAGTCATCCGGCACCGAAAACTTGCCGGAGGCGAGCCCGAGCCGCCGCTTCTTCACGGACACCGGACTCGACAAGGGCACCAGCCGCGCCGCCGGCTTGCCGGCTTTGGCGATCACCACTTCGCCACCCGCGGCCACCTGATCGACCAGGCGCGACAGGTTGCTCTTGGCGTCGTGCATGTTGTAGGTGGCAACGGCTTCCATGACCTTCGGTTCATTGGTGGCGGAAGACATGAGGGGACTCCATGGATAGACCGGGCTAAGCTTAGCCCGGTCTGCACCGAAAAGCAAGCGGCCGCGCGAGCTTGCGCCCGCGCGGCCGCTCGTTGTTTGCGACAGACCTACAGCATCGCCTTCAGCAGCTTGGCCATTTCCGACGGGTTGCGTGTCACCTTGAAGCCGCACTCCTCCATGATGGCGAGTTTGGCATCGGCCGTGTCGGCACCGCCGGAGATCAGCGCACCTGCATGGCCCATGCGCTTGCCAGCCGGAGCGGTGACGCCGGCGATGAAACCAACAATCGGCTTCTTCATGTGGTCCTTGCACCAGCGCGCAGCATCGGCTTCATCCGGACCGCCGATTTCGCCGATCATGATCACCGCGTCGGTGTCGGGATCGTCGTTGAACATCTTCATGATATCGATGTGCTTGAGCCCATTGATCGGGTCGCCACCGATGCCGACCGCCGACGACTGGCCGAGGCCGAGCTCGGTGACCTGCCCGACAGCCTCGTAGGTCAGCGTGCCGGAGCGCGAGACGATGCCGATGCGGCCCTTGCGATGAATGTGGCCGGGCATGATGCCGATCTTGNNCAGTTGGGGCCGAGCAGCAGCGTCTTCTTGCCGCCCTTGGCTTCCTTCTGCTTCATCTTGTTGCGCACGACCAGCATGTCGCGCACGGGAATGCCCTCGGTGATGCAGATGGCCAGATCCAGGTCGGCTTCGCAGGCTTCCCAGATCGCGTCGGCGGCACCCGCCGGCGGCACGTAGATCACGGAAACGGTGGCGCCGGTGGCGGCTTTGGCGTCCTTCACCGAAGCGAAGATCGGCACATCGAAGATCTTCTCGCCGGCCTTCTTCGGATTCACGCCGGCGACGAAGCAGTTCTTGCCGTTGGCGTACTCGATGCACTTCTCGGTGTGAAACTGGCCGGTCTTGCCGGTAATCCCCTGCGTGATGACCTTGGTGTCCTTGTTGATCAGGATCGACATTTTCTATTTTCCTTACTTCACAGCGGCGACGATCTTGGTCGCGGCGTCCGCCATGGTATCGGCGGCGATGATCGGCAGGCCGGACTCGGCGAGGATCTTCTTGCCGATGTCCTCGTTGGTGCCCTTCATGCGCACCACCAGCGGCACGGAAAGGTGCGTTTCCCTGGCCGCAGCGACAATGCCGGTGGCAATGGTGTCGCACTTCATGATGCCGCCGAAGATGTTGACCAGGATGCCCTTAACTTTGCTGTTCTTGAGCATGATCTTGAACGCCTCGGTCACCTTCTCGGTCGTGGCACCGCCACCGACATCGAGGAAGTTGGCCGGCTCGGCGCCGAACAGCTTGATGGTGTCCATGGTCGCCATGGCCAGGCCGGCGCCATTCACCAGGCAACCGATGTTGCCGTCGAGCGAGATGTAGGCGAGGTCGAACTTGGAGGC
>PMIH01000282.1:4770-5110 GCA_003158255.1 Rhodocyclaceae bacterium
GCCTTCGGAGGAAGCCATCATGGCGACCTTCTGCGTGGCGCGGTCGGTCAGCGCGGCGACGTAGTATTCCTTCTTGATGTCGGCGCCGTCCTCGACCAGCAAACGCCGCACCTTCTGGCCTTCCGGTCCGGTCTGGTGGGTCTTCAACTGCATGCCGAGGATGCTGGAGGCGTGCTGCCGCACTTCGTCGAGCGACTTCGCGAGTTTGACGCCGCCGCCCTTGCCGCGGCCGCCGGCATGGATCTGCGCCTTGACCACCCAGACCTTGCCGCCCAGCTTTTCGGCGGCCTTGACCGCCTCATCGACCGAGAAGCACGGAATGCCGCGTGGAGTCACGACA
>PMIH01000069.1 GCA_003158255.1 Rhodocyclaceae bacterium
AACCCGTCCAGCCAGCCGAGGATCTCGGCATAGTCGGCATGCGCGGAGAGATTCGACACCGCCTTCACCTCGGCGCGAATCGGCACATATTCGCCGTGAATCTTCACACTTTCCGCGCCAGCCAGGATGGCCGCGCCACGGGTTCCTGCGGCCTGGAAACCGGTAAACAAGATGCTGTTGCGCGGATCGGGAGCAAATGCCTTGAGATGATGAACCACCCGCCCGCCCGTGGCCATGCCGCTTGCCGCCAGGATGATCATGGGTCCCGCGCGCGTATTGAGCCGCTTTGATTCCTCGATGCTATTGACGATGTGCGCCGCTCGACACATGGCATCGCACTGCTCCCGCGTCAGGCGATGCTCCCCGGGATGGTTCTGAAAGATACGCGTTGCATCGGCAGCCATCGGGCTATTGAGATAGACCGGAATATCCGCAATGCGACCGTCGGCTTTCAGCAAGTGGATGTAGTACATCATTTCCTGTGCCCGTCCGACCGCAAACACCGGCACGACAACGACACCACCGCGCATTCCGGTGCGGTTGATGATGTCCGCGAGCATGATCAACGGGTCGGCCGGATCGTGCAGGCGGTCGCCATAGGTGGACTCAAGCACCAGGTAATCCGCCTGCCGGATCGTCGCGGGCGCCATCATCACTCGAGCGTTGGGGCGACCCAGATCACCCGAAAAGACGAGGGATTGATTCATGTGTCGAAGCTGGACAAAGGCCGATCCCAGGATATGGCCCGATGGCGAAAAACGTAGCGTCAGTCCGGCGCCCAGATCGATGTCGTGTTCGAACGCTTGCGGCGACAGCGATCGCAGACAGCGCTTGGCATCTTGCTCGGTATAGAGAGGCAGCGCCGGCGAATGCTTCGAAAAACCATGGCGATTCGCATACTCCGCCTCTTCCTCCTGCAAGTGACCCGAGTCCGGCAACAGGATTTCGCACAAATCCGTCGTCGCATGTGTGCAATACACCGGGCCAGAGAATCCCAGCTTGACCAATAGCGGCAGATAACCGCTGTGGTCGATGTGCGCGTGGGTCAGGATGACGGCATCGATTGACTTTGGATCGAAAGGCAACGGTTGCCAGTTCCTCAGCCGCAACATCTTGAGGCCCTGAAACAGGCCGCAATCGACCAGAACCTTCTTTGAGCCGGCGGTTACCAGATACTTGGAACCGGTCACCGTATTGGTCGCACCGAGAAATTGAATCTTCATCATGTTCGTCCCTGTAGCACTTGACCCGTAAGAAATATCAAGGGGGCTGGTGTCTATCAATTGAAGTCCATAATTTGCGAATGCACGACTCACAAGACGAACCGACCGACGCCTCGCCAGCCGAACCCATCCAGCGCGTTGCGAAGGTGCGCCGCGACTACAACACCTGGGTCGCCAATGAGACGCTGGAAGATTATGCGCTGCGTTTCACGCCGCGCGCTTTCCGCAAGTGGTCGGAGTTCCGCGTCGCCAACATGGCCTTCGGCGACGCTGCCTTCCTGGTGCTGGAAGCCGTGGGCGCCACGCTGCTGGTCAGCTACGGCTTCGTCAATGCCGCGCTGGCGGTGTTGGTCACCGGCATCATCATCTTCCTCGCCGGGTTGCCGGTCAGCTACTACGCGGCCCGCTACGGCGTCGACATGGACCTGCTGACGCGCGGCGCCGGCTTCGGCTACATCGGCTCGACGCTCACCTCGCTGATCTACGCCACGTTCACCTTCATCTTCTTCGCCCTCGAAGCGGCGATCATGGCCTACGCGCTGGAGCTGGCCTTCGACATTCCGCCCGCGCTCGGCTACCTGATCTGCGCGCTGGTGGTGATCCCGCTGGTCACGCACGGCGTCACCGCCATTTCGCGTTTGCAAGCCTGGACGCAGCCGGCCTGGCTGGCGCTGATGGTGCTGCCCTACGCCTTCGTGCTGACCAAGGAGCCCGCCGCATTCGACGGCATCATCGGCTACGGCCCCGGCTTCGACTGGCAACTATTTGGCGGCGCGCTAACGGTTGGCATTGCACTGATCACCCAAATGGGCGAGCAGGCCGACTATCTACGTTTCATGCCGGAGCGCACCGCCGCCAACCGCCGCCGCTGGAACCTCGCCGTCCTCTTCGGCGGCACCGGCTGGGTGTTCGTCGGCGTCGCCAAGATGCTGGGCGGCATGCTGTTGGCCTACCTCGCGCTGTCGCACGCGGTGCCGGTCGAACGCGCCGTGGACCCAAACCGCATGTACCTCGCCGGCTTCGACTACGTGTTCGCGAACCCGGGCCTGGCCATCGCCGCCACCGCCGTGTTCGTCATCGTCTCGCAGCTCAAGATCAACGTCACCAACGCCTACGCCGGCTCGCTGGCGTGGTCGAACTTCTTCGCCCGGCTCACCCACAGCCACCCCGGCCGCGTGGTCTGGATGGTGTTCAACACCCTGATCGCGCTGATGCTGATGGAGCTGAATGTCTTCCAGGCATTGAAACAAGTATTGGGCCTCTACTCCAACGTCGCCATCGCCTGGATGATGGTGGTGGTCGCCGACCTCGTCATCAACAAGCCGCTAGGCCTCTCGCCACCCGGCATCGAGTTCCGCCGCGCCTATCTCTACGACATCAATCCCGTTGGCGTCGGCGCCATGGTGGCCGCCTCAATACTCTCCGTCGCCGCCTATCTCGGCCTGTTCGGCGAGCAGGCGCAGGCGTTCGCTTCCTTCATCGCCATCGGTACCGCCTTCGTCGCCACGCCGCTGCTGGCCTGGGCTACGGGCGGTCGTTACTACCTGGCGCGGGAAGCGCAGGCGTATGCGCCCGGTACGCAACGCTGCGTGATCTGCGAGAAGGACTACGAGTCCGAGGATATGGCCGCGTGTCCCGCTTACGGCGGCGCGATCTGTTCGTTGTGCTGCGCGCTCGACGCGCGCTGCCACCACCTCTGCCAGCCGAGGGCGCGCTTCGCCGCGCAGTGGGGCGGCGTGCTGCGCCGCGCCCTGCCCCGCGCTCTCTGGCCCTACCTCGATGCCGGCCTCGGCCAGTATGTGCTGCTGATGGCCGCCGTGGTCCCGCTGCTGGCCGCCCTGCTCGGCCTCATCTACCTGCACGAGATACAGGCCGATCCGTCGCTCGCTGCCACGTTACCGCAGCTCTTCCTCAAGCTGTTCGCCGCGCTTTTGCTCGTCTCCGGCATCTTCTCCTGGTGGCTGGTGCTGACGCTGAAGAGCCGCGAAGTGGCGCAGGAGGAATCGAACCGCCAGACGCAATTGTTGATGCAGGAAATCGATTCGCACCGCCGCACCGACGAAGCCTTGCAGAAGGCGATGCAGGTTGCCGACTTCGCCAACCAGGCCAAGAGCCGCCACATCAGCGCGCTCTCGCACGAATTGCGTACGCCGCTCAACAGCATCCTCGGCTATGCGCAGATCCTCGACGGCGACCCGGTGATTCCAGCGCACCGCCGCCAGGGCATCGCCGTCATCCGGCGCAGCGGCGAGCACCTACTGTCGCTGATCGAAGGCACACTCGACCTCGCGCGCATCGAAGGCGGCCGGCTGACGCTGCAACAGCGGCCGATCGATCTCGCCGACTTTCTGCAACAGATCGTGCGCATGTTCGACGTGCAGGCGCGCACCAAGGGCATCGGCTTCGAGTACGCGCCCGACGACAACCTGCCCGCCGTGGTGCGCGCCGACGAAAAGCGGCTGCGCCAGATCCTCATCAACATCCTCGGCAACGCCCTCAAGTTCACCGCGCAGGGCGAGGTGCGCTTCGCCGTCCATTACGCCCGCGAAATGGCCACGTTCGAGATCGAAGACACCGGGCCGGGCATCGCGCCCGAAGAACTCGACCGCATCTTCGAGCCCTTCGTGCGTGGCAGTTCCGCGCAGGGCGCCGTCGGTGGCAGCGGCCTCGGCCTGACCATCGCGCGCATGCTGACGCAGGTGATGGGCGGCGAACTCAACGCCGTCAGCACGCCGGGCGCCGGCAGCCGCTTCCTGGTGCGTATCTACCTGCCGCAACTGGCCGGCGTCGCCGCCGTGGCGCCGCGCCGCGCGCGGCGTATCGGCTATGTCGGCGAACGCCGCCGCATCCTGATCGTGGACAACGAAGCGGTCGACCGCGAACTGCTGGTCAGCGTACTCGTCCCGCTCGGCTTCCAGCTCGACCAGGCCGCGTCCGGCGCCGAGTGCCTCGAAGTGTTGCCGCGCTTCCGGCCCAACGTCATCCTCATGGACCTGGCCATGCCCGGCATGGACGGCTGGGAGACCATCCGCGTCATCCGCCGCGAGCGGCTTGCCGATGCGCGCATTGCCATCGTTTCGGCCAACGCCTTCGACAAGGGGCTGGAAAATGACCTCGGCGTTGGTGGCGACGACTTCATCACCAAGCCCGTGCGTCTCGATGAGCTGCTCGACTGGATCGGCCGCGCGCTCGCGCTTGACTGGATCGAGACTGACGCCGAACCCGCCCCGCCGCTCACCGTCACCGAGTTTGTGCATCCCCCGCGCGAGGCGCTGGCCGCGCTGGCCGAGCAGGTTAGCGCCGGCTATGTGCGCGGCATTCACGGCGAGCTGGACAAGATAGACGCCGCGCATCCAGAATGCGCCGGATTCGTGCGCCGTCTGCGCGAACTCGCGCAATCCTTCCGCATTGACGACATTGCCGCACTGCTGAAATCATGAACACCAAGGAAACCGCCGACGTCGTCCTGATCGTCGACGATGTACCCGAAAACCTCTCGCTGCTGCATGACGCGCTCGACGAAGCCGGCTACAAGGTGCTGGTCGCCACCAACGGCGAATCCGCGCTGGCCCGCGCACGCCAGGCGCTGCCCGACGTGATCCTGCTCGACGCCGTAATGCCGGGCATCGACGGCTTCGAAGTCGCACGCCGCCTCAAGGCCGACTTCTCGACGCAGCACATCCCCATCGTCTTCATGACCGGCCTCACTGAAACCGAGCACGTGCTCGCGGCCTTCGAAGCCGGGAGTTCGGACTACGTCACCAAGCCGATCCGCCCGCCCGAAGTACTGGCGCGCATCGCCGCCCACGTGCGCACCGCGCGCCAATTGCAGGAGGCGGCGCGCAGCGTGCCCGACGCCATGGACGACACGACGCTCGCTGCCCGCCTCACCGCCGCCTTCCCGCTTACGCCGCGCGAAGCCGAGGTGTTGTTCTGGGTCATCAAAGGCAAGACCGACCGCGACATCGGCGACATCCTCGGCACCAGCCCACGCACGGTGAACAAGCACCTCGAGCACGTGTTCGAAAAGCTCGGCGTCGAAACCCGCACCGCCGCCGCCCGCGTTGCCATGGGCCGCATCGGCGGGCAGGTTCATCAATAGTCGCAAGAGTCAGTCGTGGTGGCACGCCTCCCGTCGACGGTAGTGCGTGCTGAATACCTGCCGGCCCGCGACCCAGGTACCCGTCACCGTGGCCAGGCCGACTGGATGACCGATACTGGCAAAGTCGGCGCGTTTGCCGACAGCGATTTCACCGCGATCATCTAGGCCCGCCGCGCGGGCGGGGCCGAGCGTCACAAGTCGCGCCGCTGCGTGCAGTGCCACTCCGTCACGCTCGTGCATGGCCATGACGGCGGCGAGCATGGTGGT
Organism: Rhodocyclaceae bacterium; assembly: GCA_003158255.1. Taxonomy (GTDB): domain Bacteria; phylum Pseudomonadota; class Gammaproteobacteria; order Burkholderiales; family Rhodocyclaceae; genus Fen-999. Next base: position 5,593 of record PMIH01000069.1, read on the forward strand.
GGGCGCGTAGTCCGCGCAGAGGCAGTCGGCGACACCAGCACGTATCGCGTCGATAGCGCGCATGTTGCCGGATTGGCTGCCGCCACGCATCACGTTGGGTGCGCCTAGGATGGTGGCAAGGCCGGCGCCGTGGGCGGCGCGGGCGGTTTCCAGATTGATCGGAAATTCGCTCATGCGGGCACCGAGTTCCTTCATGGCGACGACGCGGGTGTGGTCGTCGTCGTCATGACTGGCGGTGGGAATCGAAAGTTCGCGGGCACGCGCCATGACTTCCAGCACGCGCTCGTCGGCACTGCCGCGCGCTTGGCGCTTTTCCTCGGCGACCTGTTCGGCCGCTTCGCGCGTCGAGCCGTGGTTGCCCATCATGTAGGCGACGTAGGTTTCGAGATGGCGGAACTGGCCCTGTCCCGGCGTGTGGTCCATGATCGACAGCATGTCGGCGGCGCCTTCGTCTAGCAGCGCCATCACGTAAGGCATGGCGGTGATGTCGGTGATTTCGTAACGCACGTGGATGCGGTTGTCGACCAGCGCATGCTCCTTGAAGCGCTTCACTTCGCGCACCAGTTCGGCGGCGGTGTCGTTGTTGCGCACGCCCCACTCGGCGTGGGCGAAAGACAGGGCATGGAACGGCGTGGTGATGCCCGCAGCAGCATTGCGGCGATCGATGTTGAGGCAGGCCAGGTCGAGCGGAAACATCACCTTGGCGCGCGGCTCGGCTTCCTTCTCGATGGCATCGCAATGCAGGTCGACCATGCCAGGCATCAGCCACTGGCCGTCGAGGCGAATCTCGCGGGCGTCACCGATGCCGTCGGGACAGATGGCGCGGATCACGCCATCCTCGATCAGCACGGCGCCATCTTCGATCACTTCATCGGCGAGGATCAGCCGGGCATGGGTGAGGCAGGTCTTCATCGGCATGCTCGTCAATCAGGCGGCCAGCGCCGCGGCGATGCCGGGCTGGACCGGCAGGCGGCGCGTGGCAACCGCGTCGCGCACCTCGGCGTCATGGAAGATGCCGACGATGGCGGCGCCGCGTGCGCAGGCCTCGCGGATCAGGCTCACTACCATGTTACGGTTGATGGCGTCGAGCGACGCGGTCGGCTCGTCGAGCAGCATCAGCGGTCGTTCGGCGATGAAGCCGCGGGCGATATTCACCCGCTGCTGTTCACCGCCAGAGAAGGTAGCTGGCGGCAGCTGCCACAGGCGTTCCGGCAGGTTGAGGCGGGCCAGCAGCGCCGCCGCCTTGTCGCGCGCCTCCGCTGCGGCGCAGCCGAGCCGCTGGGCCGGCTCGGCAACGATATCGAGGGCGCTGACGCGTGGGATCACGCGCAGGAACTGGCTGACGTAGGAAATGGTGGTCCGGCGCAGTTCGACGATCTGTTGCGGTGTAGCCAGGACGATGTCGATGCGGCCCGGACTGCCGGCCTCGCGCACCCAGATTTCGCCCTGAGTAGGCAGGTAATTGGCGTACAGGCAACGCAACAGCGTGCTCTTGCCGGCACCGGAGGGACCATCGAGCACCAGGCACTCGCCGTGATCGACGTCGAAGGAAATTTCGTCGAGCACCGGAATGCGAGCGCCGCCTTGGGTGTGCAGTGTGAACTGCTTGCCGAGACGGCGGACGCCGAGCGTGGGAAGGTTGGGCATATTGAGTACTCTCAGGCCGTCAGGACCGACGACACCAGCAATTGGGTGTAAGGATGATGAGGATCGTCGAGCACCTGGTCGGTCAGGCCGGTCTCGACGACGCGGCCCTGGCGCATGACGATGAGGCGATGCGCGAGCAGGCGCGCCACGGCCAGGTCGTGCGTGACCAAGATGACGGCGAGGTTCAGTTCGCTGGTCAGACGCCGCAGCAGGTCGAGGAAGCGCGCCTGCACCGACACGTCGAGTCCGGCGGTCGGCTCGTCCATGAACACCAGTCGCGGCCGGGTGACCAAGTTGCGGGCGATCTGCAAGCGCTGCTGCATACCGCCGGAAAACGAGGTGGGCGCCTCGTCCAGGCGCGCCTCGTCGATCTCCACGGTCCGCAGCCAGTCCTGTGCCTGGAGCCGGATGTCGCCGTAGTGGCGCTCGCCGATGGCCATCAGCCGCTCGCCGATGTTGGCGCCGGCCGAGACGCGCATGCGCAGGCCGTCGCGCGGGTTCTGGCGCACGAAGCCCCAGTCGGTGCGCCATAGTTCGCGCAGGCTGGCGTCGGGCAAGCGGGCGAGATCGGTGAGGCCTTCGCCGCGCAGGTCGTAGCACACGCTGCCCGAGTTGGGGCGCAGTTCGAAGGCCAGCGTCTGGAGCAGCGTGGACTTGCCGGAACCGGACTCGCCGGCGATGCACAGCACTTCGCCGGGAAAGAGGTCGAAGCTGACGCGCTCGCAGCCAACGCGATTGCCGTAGTACTTGGAAAGGTCGCGCACCTGCAAGAGCAATTTGCCTGGCTTCATGCCGCCATCTCTCCCTTGTGGCCGGCTTCCTGGCGCGTAGCGCAGTATTCGGAATCGGAACAGACGAACATGCGCTGGCCCTGGTCGTCGAGGATGATCTCGTCGAGATAAGTCTCGGTGCTGCCGCACAGCGCGCAGGGTTCTTCCCAGCGCTCGACCGAGAATGGGTGGTCGTCGAAATCCAGCGAGCGCACGTCGGTGTAGGGCGGCACCGCATAGACGCGCTTTTCGCGCCCGGCGCCGAACAGCATCAGCGCCGGATTGCGATGCAGCTTCGGGTTGTCGAACTTGGGGATCGGCGAAGGCCGCATCAGGTAGTGGTCGTTCACGATCACGGGATAGTCGTAGGTGGTGGCAATGCGGCCGTGGCGCACGATGTCTTCGTACAGCTTCACATGCATCAGGCCGTATTCGCGCAGCGCATGCATGGTGCGCGTCTCGGTCTCGCGCGGTTCCAGCCAGCGCAGCGGCTCGGGGATGGGCACCTGGAAGACGAGGATCTGGCCTTCGGCGAGCGGCGTCTCGGGAATGCGGTGACGGGTCTGGATCAGCGTCGCGTCGGTCGTGCTGGTGGTGGTGGCGACACCGGCCACCCTGGCGAAGAAGCTGCGGATGTTGACCGCGTTGGTGGTGTCGTCCGCGCCCTGGTCGATCACCTTGAGCACATCGTCGGGACCGATCAACGCGGCGGTGACCTGGATGCCGCCGGTACCCCAGCCGTAGGGCAGCGGCATCTCGCGGCTGCCGAAGGGCACCTGATAGCCGGGAATCGCCACCGCCTTGAGCAGCGCGCGGCGGATCATGCGCTTGGTGTGCTCGTCGAGATAGGCGAAGTTGTAGCCGGTTTGCAGCGCGGGTTCCGGAGCGTTCATGCCACCTCCTTTTCCGCAGGATTCGCTGCCGGTTGCGCCCGGGCATCGTCTTCGCCGTGGCTCACCGTCCACTCCTTGCGCAGACGGCGTAGCAGTTCGAGATTGGTCTGGAAGTCGACGTAGTGCGGCAGCTTCAGGTGCTGCACGAAGCCCGATGCCTCGACGTTGTCGCTATGACTGAGCACGAATTCCTCGTTGTTGGCCGGCTGTTCGGTGTCCTCGCCGAATTCGCCGGCACGCAGCGCCCGGTCGACCAGTGCCATGGCCATGGCCTTGCGTTAGGCATGGCCGAACGCAAGGCCGTAGCCGCGAGTGAAGCGCGGTGCCTCGGTGGCGCTGCCTTCGAATTCGGTGATGAGCTGGCATTCGGTAAGTTCGATCTCGCCGATCTCGACGGCGAAACCCAGCTCTTCGACGAAGACCTCGATTGGCACCGCGCCATGGCGGATCTCGCCGGCGAACGGATGCGTGGTGGCATAGCCGCGCTGCGTCGAGTAACCGAGCGCCAGCAGGAAGCCCTCGTCGCCGCGGGAAAGATTCTGCATTCGGGTGGCGCGATCCACCGGGAAAAGCAGCGGTTCGCGGGTCAGGTCCGGCGGCGGTGGATCGCCGGCCGGGCAGGCCTGCGGTTCGAGCAGTCCCTCGCGATCGAGGATGTCGGTGACGCGCGGCGCGACCGCCACTTCGTCCGTTGTGGTCGTCGGTGCGCCATCGGTGGCCGGAACCGCGTCGTCCATCAGGCTGAAGTCGAGCAGCCGCTGGGTGTAGTCGTAGGTCGGGCCGAGGATCTGGCCGCCCGGCAGATCCTTGAAGGCGGCCGAGATGCGACGCGCCAGGCGCATGCGGCTGGTGTCGATGGGCTCGCTGTCGGCCAGGCGCGGCAAGGTGGTGCGATAGGCGCGCAGCAGGAAGATCGCCTCGATCAGGTCGCCCGCAGCCTGCTTGATGGCCAGCGCGGCGAGATCCTCGTCGTAAAGCGCACCTTCGCTCATCACGCGCGCCACGGCCAGGCGCATCTGCGCGCGGATCTGGGCAATGCTCAGTTCGGGAACGCCCGGATCGCCGCGCCGGGCTTCCGCCAGCAGGACATGCGACTGGGCGATGGCGCGTTCGCCGCCCTTTACGGCTACGTACATGCCATGCCCTCCAGGCTCAAGTGAACGGTGCGCGGCAAGCCGGCCACGCGGTCGCCGCAAGTCAGCAGGATGTCCACGCCGAGCGGAAAGCGCCGCCGGTTCGTCTGAATCAGGGTGGTGGCGGCATCGGTCCAGCCGGCGACGAACAGGCCGATCTCGTCGGCAATGCCGGGCCCGCGTAGATGTAGTGGACCGCCCGCCGCAAGTTCGGCGACCTCGACAATCAGGGTCGCGGACCGATCCGGAAAATTCGGCTCGCCGACATCGAGGTCGTCGAGGGCTGGCAGTTCGGCCAGCGTCGACAACACGACGAATCGCGCGTCGACAGTATTCGTGGTCAGGGGGCAACCGCAGTGGAAGCGCAGGTAGTCGCCAGCCGCTCCGTTACGCAACGCCGACGCCAGCCATACCGGCGTGTCGCGATCGGCCAGTGCCAGCAGGATGGCGCTCTGGGCCGCACCCAGTCCGGCCGGCGGCACGGGCAGTGCATCAAGGCGCTGGATCTGTCCCGGCCGCGCCAGCGCTTCCAGCACGTGGCGGAAGCAGGCCTGCGCGTCGTAGACCGGTGAGGTGAATCCGGCGCGCATGTGCGCCAGATCGAGTTCGCGTCGCGCGCCCATCAGTCCTCTCCCCGCACCAGCACGTAGAAATCGACCCGGCTGCCCGCCGTTGCGGCGGCGGCGCGCGCGTTGCGCTCGCGCTCGGCATCGGCCAGGATATCCAGCACATCGGTTCGCACGCGGTCGGCCACGGCGGGTTGTTGCAGCATGGCATCGCACAAGGCGATCATTTCGGCTTGCCGGGCGCTGCGGCCGCGCACCGTGCCGACGCCGACCGTGCCGTCGGCAAGACGCAGCGTGCAGCGCGTGATGGTCGCCTCGCCGAGATTGAAGCGCGCGCCATCGCCGCCGATACGGCCGCGCAGCATGACCATGCCGGTCTCCGGCTTGCGCAACCAGGTGAATGGAGGAAGTCCACCAATGCCGGCCAGACACTCGGTGAGCAGGCTGGCCGGACTGCGGGCCAGCAAACCGAGCGCGCCGCGGCGGTCAACGTCAGGTGTCATTCGGATCGTGTTATGCGTGAAGATCGACATCGGCCAACATTCTTGCCGACGCACGTGACGTTTTCGTGAAGCACCCGACACCGTGCCACAACATGGCTCGGGAGAGCGAATGCGGGTCACCGACACGAATCTGTAAAGCGACCCTGCTAGGCTGCGACCAGTCAACATCGAGCCAACCCGTATGCACGAACGAATGGTGAATGCCCCGCTGGTATCGATCCGCGGCGGCCGGATATTGCGCGACGACGCCTGGGACGACGCGCCCCTACATTTCGCAGCCGGAACGATCGTCGACGAAAACACTCCTGGCCGTTGGCTCGACGCCAGTGGCTGCGTGGTGCTGCCCGGCATCGTCGATTTCCATGGCGATGCCTTCGAGCGCCAGATCATGCCACGCCCGCAAGTGAGCTTTCCGCTGGACGTGGCGATGCTCGACACCGACCGCCAGCTCGCGGCCAACGGCATCACCACTGCGCTGCACGGCGTCACCCATTCCTGGGAAGGCGGCCTGCGCGGCCCGGAAACGCTGCGCCGCCTGCTGCCGGCGCTCGACGGTCTGCGCTCGCGCTTCCTGGTCGACCACAAGATCCATCTGCGTTTCGAGTGCCATCACGTCGACGGCGAAACCGAAACGCGTGACTGGCTAAACTCGGGCTGGGTCACCCTGCTCGCCTTCAACGACCACCTGCCGGGCATGCGCCGCAAGCCGCACAAGTGGAAGGAATGGGCGGACCGCGCGCATACCGACATCGCTGGCTTCGAGTCGCGCATCGCGGCGGCGGCCGCGCGCGGCAGTGAGGTGCCCGCGCTGATCGGCCGGCTCGCGGGCGAAGCGTGCCGACTCGGCATTCCCATGGCCTCGCACGACGACTACGCCATCGAGGTTCGCGACTTCTACCAGAACCACGCCTGCCACATCTCCGAGTTCCCGCTGCATCGCGAAGTTGCGGAACACGCGCGCTCGCATGGCTCGCCGGTGGTCTGCGGCGCGCCAAATGTGCTGCGCGGCGGCAGCCACGTCGGCGCGCCAAGGGCCGCCGACCTGGCGCGCGACGGCCTGTGCAGCATCCTCGCCTCCGACTACTACTATCCGGCGCCGCTGCATGCCGCCTGCCGTCTCGCCACCGACGGCGTGCTGCCGCTGGCGCGCGCCTGGCCGCTGGTGTCGCAACACCCGGCCAAAGCCTTGGGCCTGGCCGATCGAGGCGCCATTGAATCCGGCAAGCGCGCCGATCTGGTCGTGCTCGATGTCAGCGACCTCAAGGCGCCGCACCTGGTCGCCACTCTCAGCCACGGGCGGATTGCCTATCTGGCCGACGGAGCCCGCCTGAATGGATGATCCGCGCTACGCCATCTACTACGTGCCGCCCGACGATTGCGCCTTTGCCCACGCCGGCCATCGCTGGCTCGGGCGTGATGTCGCCAGCGGCGAATTTCTCGAACAACCGAAGTGCCCCGGCCTCACGCCGACGCGTCTCGCCCTGCTGACGGCCGCCGCACGCCGCTACGGTTTTCACGGCACGTTGAAGCCGCCCTTCCATCTGCGCGACGAACGGCGCCTGCCCGAACTGCGCCGCGCCATCGCTGCACTGGCGGCGCGCCAGCAGGCGTTTTCCTTTCAGGTACGCCTCGCACCTCTGGCCGGATTCCTCGCCTGGTTGCCCAGCAGCGGCGTCGATGCCGTTGCGGCGGTAGCGAACGCCTGTGTCACCGAGCTCGATGACTTCCGGCGGCCGCCGACTGTGGCGGAACTGGTCCGGCGCCAGAGCGTCGGCCTGAGCCGGAGCCAGGAGGCGCTGCTGCTGCGCTGGGGCTATCCCTACGTGCTGGAAGAATTCCGCTTCCACCTCACCCTCACCGACGCCGCCTCGGGTGCCGATGCGCAAACCCTGCTCGCCGCGCTGGAGGCCGGCGCGGCCGGACATGCGCGCGAGGCGATTCCGTTCGATTCGTTGTGCCTGTGCGTCGAGCCGGAACCGGGCGCCGACTTCCGGCTGGTCACGCGTTACGGCTTCGATGGCAGCGTCAAGCACTATGCCGGCGCACATGAGTGACGGCCGCCTGATCTACCTCGTCGGCGCCTCCGGCGCGGGCAAGGACAGCGTGCTGACCCGCATGCGCGCGCTGCTGCAACCGACCGATCGCATCGTCGTCGCGCACCGCTACATCACCCGCGCCGCCGACGCAGGCGGCGAAAACCACGTCGCGCTGAGCGAACCAGAGTTCCTGCAACGCCGCGACGCCGGCTGCTTCGCGCTGCACTGGCAAAGCCATGACCTGCATTACGGCATCGGCCGCGAGATCGAGCTGTGGCTGACCTTGGGACTGCGTGTAGTGATCAACGGCTCGCGCGCCCACGTACCGAAGCTGACCGAAGTCTGTCCGCAAGCCGAGATCGTCGAAGTCATCGCCAGCGAGCCGGTGGTCCGCCAGCGCCTGCGCGCCCGCGGCCGGGAAAGCGAGGCGGCCATCGAAGCGCGTCTGCACCGCAACCGCGCCCTGGCCGATTGCCAGGCGGCGCTGCGTATCCTCAATGAAGGCGACATCGATGCCGCCGCCTGGGCGCTGCTGGCCTGTGCCCGTGGCGTACGGGTTCAGGTTTCCTGAGGTAGTTCGACGTAGAGCGCCAGGAAGCGGCGCATGTCGCGCAGGTCGTCGAGTCGCGCGGCCAGGGTGGCGTGGTCCCAGTGCCACCAGGCGACCTGCTCCACCGCCTCGGCAACGGCCTTTGGGAAGCGCGGCCGGATCGGGCGGGCCGGACTGCCGGCGACGATCATGAAGGGCGGCACGTCGCGGGTGACGATGCTGCCGCTGCCGACCACCGCGCCGTTACCGACCAAGACGCCAGGCATGATCACGGCGCCGTGGCCGATCCAGGTGTCGTGGCCGATGGTGACGCGCTGTAGGCGCCGCCAGTGGAACAACTCAGGATCGTCCTCGCCTATGCCGTACATGCTGCCGCGATAGAGGATGTGGTGCTGGCAGGGTCGCTCGGTCGGATGGAAGCCGGGGTTGATGCGCACCATGGAGGCGATGTTGGCGAACTTGCCGATGTCGGCGGCCATCACGTCGCCGTGGTGGCCGATGTAGCTGTAGTCGCCGAAGACACTGTGCTCGATGCGCGTCGAGGCGCCCACTTCCGTGTAGGCGCCGAAGCGGCTGGCGCGGATGATGGCGTCCGGCGCGATGCACGGCGCCTCGCCGAGACGAACCGGCGGCGGCAGGTTCATCGACTCGATGTAGTTGAAGCTGCTGGCGTCGGTGGCGCTCACATCAAGGCCTTTCTGATCCGTGCGGAGATGAGGTCGATGCCGGTGACGAAGGCGATGATGATCAGCATCACCGCGCTGGTGTGCGCGTATTCGAAGCTGCGGATCACTTCGTAGAGGATGACGCCGACGCCGCCCGCACCGACCATGCCGACCACCGAGGCCGAGCGCACGTTCGACTCGAAACGATACAGCGTGTAGGAGACCCAGAGCGGCATTACCTGCGGGATGACGCCGTAGACGATCTCTTCCAGCACGTTGGCGCCGGTGCCGCGGATGCCTTCGACCGGATGCGGGTCGATGGCTTCCACCGCCTCCGAGAACAGCTTGGCCAGAATGCCGGTGGTGTGCACCCACAGCGCCAGCACGCCGGCGAAGGGACCGAGGCCGACCGCGACGATGAACAGCATCGCGAAGACCATTTCGTTGATGGCGCGCGCGGCGTCCATCAGGCGGCGCACCGGCTGATGCACCCAGGCGGGCGTGATGTTGGATGAACAGAGCAGGCCGAAGGGAACCGCGCAGACGACGGCGAGTACCGTGCCCCAGACGGCGACCTGCACCGTGACGATCATTTCGGCGACGTAGATGCGCCAGTCGGTGAAGTCCGGCGGGAAGAACTCACCGGCGAAGGTGGCCATGTTGCCGGAGTCGGCGACCAGCGCCATCGGCCGCATCTCGGCGCCTTGCCAGGACCACGCCAGAACCCCGAGGACCAATCCCCACAACAGCAGGGTCGGTAACCCGGGACGACGAATGCCGCCACTAGGGTCGGCAAGACTTGCGGGTGAAACTGACATGATGGAGGTGCAGGCCGGCCTTGCGGTCGGCCCGGAAGAGAATCTTACTTGGCGGCGGCGAGTTGGTCGTTCAGGCTGGTCAGCTTCTTGGCTATTTCAGCCAGCTTGGCCTGCTTGGCGGCGGCATTCATGTTCTCGTCGGCTTCGACCTTGGCCTTTTCCTTGAACAGTTCAAGCTGGCGGAACGGTACCAATTGCTTGTTGCTGGAGTCGTTGAAGGTGCCGAAGGTCAGCTTGTTCATGTTGGCCAGTTCGCGTTTGGCCTCGGCGGAATCGCCACGCCCATAGGCCAGAAAGAACGACTTGACCTTGGCCTTGACGTCGGCCGGCAGGTCGGCGCGCCAGATCAGCGGATCGGCGGCGATCAGCGGCGACTTCCAGAGAATGCGTACGTTCTGTGCCTTTTCCGGCTCGCGCTTTTGGAACTTTCCCCACACCTCGGTGTTGGTGATGGCGACGTCGACCTGCTTGGCGGCGACGGCCATCAGGTTCGACTCGTGGTTGCCGACGCGCAGCGACTTGTAGTGCGTCTTCGGGTCGATCCCGTTGAGTGCGTACAGGTAGTAGCCAGGCACCAGTGTACCGGAGGTCGATTGCGGATCACCGGCGCCGTAGTTGATTTCCTTGCCGTGCTTGAGTACATCTTCCACCGCCTTGTAGGGGCTGTCCTTGTGCGTGATCAGCAGCGACCAGTAACCGGGCGAACCGTCGGCATAGGTCATCTGGGCGAACACTTCACCGTTTGCGCGGTCGACCGCTTCCATGCCGGACTTGTTGCCCATCCAGGCCATCTGCACCTTGCCGAAGCGCATCGCCTCGATGATGCCCGCGTAGTCGTTGGCAAAGAAGGCCTTGACCTTGTAACCGGTGTTCTTCTCCATGTCGTCGAGGACGGGTTGCCAGTCAGCCTTCAGGTTGGCGGTCGACTCGGTGGAAATGACGCCGAAGTTGATCTCGACCGGTTCGGCCAAGGCGCCGGTACAGGCGAGCGCGGCAAAGATGGAAGCAAAGATTTTGCGGAACATTGTGAGAGTCTCCTTGGTGGGATCGGGGGTCACGCTGCCAGCGGCAGCGCGAGGGGTTGCGGGTCACTGACCGGAAGCGGACTCGCGCAGGCAGCCTCCGGATCGCAGCAATACAGTTCCTTCAGGAACTCGGGAGACAGTTGTGCGGCCGGGCCGTCGTAGACGACGCTGCCGTTGCGCATCGCGATGACGCGCGGGCAATAGCGCAGTGCCACATCCACCTGGTGCAACGACACTAGCACCGCGCAACCGTGTTCGCGATTGACGCGTGCCAGAATCTCCATCACCTTGCGCGAAGACTCGGGGTCGAGCGATGCAATCGGCTCGTCGGCCAGGATCACCTTGGCGCCCTGCACTAGCGCGCGGGCGATCGCGGCACGCTGCTGCTGGCCGCCGGAAAGCGTCGACGCGCGCTGGAAGGCGTAGCTGTCCATGTCGACCTCAGCGAGCGCCTGCAGGCCGATCTCCCTTTCCCGCCGCGTGAACAGCTTCAGCAACGAGCGATGGTTGGGGATGCGGTGGAGCTGGCCGGTCAACACATTAGTCAGCAGCGTCAGGCGTCCGACCAGATTGAATTGCTGAAAGATGAAGCCGACATTGGAGCGCACGGTGCGCACCTTGCGGTCGATGCGGCCGTGGCTCTGCACGCATTCGCCGTGGATCAAGACCTCGCCGCGATCGCAGCCGACGAAGCCGGAAAGGTGGCGCAGAAGTGTCGACTTGCCGGACCCGGAGGCGCCGATCAGGGCCACCATCTCGCCCGGCGCGACGGTAATCGAGACATCATTCAGCGCTCGACGGCTGCCGAAAGTCTTGGTCAAACCGGAGACACGAATGGCGTGCATGCTGTCCTCCCGAGAGTTCATCAGCGCAGATGCTAGGGAGGATGTGTTAAGGATGTGTTGCGTTATTGCGAAAGTATCGCGCAACAGCGGCACTGATTCTTCAAGACCCCGCTAAGTTAGCGATGGCCGCGCGGCCGTCAGCCGAGTTGATCCAGGTCGAACAGCAGCATTTCCGAATCGGTGTCGGCAGATATGGACAGTGTCCGTTCCGCCTCTATCTTGGCCGCATCCCCGGTTTCAAGTCGAACGCCGTTGAGGCGCACCGCCCCGTGCACCACATGCACGTAAGCCAATCGATCGGCGGCCAACGGGTGCGACACCTCTTCACCGGGCGACAGCAGGCCGGCGTAAAGGCTGGCATCGCGGTGCATGGTGACGCTGCCCTCGCGCCCGTCCCGCGACGCAATCAAGCGTAGCTGGCCGCGCTTGTCTTCCGGCGCAAAGTATTTCTGCTCGTAGCTCGGCGTAATGCCAAGGGCGTCTGGTTCGATCCAGATCTGTAGGAAATGCACGCGCGAATTCGTCGAGGGATTGACCTCGCTGTGCCGCACACCGGTGCCGGCACTCATCCGCTGCACGTCGCCGGGACGGATCACCGCGCCGTTGCCCATGCTGTCCTTGTGCTGTAGCTCGCCTTCGATGACGTAGCTGATGATCTCCATGTCGCGGTGGCCATGGGTGCCGAAACCCTGTCCGGGCTCCACCCGGTCCTCGTTGATGACGCGCAGCGGCCCCCAACCCATCTGCTGCGGATCGTGATAGTCGGCGAACGAAAAACTGTGCTCGCTGTGCAGCCAACCATGTTCGGCATGGCCGCGATCGGAACTCTTGCGCAGGGTAATCATGGCAACCTCGACAGCGAGTTGTGACCAAGGGAAGATTCGGGCTGGAGGGCGATTTTTCAAGGGGAGTGCGTTGCACCGTCCCGTTGAAAGTCAGCCGTGGTGGCACGCCACCCCCGACCTCGTTTATTCTTGTAGACATGAACAAGTACCGCAGCATCGACCTGCTGTTGCAGCGGCTGCAGCGATCCATCGCTGCGGGCCACGTCGCCGTCGCCGACCGCTGGATCGACGACGAGGAAGCCATCGGCTTCTACAAGCCCGGCGCACCCGAGCTGTCCGCCTATGTTGCCACCCACGGCCAGCCGCCCGGCTGGTACGACGTCGAACTTGAATTCCCCGAACTCGAAGACAACTGGATCGCCAACGCGCCAACCACCTGCGACGACATCAAGCTGAACGACGTGCTCGGCCTGCTGGTCGTGCATTTCGACCTGACGGACGTCAGCCTGCACGATCAGTCCGGCGACTGAGCGTTAGCAATCGCAGGCGTAAAGCGCCTCCGCATCCCCACTACGCAATCTGACGGAAGAAACCGGGCCAGTTCGCTTGACGATCGCCTAGTTCTTGAGCAAAATACTCTGGTATATGCATTACGTAGTACCCCCAGAGGAGACAAAATAATGATATTGGTCAACGGTAAGAAGATAGACACCACGACCGAGGGTTACCTGGCGCATCCGGAAGACTGGTCCGAAGAGGTTGCGATCTATCTTTCCGAGCGCGACAACGTAAAGCTGACCGCTAGTCACTGGGAGGTGATCAATGTGGTCCGCCAGTACTTTCAGGAATACGGCATCACGCCTAACCTGCGCACGCTTCAGAAGTTGCTGAAAGACCAATTCGGCGAACAGGAAGTGCAGGTTCTCGACAAGTTCGATTACGCCGATGCCGCCAAGCAGGCCGCCCGCTACGCGGGAACGCCAAGGCCCACGGGATGCATCTGAGGTAAGCGTGGTCCGGCAGTCCCGCTGACGATCGTCGCCACGAAAAGTGTGGGGCATCGCCCCATCCCTCGCGTTGCTCGGGACCGCCATTTCGTGGCGTCCTGCGCCCTTCGGGCTGGTCAGTCGTTGCGATGCGCCTGTTGGCGGTTGCAGATGGCAGTGGCATCATGCGCAACAATGAAACCCCTTGCCCGCCTTGCCCTGCTCTGCCTGTTCGTCGCCCCGGCTGCGCAGGCCGGCCCGTTCGTTGGCAGCACGCTGTCGGCCGATCGCGCCAGCCTCGTCGTTCGGACCGCGGACGAATCCTTCCCGGCGCCGAAGACCGAAGCGGAGCAGCGGGGCTTCGACCAGCCGCAAGTCTCGAGCGATGGCAAGTTCGTCGGCTGGGTGGCCCTCGAAACCTCCTGCTGCACTTCCTACCCGCTGCCGATCACGCTCGTCCTGCTCCGCGACGATCGCAGCCTCTTCCGCTTCGATGAAGGGCTGCCGATCTGGGCATGGAAGTTCGAGCAGGGAGGCACCGTTGCCTTCCGCCAGCGAACGACGCACGGCACGTCCACCGTCACCTACAACCTGATTCGAATCCGCGACCGGAAACTCATTGGGCAGTACGAATGCTTTTCCGAAGACGCCTCGTCCGAAACGCCGCGCGTGCCGAACTGGGTCTGGTCCATCGCCGACGAATGCCCGGTTCGGCCCGCCGGCCGCTAGCACCGTTCATGGTGCGCCCCCGGCCAGCCGCCGCGCATAGGCCAGCAGCGCCTCGTCGATCGGCTCCCACGCGTAGTCCGACACCGCCACCTTTACCGGAAACTCCATTTCCCCCACCCCATCGCTTGTCGCATTCGCGCCAAAGCGGCACGTCTGGGTGGGAGGACGCAAGAGCGATACCAAGGAGCGGGGAAAGTGTAGGGCTTTGCCCTATCCCTCGCGTTGCTCGGGACCACCACTTCGTGGTGTCCTGCGCCCTTCGGGCTGGTCAGTCATGGTGACACGCCACCGCAGCAGGTATTACAATTGCTGGGCATGTAATACAAAGGAGTTTCGATATGACGACTATGCTGACCAGCAAAGGCCAAGTCACCATTCCCAAGCGCATTCGCGACGCCATGAATCTGGCGCCGGGCAGCAGCGTCGATTTCGCCGTCAATCCTGAAGGCGACGTCGTGATCCGCAAGGCCGGCGCAAGGCCCAGCCGCAAGCGTGACCGCTTCGAAGCCGCGCGCGGCAAGGCCGACGTCAAGTGGCGCACCAACGAGCTAATGGACCTGCTGCGCGGCGAGGACTGATGCTTCTCGTCGACACCAACGTATTGGTGGACGTCCTGACCGACGACCCGGAATGGGTGGACTGGTCCATTGGGCAGTTGCGCGCGCAAGCCAAGGTTCATCGCCTTGCCATCAACCCCATCATTTACGCTGAACTCTCGCTCACCTTCTCGACCGTCGAGGCGCTGGACCAAACCATCGACGACCTCGGCCTGGCGATGCTCGAACTTCCCAGGCCGGCGCTGTTCCTCGCTGGCAAAGCCTTCGTGCGTTATCGCCGCCAGGGCGGCAACAAAGGCAACGTGCTTCCCGACTTCTTCATCGGCGCTCATGCCGCCGTCGGCAAGCATTCTCTGCTGACGCGTGACATGCGGCGCTATGCAAACTACTTCCCGAGCGTTACGCTGATCGCGCCCACGGCTGAAACGTGAACCTGGCGCCCCCTTGAATCCAATTCGTGGTGCGTCCCCCATTGCTAGGGAAAGGAAACCGCTATGACACTTGCCGATGAATTGACCCGCCTCGAACAACTGCGCGATCGCGGCACGCTGAGCGAAGAGGAATTCACCCGCGCCAAGGCGCGGACGCTCGATGCCCGCGCCGACGAACCGAAGACCGCGGCCATCAACTCCCTGCGCAGGTCCCGATCCGATCGCTGGATCGGCGGCGTGTGTGGCGGGCTGTCCGCGATGCTCGGGCTGGAAGCATGGATCGTCCGCCTGCTGATGACGCTGCTGTTCTTCGTTGGCGGCACCGGACTGCTGATCTACGTGCTGATGTGGATCTTCATCCCGAGCGAGTGATCCGGATCAGCGCATCGAAAGGATGCATCGCCGTCGTCAACCCCTGACGGCCAACGCTCAGCCGCGCCTAGTCCGACGCGCCGCCGCCGCCGGAATCGCCGCCGCCCCCCGAGTCGCCACCGCCGCTGCCGCTGCTGCCGGAGTCGCCGCCACCGCCGTCGTCCACGGAAGAACCCGAAAAGCCGCCCCAACGCCCGGTGCGATGGTGGTCTGGACCGTAGTTGCGCCAATTGAACGCCGACCCATCGTTGCTTCCGGTGCTGCGGTTGCGCAGGACACTGCCGTTCATGAGCAACCCGAGAATGAGCGCAAACGCCCCCCCGATACCGCCAGCGACCAGCGCCGGCAGGTTGCTGTCAAACTCCGGCAGACCATCAGCCAGCGTCAATGCCGTCCAACCAAAGGTGATCGCTGCCGCGGCAAAAGGCAGCCAGCGCAGCAGACCGGGCGGCTGGCCACGGGCATCGGCATAGCGGGCCACCGCCCGGATATGGTCCGGGTTGTACCCCTGCCGCCGCGCCACGTCTCGGCTGGCCGCTGCCTGCTTCTCGGCCACCGCCTGCGCCTTGGCACGCATGGCTGGTACATAGCGCAGCTGAAAAACGAGGGCGAGCAGCAGCCAGATGCCAGCACCGACCTTGCCCGGCACATCGTCGGCGACCCAGGCGTAGAGCAGGAAGGCGGCGATGCCGACCAGCCACACCAGGACGTAACGCAAGATCATCGGCACGCCGGACATCAGCAGCAGACCGGCCAGAATGATGAGTACGATGTTGCCGGCAAAGCCCATGGCCAGGCGTTGGGTGACGGGCATTTCGTATGTCGCCGCATCGTTCGCAACCGCATCGTTCGCAACCGCATCGTTCACAGCCGTGTCGTTCGCCGCAGTCGTGCTGGCCGGTGCCGGTTCGCCGTTGGTGATGCGCGCGATGAGTTCGTCGACCGCCAGCTCAACGGCCGCCGCCGGGCCGCGGGCATCGAGCACCGGCCGCACCCGGTCGGCCAGGATGCGCTTCGCCACCACGTCCGGGATCACGCCTTCGAGGCCATAGCCCACATGGATGCGCATGCGATGACGCGGCTGTTGCAGCGACAGCACGAACAACACGCCATCGTCGACGCCGGCGCGCCCCAGCTTCCAGGTGGTGAACACGCGCTGCGAGAAATCCTCGATGGTTTCCGGCGCGGGATCGCCGATGATCATCACGCCGAGTTGCGCGCCGTGGTCCCGGTGGAACTGCATCAGGCGCGCCGAAATGCGCTGTCTATCCGGTTCGCTCAAAGCGTGCGTCGGATCGGCGATGTAGCCCTGGTGCTCGGGCATGGGCAACCGCTCCTGCTGGGCAAGCGCGCGCACCGCCGATGCGCCCGACAGCAGCACCAGCAGCACGGCGATCAACCACCAGCCGAGCCCGCCACGGTGTCCAGCGCCCAACTGAAACTCATCCACCGCTGCGTGTGTTGTCATGGCCGCCCTCGAACAATTTGCGGGGCAATTTACATGCTTTCCGGCCAAGCAGGAGTGCCGCCTGGAATCGGATAAGAGTCAGCCCTGGCGGTACGGCTCGGACAGGGCTATTCGGTCATCCGCCGCGCGTAAGCCAGCAGCGCCTCGTCGATCGGCTCCCACGCGTAATCCGACACGGCAGCAACGCCGATCGCGCGCAACTTCTCCGTCGGCCCGTCGCCGATCTTCGCCACCAGCACTGCCTGGCAATCCCGGATCGCCGCGAGGATGGCCGGCATCGCCGACGCGCCACCCTCCTTCGGCGCCATCCGACGCAGCATCGAAGATAGTGGCAGCTGTTCTCCACGTCCTCCATCGCCTGACTCACCTGTGGTGGTACGCTAAACGGGATCCCGCCAGACAATGTATTCCCAGCCGAGGAATCCGGCCCGCGTGGTGAACTGGATCGACTGCCCAATGGCGAACCGGGGATCGTTGTACGTAGCCTTCGTTACATGGAGCGGCACGGCATCCAGATCCTTCCGCCATGATGGAAGGATCGCGTAGTACATCGTCAAACCACGAGTACCGAAGAACGTCGTTCTCTTGGTGATCCTGGCAGTATGCGCAATCGACGGGGAGTTGTCGAACGCCCTGTTCACAACCATGAGCGGGCCTTCGACAAGGACGAAGAGGTAGACAATTGATCCGTAGAAAATCATGCGCAGTGTCCTTCTGCGCTTTCGATGAGCCTCGGGATCCGCTCGACTGATGAACCATGAATATGCCACCAGCAGCACCGCGATCGTCAGCGCGGAACCGACCCGGTACAGGTCCGGCGGTAGCTGCGCAGGGGCCACCAAGATATTGTTCGATTGATCGGTAACCAACTGGCAACCGTCGAAACCGATCATCCACAGGATCATGCCGCCCACAAACACAGCGATATGGATAACGCGCATCCTGCGCAGGACCGGGTCAGTCAGTTCAGCCATCTCAACGCGTTCCATCAAGTCGGAATCATGGATACCCGTGATGATAATTGCGGTTGGCCGCATTTGCATCCCACGATGCTGTCATGAATCCAGCAAGCCAGCCGTCGCGGTAACCCACCGCGCCATGGCGGCCGTACCGGAATGCATAGCTTGCACACGAGCGCGCCCTGTCCCTTGAATGCAGTCACCGCGTAGCACCCATCGCCGACGGTGGTAGTCGAGCCAGAGCGTGACGACCCTGGCGTCATTGATGCAAAAGTCAGCCGTGATGGCACGGCTACTCGTCGACCGAACCCTCCCCTGCCAGACCCGCGAACAAGCCCTGCTCCCGGATCTGCGCCTTGAAACCCTTCATCACAGCCATCGCGCAATCCACATGCACGGGCGCGAACGGATGCATTACCTCCCAGCGCACGACGAAGCTGCCATCAATCGCCGCGTTCATGCTGCACCCGCAGCCAGCCGCCGCGCATAAGCCAGCAGCGCCTCGTCGATCGGCTCCCACGCGTAGTCCGATACTGCCGCCACGCCGAGCGCGCGCAACTTCTCCGTTGGCCCGTCGCCGATCTTCGCCACCAGCACCGCCTGGCAGTCCTGAATCGCTGCGACGATGCCCGGCATCGCTGAGGCGTTGCCCTCGCCGCCGAGGCAGTAGTGCTCGACCTCGCGTTCCTCCAGCAGACAGACCGACTCAGGTGTCACCTCGTAGATCGCGAAGCGCTTCGCATGCCCGAAGTGCTTGCTGACCGCCTTCCCCTCCTTCGTCGCCACCGCCACCTTCACCGGAAATTCCATTTCCCTTGCTCCATCTCTTGTCGCATTCGCGCCAAAACGGCGTGTCTGCAATGGGGGATGCAAGAGCGATGCCGACGTCAGTGAAAGTCAGCCATGGTGGTACGCCACCTGACGCCCGCTTCCCCGCTCCCTGAGCGGCTTTCCGCCTCCTACGCAATCTGACGTATTTCTGCATCGCAGCAGCCTCCGTACATTGGGGCCGTGCCAAGCCGTCACGGCATTTCCCCAATCCGATAGGAGCCCGCTATGCAGAATCGTCGCAACTTCCTGAAGGCCACGGCGCTGACCGCCGCGATGGCCGTCGCTGGCCTGACCTCGTTCTCGGCGCTGGCCGCAGACACGATCAAGGTCGGCATCCTCCATTCGCTTTCCGGCACGATGGCCATTTCCGAAACGGCGCTGAAGGAAACCGCGCTGATGACCATCGAGGAGATCAACGCCAAGGGCGGCGTGCTGGGCAAGAAGCTGGAGCCCGTCGTCGTCGATCCGGCCTCGAACTGGCCGCTGTTCGCCGAGAAGGCCCGCCAGCTGATTTCGCAGGACAAGGTCGCCGTCACCTTCGGCTGCTGGACCTCGGTGTCGCGCAAGTCGGTGAACCCGGTGTTCAAGGAACTGAATGGCCTGCTCTTCTACCCCGTGCAGTACGAAGGCGAAGAGCTTGAGAAGAACGTCTTCTACACCGGCGCGGCGCCCAACCAGCAGGCGATCCCGGCAGTCGAGTACCTGATGTCGAAGGACGGCGGCTCGGCCAAGCGCTGGGTGTTGCTCGGCACCGACTACGTCTATCCGCGTACTACCAACAAGATCCTGCGCGCCTTCCTGAAGTCGAAGGGCGTCGCCGAAGCCGACATCATGGAGGAGTACACCCCCTTCGGCCATTCCGACTACCAGACCATCATCGCCAAGATCAAGAAGTTCGCTTCGGAAGGCAAGAAGACGGCGGTGGTGTCCACGATCAACGGCGACTCCAACGTGCCCTTCTACAAGGAACTGGGCAACGCCGGCCTGAAGGCGACCGATGTGCCGGTCGTGGCCTTCTCGGTGGGCGAAGAGGAACTGCGCGGCGTCGATACCAAGCCGCTGGTCGGCCACCTGGCCGCGTGGAACTACTTCGAGTCGATCAAGAACCCGGAGAACGCCGCCTTCATCAAGATGTACAAGGACTGGGCCGTGAAGCAGAAGCTGCCGAACGCCAGCACCGTCGTCACCAACGACCCGATGGAAGCCACCTACATCGGCATCCACATGTGGGCGCAGGCGGTCGAGAAGGCCAAGAGCACGGACACCGACAAGGTGATCGCGGCGATGGCCGGCCAGAAGTTCAAGGCGCCGGACGGCTTCGTGATCGAGATGGACACGAAGAACCACCACCTGCACAAGCCGGTGTTCATCGGCGAAGTGAAGGCGGACGGTCAGTTCAACGTGGTGTGGAAGACCAAGGGTCCGGTTCGCGCCGAGCCGTGGTCGCCCTACATCCCGGGCAACGACAAGAAGAAGGACGTTCCTGAAGGCAAGTAAGCACCGAGTTACGGTACGGCTGCGCAGGCAGCCGTACCGCCACGACTGACTTTCACAACAACAATGCGCAATCTTTTCCTCGCACTTTTCTGCTTGTTCGCCTTTGCCGCGCACGCTGCCGTCGATCCGGCACTGGTGCAGGCACTCGGCGCCGAAGAGTCCGACGACAAGATCGCCGCCATCGATGCGCTGGTGAAGACCGGCGACCCGGAAGCACTCTCCATCCTCAAGCAGCTCGACGAAGGCACGCTGAAGGACGCCAACGGTGAGGACATCACCATCAACAACCGCGTGCGCGGCAGGATCGGCGAGGCGATGGCCGCGCTGCGCCTGTTCGACCCCGATGCGAAAACGCGCCTCGCCGCCACCAAGGAACTGCTGAACAACATCGATCCCGGAATGGGACCCATGATGGAAAAGGCGCTGGCCGCCGAGGCCGATGCCCGCATCAGGCCGCTGCTGGAGCAGGCCTACGCACTGGCCACCGTGCGCGACGCCGACCCGACCAAGCGCATCGCGGCGCTGAAGGCACTGGCGGCCAGCGGCGACGCCAACGTCAGGACGATGCTGCTCGACTACTACTGGGACAAGAAGGCCGAGCCGAACCTGGAAATCCGCCGCGTCGCCTTCGCCTCCTACCTCGAAGTGAAGGACCGCCTGAACGTGGCGGACTTCGTCGGCAAGGTGTTCTCCGGCCTCAGTCTCGGCAGCATCCTGCTGCTCGCCGCGCTGGGGTTGGCCATCACCTACGGCGTAATGGGCGTGATCAACATGGCGCACGGCGAGCTGCTGATGATTGGCGCCTACGCCACCTACGGCATGCAGAGCCTGTTCCGCGCTTACCTGCCCGGCTACCTCGACTGGTACGTGCTGGCCGCCGTCCCGGTCGCCTTCTTCGCCGCCGCCGCGGTCGGCATCCTGCTCGAACGCACGGTGATCCGCCGCCTCTACGGCCGGCCGCTGGAAACGCTGCTGGCGACCTGGGGCCTGTCGCTGATCCTGATCCAGGCGGCGCGCGTCTTCTTCGGCGCGCAGAACGTCGAGGTCGCCAATCCGACGTGGATGTCGGGCGGCATCGAGGTGCTGCCCAACATCGTGCTGCCGCTCAACCGCATCGTCATCATCGGCTTCTCGCTGTTCGTGCTCTCACTCGTGTGGGTGCTGATGAACAAGACGCGGCTCGGCATGTTCGTGCGCGCCGTGACCCAGAACCGGCCGATGGCCGGCTGCGTCGGCGTGCCGACCTCGCGCGTCGATACGCTCGCCTTCGGCCTCGGCGCCGGCATCGCAGGCTTGGGCGGCGTGGCGCTGTCGCAGATCGCCAACGTCGGCCCGGACATGGGCCAGGGCTACATCGTCGATAGCTTCCTGGTNNTGGTGTTCGTCATCATCTTCATCCAGCGGCGGCCGCAAGGATTGTTTGCACTGAAGGGACGCTTCGTCGAATCATGAGAACTCCCTTCGTCATCCGCTTCCTCACCGCCATGCCGAAGTCCGGCTGGCTCGGCTTAAGCGCCTTCGCCTTCGTCGCCCTGGTGCTGCTGCCCGCGCTGCATCTGCTGGTGCCGGAAGGCAACCCCTTCCATGTCTCCGGCTACGTCATCACCGTCGGCGGCAAGATCATGTGCTACGCCATCGTCGCCGTGGCCATGGACCTGATCTGGGGCTACGCCGGCATCCTCTCGCTCGGCCACGGCCTGTTCTTCGCGCTGGGCGGCTACTTCTTCGGCCAGTACCTGATGCGCGAGATCGGCCGCGACGGCGCCTACCAGGCCGACCTGCCGGACTTCATGGTCTTCCTCGACTGGAAGGAACTGCCCTGGTACTGGTTCGCCAGCGACAGCTTCGGCTTCGCCATCGCCAAGGTGCTGATCCTGCCGGCGCTGGTGGCGTTGATCTTCGGCTTCTTCGCCTTCCGCTCACGCATCAAGGGCGTGTATTTCTCGATCATCACCCAGGCGCTCACCTTCGCCGCCATGCTGCTCTTCTTCCGCAACGAGACCGGCTTCGGCGGCAACAACGGCTTCACCGACTTCAAGCGCATCCTCGGCTACGGCATCACCACGCCGGAAATGCGCGTCATCCTGTTCGGCCTCTCGGCGCTCGCCTTGATGCTGGTGCTGCTGCTCGGCCGTTACCTCGTCACTTCCAAGTTCGGCCGCATCCTCACCGCCATCCGCGACGCCGAATCGCGCGTGATGTTCCTTGGCTACAATCCTCTGCACTACAAGCTGGCGATCTGGACGCTCTCGGCCATGCTCTGCGCCGTGGCCGGCGCGCTCTACGTGCCGCAGGTGGGCATCATCAACCCGGGCGAGATGAGCGCGGCCAACTCCATCGAAATTGCCATCTGGGTCGCCGTCGGCGGCCGGGCGACGCTGATCGGCCCGGTGCTCGGCGCTGGCGTGGTGAACCTCTCGAAGAGC
>PMIH01000136.1 GCA_003158255.1 Rhodocyclaceae bacterium
GTCGCTGCTGCATCAGGCGTTTTCCGGGGCGTTGTAGGCCAGAGCGCTCGCCATTCTGCGATGGATATAATGGCCTGATATGGAAAGGATTCAGTCGATCAATCCGGCTCGTCTCGCATGGTGTTGCGCTGATCGCGGCGTGACGCTGGAGGAGTGCGCGGCCGAGTTGGGGATCGCGGCGACGAATCTGGAGAAGGTGATGGCTGGCGAACCCGGTCTGACTTTCAACCAGTTGCGTAAGCTGGCTGAGTTCTTTGGTCGTGGTGCGTTGTTCTTTCTGGAGCCCGATCCGGTGGACGAGGCTCAAGTGCATACGCCTCAGTTCCGCACATTGGCAAACCAGAAGCCTGAGCTTTCCGCCCGCGTCAAAGGTCTGATCGAGCGAGTGGAGCGGCAACGCGCTGTCTTCCTGAGTTTGCGCGAAGAACTGGATGACGCTGATCTTCCGCGCTTTGCCGCCCCCGATTTGGATGGCCTGAGCATTTCCGAGGCCGCCCGCAAGGTACGCCACTGGCTGGGCTTGGCGGATACCAACGATTTCGAGAGTTATCGTCGCGCGGTGGAAGCCAAGGGTCTGCTGGTCTTCCAGAGCAACGGCTACAACGGCAAGTGGCAGATCGCCAAGGAAAGCCCGATTCTCGGCTTTTCCCTGTATGACTCGGAGTGCCCGGTTATCGTCGTCAAGAAGCAGCCGTGGGAATCGCGGCAATGCTTCACCTTGATGCACGAGCTTGGACATCTGTTGCTGCACAAGACCAGTTCCATCGACGACGAGCGCGATATGAGTTCGCATGAGGGCATGGAACGAGACGCCAATGCCTTTGCCGGCTATTTGCTAGTGCCAGATGCTTTCCTGAAGTCGATTCGTGATGCCGACCGTCCCGTGGATGCATCCGAGTTCGATGACTGGTTGCTTGAGCAGCGCAGGGCTTGGGGGGTGAGTGGCGAGGTGATCCTGCGTCGGCTATTGGATGCGGGGCGCTTGTCGCTCCAGGCCTACGCGGCCTATCGCGCATGGCGAGATCAGCCCGCGGTCGCCAATGAAGAGCCGGGTGGCAGCCGGGCTTATCGTCACCGGGAGCCCAAGCATGTGTTTGGCGATACCTTCGTTCGCGCCGTGCTCGATGCCTTGAGCGCGCGTCATATCACCTTGGCGAAAGCCAGCAGCTATCTGGACAACATCAAGATCAAAGACGTTCACCTGCTGGAGCGCCACTATGCGGGTGTTTGATGCGTCATCCATGATCTATGCGTGGGATAACTATCCCATTCAGCAGTTTCCGGGTTTGTGGGAGTGGATGGCGGATCAGATCGGGCAGGGTGAGTTGACAATGCCGAGCGTGGCGCTGGATGAGGTTGGTCACAAGGCGCCCGAATGTGCAGACTGGCTCAAAGCCAGCGCTCTTGAAGTTCTGGAAATCAGCAATGCGATTCTTCAAGATGCGATGCGCATCAAGAACCTGCTGGGCGTTGTGGGCGACAATTACCACCCTAAAGGCGTGGACGAGAATGACTTGCTCATCATCGCTACTGCGGCGAGCCGTAACGCCGAACTCGTTTCCGACGAAAGCAAGCAGAAGCTCCCCGATGTACCGGCGAAGAGGAAAATTCCGGCTGTTTGTTCGATGGACGAGGTTGGCGTTGCTTGCATCAGCTTCATTGAGTACATCAAGCTATCTGGTGCGGTTTTCCGGTAGCTAACTGGAAATAGTTGCCGGTCAGTAGGAATGTGCAAAATTTGCACATACTGCCGCCGCCCTGGCAACTACCGAGGATTCCTTGACAGTTCGTCGACCGCTTGACTAAAAACTTGACTCATACTTGACTATTGGCTAGTCTGCGCCAATGGCATATGTCCCGCAATTCACCATCACGCCAGCCCTGCTTGCCGAAGTCGAGCAGGTGGCGGCGTTGCGGGAGCGGATACAGAGCGCGGTGGTCGACCTGCCCTGGATACCGGCGCTGCAAAAGGACACGCGGACGCGCAACGTCCATGCCTCGACGGCCATCGAGGGCAACCCGCTGACTCTGGAACAGGTGCGCGCGCTCGAAGAGGGGCGCGAGTTGTCCTCCTCCACAGCCCGGCATAAGCGGGAAGTCATCAACTATTTTGCCGGGCTGCGTTTCGTGGAAAAGAATGCGGCCAAGAAAGCTATCCGCCATCCCGACATCCTCGAACTGCACCGGATACTGGCGGGTGAGGTCATGGATCAGGGCGAGGCCGGCAAGTACCGGATGATCGCTGTCCGCGTCGGCAACTACCTTCCTCCGCCTCCGGATGCCGTTTCGGGGCTGATGTTCGAACTGCTGGAATGGTGGGGCACCGCGGCAAAGAAGCTGTCGCCCGTGCTCAGTTCGGCGATCCTGCATTACCGCTTCGAGGCCATCCACCCGTTCGCGGACGGCAACGGCCGTACCGGGCGCGCGCTGGCGCTGTGGGAGCTCTACCGGCGCGGCTTCGATACGCACCACATCTTTGCTGTGGACGAGTATTACTGGGAGGATCGGCCCGCCTACTATGCCGCACTGCAAGGCGTGCGCGAGGCAGGGGAAGATATGAGCGCATGGTTGCAATATTGCGCGGTGGGATTGCGCCAGACGCTCGAACGGGCGTGGCTGCGAATTCAAACCGTACAGGTCAAATCGGCCGAGAAGCTGGTATTGCGTCCGCGCCAGGAACAACTATTGCACCTGTTGAGCGATCACGGGGGCATGACTCCGACAGAGATATGGGCTGCGCTGAGCGTGTCGCGGCAGGGCGCGATGGACCTGCTGCGCCCGCTGCTGGATGCGGGTGTGGTTGAAAAAGTGGGCGGCAACAAGACCGGTCGCTATGTCCTGAAGAAAGCATGAACGAAGCCGAGACCCGCGCCGAGCACATCGACCCCGCCCTGACGGCGGCGGGCTGGGGCGTGGTTGAGGGCAGCCGCGTCCGGCGGGAATACCAGATCGCGCCGGGCCGCATCGAGGGCGCCGGCCGGCGCGGCAAGGCGCTGATCGCCGACTATG
The DNA here is from genome assembly GCA_003158255.1 of Rhodocyclaceae bacterium. GTDB lineage: Bacteria > Pseudomonadota > Gammaproteobacteria > Burkholderiales > Rhodocyclaceae > Fen-999. Next base: position 3,010 of record PMIH01000136.1, read on the forward strand.
TGCTGGAGTTTCGCAATACCAAGCTAGCGGTGGTGGAAGCCAAGGCTTGGGGCAAGCCGCTCACCGAGGGGCTGGGACAGGCCAAGGACTACGCGGGCAAGCTCACCGTGCGCTTTGCCTACGCGACCAACGGACAGGGCATCTACGGCGTCGACATGCACACCGGCCACGAGGCCGAACTTCCGCAGTACCCGACGCCGTTGGAGCTTTGGGCACGGATGTTTGCCACGCAGAACGCCTGGCGCGACCGCTTCGCCGCAGTGCCCTTCGAGGATCGCGGTGGCTTTTTCCAGGGCCGCTACTATCAGGACATCGCCGTCGAGCGCGTGCTGGCGGCTATCGCCGAGGGGCGTGAGCGCATTCTGCTGACGCTGGCGACGGGTACGGGCAAGACGTTTATCGCCTTCCAGGTCGCATGGAAGCTGTTCCAGAGCCGCTGGAATCTGTCAGGAGAGCCGTCACGCCGCCCGCGCATTCTGTTCCTCGCCGACCGCAACATCCTCGCCGATCAGGCCTTCAACGCCTTCTCGGCGTTTCCCGACGATGCGCTGGTGCGCATCGCGCCGGACGACATTCGCAAGAAGGGCAAGGTGCCGAAGAACGGCAGCCTGTTCTTCACCATCTTCCAGACCTTCATGAGCGGGCAAGGCGACACGCCTTACTTCGGCGAGTATCCGCCGGACTTCTTCGACTTCATCGTCGTCGACGAATGCCACCGGGGCGGTGCCAACGACGAAAGCACCTGGCGCGGCATCCTCGAATATTTCGCGCCGGCCGTGCAGTTGGGTCTGACCGCGACACCCAAACGCCGCGACAACGTCGACACCTACGCCTACTTCGGCGAGCCGGTGTTCACCTACTCGCTCAAGGACGGCATCAACGACGGCTTTCTGACGCCCTTCCGCGTGCGGCAGATCGCCACGACGCTGGACGAGTATGTCTACACGCCGGACGATACGCTGGTCGAAGGCGAGATCGAGGCGGGCAAGCGCTACGAGGAAGCGGACTTCAACCGCATCATCGAGATCAAGGAGCGCGAAAAGAAGCGCGTCGAGATTTTCATGAGCCAGATCGATCAGCGCGAGAAGACGCTGGTGTTCTGTGCCAACCAGGCCCATGCGCTGGCCGTGCGTGACCTCGTCAATCAACTCAAGACCAGCACCGACCCGAACTACTGCCAACGCGTGACCGCCAACGACGGCGCGCTCGGCGAGCAGCATCTGCGCGACTTCCAGGACAACGAAAAGACGATTCCGACCATCCTGACCACGTCACAGAAGCTATCGACCGGCGTCGATGCCCGCAACGTGCGTAACATCGTGCTGATGCGGCCGATCAATTCGATGATCNNGCTCTACGACGGCAAGGACTACTTTACGATCTACGACTTCGTGAAGGCGCACCACCACTTCAGCGACCCGGAATGGGATGGCGAGCCCATCGAGCCGGAACCGGCTCAACCTCGGCCCGCACCGTTGCGTCCGCCTGGCGAGGTGCGCGAACCGCCCGCGACCGAGTACCAGCCGCGGCAGAAGATCAAGGTCAAGCTCGCCGACGGCAAGGCGCGCACCATCCAGCACATGACGGCGACGAGCTTCTGGCATCCCGACGGCACGCCGATGTCGGCGGTACAGTTTATGGAAGCGCTGTTCGGCAGGCTGCCAGAGTTCTTCGCCGACGAGGACGAACTGCGGACGTTGTGGAGCGCGCCGGATACGCGCCGCAAGCTGCTGGAAGGGCTGGCCGAGAAAGGCTTCGGCCACAACCAGCTTGCCGAAATGCAGAAGATCATCGACGCGGACAAATGCGACCTGTTCGATGTGCTGGCCCACGTCGCCTACGCGTTGGCACCACTGACGCGCGAGGAGCGTGCCGCGCAGGCGATGGCAATCATCAGCACGCACTTCAACTCGAAGCAGCAGGTCTTTCTCGACTTCGTGCTCTCGCACTACGTTACCGTCGGTGTCGAAGAACTCGATCAGGCCAAGCTGACGCCGCTGCTGCGCTTGAAGTACCATGACTCGATCACCGATGCCGTCGCCGATCTCGGCAAACCGGAAGAGATCGGCCGGGTGTTCGTGGGATTCCAGAAATTTCTCTACCTCTCGACAACCACATAATGAAGAAACTCATTCTCGCTTCCAACAACCCCGGCAAGCTGCGCGAGTTCGCCGCCCTGCTCGCCACCGTCGATTTCGAGGTTCTGCCGCAGGCGCAGTTCGGCGTGCCCGAGGCCGAGGAACCTCATTTCACTTTCGTCGAGAATGCCATTGCCAAGGCGCGCCATGCCGCGCAGCTCACCGGCCTGCCGGCGCTGGCTGACGATTCCGGCATTTGCGTCGATGCCCTTGGCGGCGCACCCGGCGTGTTCTCTGCGCGCTTCGCCGGCGAGCCGAAATCCGATGAACGCAACAACCAGAAGCTGATCGGCGACCTGGCCGGCCAGCCGAATCGCCGCGCGCATTACTACTGCATCCTGGTTTTCGTTCGCCATGCCGACGATCCGCAGCCGATCATCGCCGAAGGCGAGTGGCACGGCGAGATCATCGATACGCCACGCGGCGAAAACGGCTTCGGCTACGACCCCTACTTCTGGCTGCCGGAGTTCGGCTGCACAGGCGCCGAGCTTGCCGCCGAAAAGAAGAATGCCATCTCGCATCGCGGCAAGGCACTACACGAACTCATCGGCAAACTGCGCGCCAGAACCGGTACTTGAATCCGGCGCGGTGGCGAGTAATATTGATGCCATCGTCACAAAGGAGCTGAGCATGAAGAAGATCACATTCCTGTTGGCCGCACTGCTGCCGGCGCTGTTACCGAACGTTGCCGCCGCCGAGGGCGATTGGGCATTCACGGGCAAGGTCGGCACGATGGGACTGGGCGCGGAGTTCACTACCCGCCTGGCTGATACGGCCAACCTGCGTTTCGGCCTGAATGGCTGGGATCTGGATTCCAGCCGCAAGGAGAAGGGTGTCGATTACGACGCCACGTTCCGGCAACGGTCGGCTTCGCTGATCGGCGATATGTTCCCGATCCAGGACAGCGTGTTCCGGCTCTCGCTCGGTATTTTCTACAACGACAACCGGCTCGACATGACCGCCAAACCGAACCACGGCGGTAACTATGAATTTCAGGGTGACACCTATACCGCGGCGCAGATCGGCACGCTGACCGGCCGGCTCACCGTCAACAAGGCATCACCGTATCTCGGCGTCGGCTGGGGCAATGCTTTCGCCAAGGAGCGCGGCTGGAGTTTCGCCCTGGATGTCGGCGCCCTGTACCAGGGCAAGCCGAAATTCGCGTTGTCATCCAACAGTGCCTATTGCAACGCCAACGCTACCTGCCAGACCGATATTGCAAACCAGCAGCAGGAAACAGAATCCGACATGCGCAGCTGGCGCTGGTATCCGGTCGTTTCGGCCGGCGCCGCCTTCCGCTTCTGATTCGCATTCGATGCCACTCCCGGGGCCGCGCTGCGGCCCCTTTTCTTTCATGCCGCCGCTCTCGCTCTACATCCATTTTCCCTGGTGCCTGAAGAAATGCCCCTACTGCGACTTCAACTCGCATGAGGCCAAGGGTGGCATTCCGGAAGCGGAATATATTGCGGCGCTGCTGCGCGACCTCGATGCGGTGTTGCCCGAGGTTCAGGGCCGGACCGTCGAAACGATCTTCATCGGCGGTGGTACGCCCAGCCTGATGTCACCCGCAGCGCTACAGGCTCTGCTGCTCGGCGTACCACGACGACTGACTCTTGCGTCGAATGCTGAGATCACGCTGGAGGCGAATCCCGGTGCCATCGAGTCGACCAAATTCGTGGCATTTCGTGATGTCGGCGTCACGCGGCTCTCGCTCGGCATCCAGAGTTTCGACAACGCCAAGCTC
>PMIH01000298.1 GCA_003158255.1 Rhodocyclaceae bacterium
GGCGATCATCTTCGGCGTCGTCCTCGGCGGCATGATTATCAAGCCCGACATTGCTCAGACACTGCTGGCGTTCGACTTTCCGATCATCGACACCGGTATCGATACCGTTGCGGAAATGAACCTCGTCATTGTCGGCGCCATCTATCTGATCGCTGCGCTCTTCAATCTCCATATCCCTGACACCGGCGTCGATCACAAGCCGCTTAAGAAGAACCCGATCTACCTGGTTCATGAGTTCAACCACTGCCTGAGGCTGCTCTGGCGGGATCGCCTCGGCCAGATCTCGCTGGCGGTGACGACGCTGTTCTGGGGCGCGGGCGCCACCCTTCAGTTCATCGTCATCGAGTGGGCGAAGGCGGCCCTGAACCTCGACCTGTCGAAGGCGAGCATGCTGCAAGGGATTGTCGCCATCGGCGTGGCCGTGGGTGCCGCCCTCGCCGCCCGGTTTATCACCCTGCGCAAGTCAGTGCGCGTGATTCCGCTTGGCATCGCCATGGCTTTCGTCGTCATCCTGATGGTCTTCGTGCGCGACATGTGGCTGGCGGCGCCACTACTTGTCGTCGTCGGCGCACTCTCGGGCTTCTTCGTGGTGCCCATGAACGCCCTGCTCCAGCACCGCGGCCACATCCTGATGGGCGCCGGCCACTCGATCGCGGTGCAGAACTTCAACGAGAACCTCTCGATCCTCGTCATGACCGGCGTCTACTCGATGCTGCTCAAGGCCGATTTGTCGATCTTTGCCGTCATCGTCCTGTTCGGTCTATTTGTCGCCGGCACCATGTGGCTCGTCGGCCAACGTCACGCCGCCAACCAGCGCCAGCACGACGACGTAGCCCAACTCGACGACCGCTCGCACTGAACTAGAACAGCGTCGGCCGATCGTCCAGTTCGTTGATGTTGTCGCCTGGCCGTGCCGGGAAATGCAGCGCAAGCAGCCTCGTCGCGCGATCGATCGCCTCCAGCACGCCACGCCGGTAGGCGCCCTCGCTGAAGGCCAATTCCAGTTCGCGGCAGATAGTTTCCCACTCGACTTGGTCGACGCGCGTATCGATGCCGTGGTCCGCCAGAATTTCGACGTGCCGATCGACCAGTTGCACGTAGATCAGGATCCCGGTTGCTTCGCGGGTATTGCCAACACCCAGGCGCTTGAACAGCTCCGCCGCACGCCGGCGCGCGGTGTGTCCCTTGAGCAACGCACCCAGCGGTAACGGGCCCTCGGCAACGAAACGCAGTTCGCCGCGATGGCTCCGCTCGGATGCCGCCACGGCTGCCCGAATCGCCTCGCGGTCGGCGGCGCGGAACCGCCGCCAGGCCAGCCATCCCGGTGTGCCCAAGTGTTTGAACAAGCGAGCGAGTTTCACGTCACCAACTCCCTGACGCGCCGCCGCCGCCAAAGCCGCCACCGCCGCCGGAAAATCCACCGCCGCTCGAGAAACCGCCACCGCTCGAAGACGAAGAGAATCCGCCGCCACCCAAACCACCCCCACCACCGCGCACGAAAGAAAAAACGAACGCAACCACGGCGGCAATTGCCGCCGCAATCCATGAACCGAACATCCACCAGGCCACTGCCCCGGCCAGACCGGCGCCCAGCGCCGAACCGATCACACCGAGCCCAGCCCGCAACATTCCGGAGAAGAAAATGGCTGCCAGCAACCAGATGCCGCCGTTCATGTTGACGTTTGCCTGGTCTGGCGCTGCCGGCGCCGGCAGCGCCTCGCCGCCGATGATCTTGCCCAGCGTGGCCACAGCCTCGTCGAGCCCGCCGGCGAAGTCGCCTTGTTTGAAGCGCGGTGCCATGACCTCGGCGACGATGCGCTTGGCGACGGCATCCGGAACCGCACCCTCGAGGCCGTAACCGACCTCGATGCGCATCTTGTGGTCGTCCTTGGCGACGATGACGATGACGCCATCATCGGTGCCGTGCCGGCCGATTTTCCACGCCTCCGCCAGACGGATGCCGAACTGCTCGATAGTCTCGGGCTGCGTCGTCGGTAAAATGACGACGGCAACCTGGCTGCCCTTCGCCCGCTCGATGGCGGCGCTCGCCGCCTCCAGCGCGGCGCGCCGATCCGGCGGCAGCGTTGCCGTCAGGTCGGTGACCCGTGCGGTCAGCGGCGGCAGCGGCACCAGGTCCACTGCCGCCGCCCACATCGGGGCAAGCAGCAGCCAGCAGACCGCCAGGAAGCGCAGCAACATCAGCGGATTACTTGGCAGCGGGCGCGTCGAACTTGACGACCGGCGGCGTCGAGATGGCCTTCTCGTCCTCGACCGTGAAGTTGGCTTTGGGCTTCCAGCCCATGACCATCGCCGTCAGGTTGTTCGGGAAGGTCCGCACCGAGATGTTGTAAGCCTTGACCGTGTCGATATAGCGATTGCGAGCCACGGTGATGCGGTTTTCAGTGCCTTCCAGTTGTGCCTGGAGATCGCGGAAGTTGGCATCGGCCTTCAGGTTCGGATAGTTCTCGGCCACTACCAGCAAGCGCGAAAGTGCGCCGGAGAGATCGGCCTGCGCCTTTTGGAACTTGGCAAAGGCGGCTTCGTCGTTGACCAGTTCCGGCGTCATCTTCATGCCGGCCACGTTGGCGCGCGCCTCGGTCACTTTCGTCAGCACTTCCTTCTCGTGCGATGCGTACCCCTGCACGGTCGAGACGAGGTTGGGAATCAGGTCAGCCCGGCGTTTGTACTGGTTCAACACCTCCGACCAGGCGGCATTGACGCCTTCGTCGGCGATCTGGACCTGGTTGTATCCACAACCGGACAACAGGGCGGCAACCAGTACAAGAATGGCAAGCAAGCGAATGCGCATGAGAAACCTCCGGGAACCAAGGGGTGATCGGGTGAAGAGCTTGCCTGGGCTGCGGCAAACCCGCTTCTGCACAGGATACCACCACGCCTATGCACCATGAATTACCGCGTGCCGCCAATTGCAAGGAAATGCAAAATACCGGCTGCTATAACCCTTTCATGGTGCGGCGCATGAAGCAGAGGTCTTCCCAAGCGCGCGCCTTGTCGTGCAGGGTACGCAGCAAATAGGCCGGGTGATAAGTGACGACAAGCGGAATGCCTTGATGCTCGAACAAGCGGCCGCGCGAGGCCGAGATCTTCACCTCGCTTCGCAGCAGCGTCTGCGCGGCGGGGCGGCCGAGCGCGACGATCAGCTTCGGCTTGATCAGGGCGATCTGCCGTTCCAGATAAGGCCAGCAGGCCGCAGTTTCTTCCGCCTCCGGCGTGCGATTGCCGGGCGGGCGACACTTCACCGAATTGCCGATATAGACGTCCTCGCCGCGCTTGAGATCGATGGCCGCCAGCATGGCGTCGAGCAGCTTGCCGGCCTGGCCGACGAAGGGTTCGCCGCGCTCGTCCTCTTCCGCGCCCGGTCCTTCGCCGACGAACAGCCAGTCGGCGTCGATATCGCCAACGCCGAGCACCGCCTGCTTGCGGGCCTGGCACAACGCACAGGCACGGCAATCGGCGACGGCGGTCTTGAGTTCGTCCCAGCCCATGGCGGCGATGCGAGCGGCACGATCATCCCCGAGGGCTACTGGAGTTGTCAAAGTCAGCTGTGGCGGTACGCCGAGTGGAGCAGCCGCATCGGTCGCAACGTCTGCAACCACATCGGCAGGCCGGTCGCGTAGCCGCCAGATCGGGCCCAGGCCCAGCTCCCGGAGGATGCCGTCGCGCCGGCTCATAGTTCGCGTGCCATGACGATGGCATCCTCGCGACCGTCGTAATAGCCCTTGCGGCGGCCGATTTCACTGAACAGGAAGCGGCGATAGAGCGCCAGCGCAGCCGCATTGCTCGGCCGCACCTCCAGCAACATGCGCGCGGCACCATGAGCACGCGCGATCTCGAACAACTGGCAGAGCAGATCGCTGCCCAGGCCGCGGCGCTGATGTTCCGGCAGCACGGTAATGTTGAGCAAGTCTGCCTCATCGAGTGCCATCATCAGCACGCCGTAGCCGATCATCGTGCCGGCCTCGTGGCAGACCCAGACGCTATGCCCGGCCTGGAGCGAATCGGCGAAGTTGCCGCGCGTCCAGGGAAACGGGTGGGCACGCTGTTCGGCGGCCGTGACGGCATCGATATCCGCAGCCTGCATCGGCGAGAGTGTCACCCTCGTTGCCAATTCCGCCGCCATCATTTGGTTCCGCCCCGCGCCAGGCGTTCGGCCGTCGTCAGCGCGACCTTGTCGCGTACATAGAGCGGCACGGCTTCGGCGGCTGTGACGCCTTCGCCCCGAGAAAAGCGTGGTGCCGCCAGTCGCGCCACCGCATCGGCTGTCGGCCGCAAATCGGCGCGAACGCGGCTGAACTGCGGCAACGCTGCGGCATAGTCGGCAAAGCCATCGCCGCAACCGATCCAGCCTTCGCCCGCCGGAATCGGCGCCTGTGCCGGCGGACAAACGACCGGGGCCACGACCTCGATGCCATTGTCGTAAGCCGCGACATAGACCTCGTTCATGCGCGCGTCCAGGCACGCGTAGGCCTTGGCCTCACCAGACGCCAGCGCGAGCGCCTCCAGCGTACCGATGCCGAGCACAGGCAGGTCGAGCCCGAAGGCCAGCCCCTGCGTACAACCCGCCGCAAGGCGCAATCCGGTGAAGCTGCCGGGACCGGCGCCGAAGGCAATGCCGTCGAGCATCCCGAGTGTCACGCCAGCCTCTGCGAGCAAAGCCCGGACGTTGGGTAGCAGCCATTCGGAACTGCCGCTGGGCAGTTCGGCGGCCCGTTCGATCAGACGGCCGTCTTCCCAGAGGGCGATCGACAAACGATGGGTGGCGGTTTCGAGGGCGAGGATGCGCATCGGTGCGATTTTACCGCGCCCGACGCAGGTTACTGTCGCGATGGTTCGAAAGGCGGCGGTGGTGGCGGCCGGCGATAGATGTCGTCGCCAGCGCTGCGGATGTCGCGGCGCAACTGGCGGCGTTCTTCCGGCGACATGCGGCGGAACTCCGCCGCGCCATCGGCCCGTTCCGCAACCGGCCGCGCCGGCATAGTGTCCACGTCGCCACCGCGGAGAAAGCGATGGCCGAAGCGATGAGCACCATGGCCATCGTCCGCCCCGCCTTGACCGGCGCAAGCGGGCGCCGCTACCAGAGCAGCGGTTACGACGACCAGCAACCAAACGCTGAAGCGAGGTTTCATGATCGCCATCGTAGGCGACTTTCAGAACCGGACAAGCGGGCTTTTGTAATCGTTTGTAAGGTCAACGCCCACAATTGTCCCGATCCGGCTAGCATTTGCGCTCATGACAGAACCAACCGACAAGTCCCGCAAGATCCTGGTCGTCGACGACGACCTGCGCTTGCGCCAATTGCTCGACCGCTACCTGCGCGAACAGGGCTTTACCGTCAAGGCGGTCGAAGGCGCCGAGGCGATGGATCGCGCGCTCGCACGCGAGCTCTACGACCTGATCGTACTCGACCTGATGATGCCGGGCGAAGACGGCCTGTCGATCTGCCGCCGCCTGCGTGGCGACATGGGCGATATGGCGATCATCATGCTCACCGCCAAGGGCGACGATGTCGACCGCATCGTCGGCCTCGAAATGGGCGCCGACGACTATCTGCCCAAACCGTTCAATCCGCGCGAACTGGTGGCGCGCATCCACGCCGTACTACGCCGCCGGGCCACGCCGCCGCCGCCGGGCGCGCCCGCCGAGGCTGAGGAAACGGTCCGCTTCGGCACTATCGTGGTCAACCTCGCCACGCGCGAACTCGCCCGCGACGACACCACCATCACCCTCACCACCGGCGAGTTCGCCCTGCTCCGGGTCCTCGTCGAACACGCCCGCAAGCCGTTGTCGCGCGACAAGCTAATGGAACTCGCACGCGGCCGCGAATACGACGTCTTCGACCGCTCGATCGACGTCCAGGTCTCGCGCCTGCGCAAGCTGATCGAGGATGACGCCTCCAAGCCGCGCTACATCCAGACCGTCTGGGGCTTCGGCTACGTGTTCGTTCCCGACGGCAAGAAACACGAATGAGGTTGTTCCCGCGCACGCTGCTCTGGCGCACCTTCATGCTCGTCGCCGCACTGATGCTGCTCTCGGTGCTCGCCTGGTTCTACATCTTCACCACCTACGAACGGGAGCCGCGCGCGCGGCAGCTTTCGCAGATGGTCGTCAGCATCGTCAATCTCACCCGCACCGCGCTGGTCGCCGCCCGGCCCGAGTCGCGCGTCGAGCTGCTGCGCGAGCTCTCCGAGCGCGAAGGCATCCACATTTACCCCGCTGAGGCCGACGACCGTATCGAACCGCTACCCCAGCGTGCGTTCCTGCATCGCGTCGAGGAACTGCTGCAAGAACAGCTGGGGCCAGAAACGCGCGTCACGCTGGAACGTGAAGGCGAGCAAGGGCTGTTCATCAGCTTCACCATCGAGGACGAAGCCTACTGGGTGGCCCTGCCGCGCGAGCGCCTCGAACGCCACCTGCCGGCGCAATGGCTGGGCTGGGGGGCCGCGGCGCTGGTGTTGTCGCTCGCCGGCGCCTGGCTGATCATGTTCCGGGTCACGCGTCCGCTCAAGGCACTGGAACGTGCAGCCGCCGAAATCGGCCGCGGTCGCCGGCCCGAACCCGTCGCCGAAAAAGGCCCGGAGGAAATCTGCACGCTGGCGCGCAACTTCAACCAGATGAACACCGACCTTGCCCGCCTCGATGAAGACCGCGCACTGATCCTGGCCGGCATCTCGCACGACCTGCGTACGCCGCTGACGCGCCTGCGCATGGGCATCGAGATGTCCGGCGCCGACGAAGCGGCGCAGCAGGAAATGAACACCGACATCGAGGAAATGGACCGCAGCATCGGCCAGTTCCTCGACTTCGCCCGCGCCGATGGCGGCGAGCCGCCCGAAGCCATCGATCTCGCCACGCTGCTCGACGATCTCGCCGAGCCGTATCAGCGCCGCGGCAACGACGTCACGGTGTCGAAGCTCGGCGTACCACCACGACTGACTTTGCGGCCGAAGGCGACGCGTCGCGCCATCGGCAACCTGATCGACAACGCGCTGCGCCACGCCGGTGCCGACAAGCCGGTAGTACTGAAGCTGACGACGGCCGCCGGCAAGGCCGTCATCGAAGTATGCGATCGCGGCCCCGGCATCCCGCCGGCCGAAGTCGAGCGCCTCAAGCTGCCCTTCACGCGCCTGCAAGCGGCGCGCACGGGCGCGATTGGCGCCGGCCTCGGCCTCGCCATCGTCGACCGCATCGCCCGTAGCCAGGGCGGTACCTTCGATTTGTTGCCGCGCGACGGCGGCGGCCTGATCGCGCGCATCACCCTGCCGGTTCGTTGATGGCAGCGCTGTTCGTCGATATTTCCAGCCACGGGCTTGGCCACCTCGCCCAGGCTGCACCCGTGCTCAACGCCCTGCGCAGCGTTCGCCCCGACCTGCACCTGACCGTTCGCAGCGGCCTGCCGCGCGAGCGCCTGGCGCGTCGCATCGACGGCGACTTCGCGCATATTCATGAAGCAAGCGACTTCGGCTTCGTCATGAAAAACGCACTCGACATCGACCTGCCCGCCAGCGCCCAACGCTACCGCGAGTTTCACGCCGACTGGCCGAGCCGCGTCAAGCGCGAAGCGGAATTCCTGCGGAACCTGGCGCCCGATCTGGTACTGACGGACGTTTCCTACCTGCCGCTTGCCGGCGCCGCAGTCGCCGGCATCCCCGCCGTCGCGCTGTGTTCGCTGAATTGGGCCGACCTCTTTGAACATTACTTCCGACGCGAAGCGTGGCACGGCCAGCTCCACCAGCAGATTCTTGCCGCCTATCGCAGCGCCCGCGCGTTCCTGCGCACCACGCCTGGCATGCCGATGGTCGACTTGCCGAATGTCGTCACCATCGGCCCGGTCGCGGCAATGCCCGAGCTTGATCGCGCCGAGGTCGCACGCCGATTGGATCTGGCGCCCGAACGGCGCTGGGTACTGGTGGCGCTCGGCGGTTTCGACTTCCCGCTGCCGATCGAAAACTGGCCGACGCGCGCCGACATCCTCTGGCTACGGCCGGAAGAACTTGCCGCCGAGGTGTCCTTCAACGACCTGCTGGCGAACGTCGACGCGGTCGTCACCAAGCCGGGCTACGGCACGTTCGTCGAAGCGGCCGTGCACGGCGTGCCGATCCTCTACCTGCGGCGACCCGACTGGCCGGAAGAACCCTGCCTCGTCGACTGGCTGCGCCTGCATGGCCGCGCCGGTGAAATCACGCGCGAACAGGCACTGCGCGGCGACTTGCTGCCCACGCTTGAGGCGCTCTGGGCGCTGCCCGCGCCCCCAAGGCCGACGCCGACGGGTGTGGTACAAGTCACAGAGGCCCTGTTAGACTTCCTGTGATGAACGAAGAAGAGAAAGTCACTCCCTACCAGCGCGTTGGCGGCGAACCCGTCGTGCGCGCCGTCGTACGCCGCTTCTACGAGCTGATGGATACGCGGCCGGAGGCCCAGGCCATCCGCAAGATGCATCCCGAGGACTTGTCCGCTTCCGAAGAGAAGTTGTACATGTTCCTCACCGGCTGGCTGGGTGGACCGCAGCTCTACGCAGAGAAGTTCGGGCCGCCGCGCCTGCGCGCGAGTCACCTGCCCTTCGCGATCGGCGGCGCCGAGCGCGATCAATGGCTGATGTGCATCCGCCAGGCGATGGAAGAAAACATCGACGACAAGCCGCAACTCGCCGCGCTCGACAAGGCGCTCTCCGACCTTGCCGATTTCATGCGCAATCAGCCGGACTGAGCGAGCGGCCAGCGGCCGACGATGTCGTAGCGAGCACCTCGCGATTCGGCGAGCACGAATTCCCGCACCGGCCAGCGGACGGGCTGAGGCAGCACCGGAACGTCGTCGCAGTGCGCGTCGCGCAACAAGGTCATGTGAGCAACGAACGGCCGTGCATCGAGCGCGAAGCCAGCGGCGCGCAAGCGTTCGCTCAATGTAGCGGCCACGAAAGTCAGCGGTGGTGTGACCGGAGGGAATCCCCGTGGGAGTACGCCTCCTGCCCAGAGAATCCGGTTGTGGCGCCAGTAACCGAGCCGGTCGAGCACGAGATCGAACTGCGGCGCAACGATCGCGTCGGCAACACGCCTGGCTTCAGCCACGCGATCGCTGGAAAGGTCGCCGAGGAACGCCAGTGTGAGGTGCAGGGTATCGCGCCGCATGACGCGACCGCCGCAAGTTCTGTGTGCCTCGCCGGCAATGCGATGCAGCGCTTCGGCGCTGGCGTCGTCCGGCCAGACGGCGAAGAAGACTCTAGGCACGCAGCAGCAGGGCAACCGCCTGGGCGACGATGCCTTCCTGCCGCCCTTCGAAGCCCAGCCGCTCGTGCGTTTTGCCCTTGACGTTCACGCAACCAGGCTCGATGCCGAGATCGGCGGCGATGTTCGCTACCATCGCGGCAACGAAAGGCGCGATCTTCGGCGCCTGGGCGATGACGGTCGCGTCGATATTGCCAACGCGCCAGTCGGCCGCGCGCACCGCCGCCAGCGCACCGCGCAGCAGCACGCGGCTGTCGGCACCGCGCCAGCGCTCGTCGCTATCCGGGAACATGCGGCCGATGTCGCCCAGCCCGGCCGCGCCGAGGATCGCATCGGTGATCGCATGCAGCAAGGCATCCGCGTCCGAATGGCCCAGCAGCCCGGCGGAATGCGGAATTTCGACGCCACCGAGGATCAACTTGCGCCCGGTTACGAGCGCATGCACGTCATAGCCCTGGCCGATACGGAAGTCCATTGCTATTTCCTGTTGGCGAGAATCCACTCGGCCAGATGCAGGTCGAACGGATAGGTGACTTTGAGATTGGTGGTATCGGCCGCCACTAGTTTGGGTTTCAGGCCGAGCGCTTCGACGGCACTGGCCTCGTCGGTAACCGACGGTGCTGCTGCCAATGCCGTCGCCAGCATACGGTGGCGGAACATCTGCGGCGTTTGCGCCTGCCAGAGACTATCCCGCGGCACGGTGGCAGCGATACGGCCATACGCCTCGCGTTTGACGGTATCGGCCACCGGCACCGCCAGGATGCCGCCAACGGCGTCGTTGCCGACGGTGCGAATCAGCGTCTCGACATGGTCGACGGTGAGGCAGGCGCGCGCGGCGTCATGCACCAGCACCCAGTCGTCGGCGGCCACGATCCCGGCCATCGCTCGCAGCCCATTGGCGACACTCTCCGCCCGCGTCGCGCCGCCACAGCGTAGGACGCGCAATTTCGCCGCCAGGTCGGTGAATTCGGCTTCCGGCCAGAAGGTGTCATCCGGCGCCAGCACCACGTAGACGCGCTCGACCAGCGCCACGGCACACAAGGTCGCCAGCGCATGGCGGATCAGCGGCCGGCCCGCCAGCGGCAGATACTGCTTCGGGCATTCCGCACCCATGCGCGCGCCGCCGCCGGCGGCGGGGACGAGGGCAAAGTAGGAGGTGGAGGCCATGGTTGAGCATTCTATACAATCGAAGCACGAACCTCGTCGCGCCGACTGCCGGCGCAAGCGGATGCGCCGGCGGAATAATCAGCCTTCCATCTTGAATCCGGCCGTTTCCACCCCCATAAGTAAAGTGGGAGGATATGGAAATGCAAGTATCGTCCATTCGACCGGCCGCAGTGGCCGGCACGTTCTATCCCGGCGAGTCAGGCGTATTGCGCGCGGCCGTGGCGTCGCTGCTGGCGCACGCGGCTTCAGTACCGATCGACGCCAAGGCGTTGATCGTGCCGCACGCGGGCTACGTCTATTCCGGCCCGATCGCCGCCAGCGCCTACGCGGCCTTGCGAAAGTCAGCCATGGCGGTACGCCGTGTCGTGATCTTCGGTCCGGCCCACCGGGCCTGGGTTGCTGGTTTGGCGACGACATCGGCCGCCTGGTTCGAGACGCCGCTCGGTCGGGTGCCGGTTGACCAGGAAGCGATCGCCGCCGTCGCCCGATTGCCGCAGGTGGAAATCAACGATGGCGCGCAGGCGGAAGAGCATTCGCTCGAAGTTCAGCTACCCTTCCTGCAAAGCGTGTTGACCGATTTCTCCATCGTGCCCTTCGTGGTCGGCGGCGCCTCTCCCGCCGAAGTCGCCGAGATCATGGAATTACTCTGGGGCGGTCCGGAAACGCTGATCGTCGTCAGTTCCGACCTGTCCCACTATCTGCCTTACGCCGAAGCGCAACGCATCGACCGCATCACGGCCGACAGCATCCTCGACGGCGGTGTGCTCGCGCGTCACGAGCAGGCTTGCGGCGCGACGCCGATCAACGGCCTGCTCGAAGTCGCTCGCCACAAGGGACTTCTGCCGACCTTGCTCGATCTGCGCAACTCCGGCGACACCGCCGGCGAGCGCACGCGCGTGGTCGGCTACGCCGCCTTCGCGTTCACGGAGCCCAGCCATGGATGAAAATGTCGGCAGCGCACTGCTCATTCGCGCCCGCAATGCCATTGCCGCCGAACTCGGCCAACCGACGGCGCCCGAACCGGACGCCGCCGCCCTCGGTACGCCGGGCGCCACCTTCGTCACCCTGACGCAGGACGGCCATTTGCGCGGCTGTATCGGCTCGCTCGAAACCCGACAGCCGCTCGATGCCGACGTGCGCGCCAATGCCCGCGCTGCCGCCTTCGGCGATCCGCGCTTTTCGCCACTGCGCTCAAGCGAACTCGCGCGCACGCGCATCGAAGTCTCTTTGCTGACACCCGCCGTGCCGCTCGACTTTGCCAACGAAGAGGATGCGATACGCAAACTTCGCCCCGGCGTCGACGGCGTCATCCTCGAAGCCCAGGGCCGACGCGCCACCTTCCTGCCGCAGGTTTGGGAGAACCTGCCCGAGCCCCACCTGTTCCTCAACCTGCTGAAGCAGAAGGCCGGCCTGCCCGCCGACTTCTGGGCGCCCGACGTCAAGCTCTTCATCTACGGTGTGCAAAAGTGGCAAGAAGCGCAGAAACGCTGACCGGCGCACCGGCGCGCTGGTCGCATGCGCTGCCCGACGGCCGCCTCCAGTGCGACCTGTGCCCGCGCGACTGCAAACTGCACGACGGCCAGCGTGGCGCCTGCTTCGTCCGCGCCAATCAGGGCGGCCGCATGATCCTGACCACCTACGGGCGCAGCAGCGGCTTCTGCATTGACCCGATCGAGAAGAAGCCGCTCAACCATTTCTACCCCGGCTCGTCGGTGCTCTCGTTCGGCACCGCCGGCTGCAACCTCGCCTGCAAGTTCTGCCAGAACTGGGACATCTCGAAATCGCGCGAGATGGACACGCTGATGGACGACGCCACGCCAGACGCCATCGCCCGCGCCGCGCAGCGCTACGGCGCCAGGAGCGTCGCCTTCACCTACAACGACCCCGTCATCTTCGCCGAATACGCGATGGATACCGCCGACGCCTGCCATGCACTCGGCATCAACGCCGTCGCCGTCACCGCCGGCTACATGCACCTGCCGGCGGCGAAAGAGTTCTACGCCAAAATGGACGCGGCCAACATCGACCTCAAGGCCTTCACCGACGACTTCTATTTCAAGCTCTGCGCCGGCCACCTGA